>CAZTJA010000006.1:0-67919 GCA_964613745.1 uncultured Syntrophaceae bacterium
AGTTCTACAGTGATACGTGACCGCCATGTAAACGGATGGCATCCGTTTTGACGGAAGTTGCGCGGGAAACTAAGGATAAGGCAGTGATCGGCCTTGTTATGGTCTCTGATCGTGAATTGGTGCGCACGTTCAATATTCGTCGCATTCCGGAAATCTATATTGTCCGCAATAATCAAATTAGCGCGAAATACACGGGAGTTGTTCCACGAGAGAAAATAATGCAGGAATTGAAACGTCTGGGCGGATAATTGAGGAGTTACTTAGTAGATTTTGTTATTGAAAAGGGCCGATAAAATCGGCCCCTATAGTGTTACCAATCAACTTTGCCTGAAGGTCCGGCGCCTGCTCCCATGCGGTTGGACATTCCATTCGACATTCCCGATGATTCTCCACGGTTGCTCATTGACGAATTCTCTCGGCCGGAGTTCATGCCTCCCATGCTGAAAGAATCTCGATTGGAGCTGCTTGACGGAGAAGAAGGCGAATTCATCGACGAATTTTTATCGAAGCCGCTTGAAAAGTCGGATCGATCAACTTTTTTTCCATCCGTACCTACAGCAGATCTTGAAGACACGTTGTCTCTTGAATTTGATCTTTTCGCATCATTCTTAGACAGCTTATCCGAATCTCTATCCAATCTGGAAGACGCAGCGGTTTCCGAGGACACACTAGGCTTGTCGTTGGAACCGGAGCTTCCGGGCATCATCCCCAATTTATCGCTCATGTCCGATGATTTGCCGGATTTTTGCTGTGATTTATCAAATTTTTCCGATGATTTGTCGGATGATTTATCGGATTTGACTGAATCCTTCGAGGATGCAGCTTTGTTGTCAGCGGAAGATCGTTTGTCCGAAGACACACCCTTATCTTTGTCGGAAGAAACGGAGGATTTCGATTTGTCGGAATCTTTACCATCATTTGCATTCACATTTGTTCGTGAGCTTACATTGGAGTTAACATCAACCGATGATCTCGAGTTCGAGTCAAAACGATCTCGATCTCTTCCTGCACGGTCCCTGTCACCGTCTCTATGCCAACGGCCGTCTCTGAAGTCCACTTTGGCATGAGTTCTGTAGAAGTTGAATACGCGGGTTTCATACTGAGGACCATAAAAATCCGGCCAGGCATCCACCGTGAAGCTTGGGGCTTCATAAAGCATGGATGGTTCTATTACCACGTGGATGATGTCGGAATCGGCCCTGGATACTACTCCCCATGGCAACGGATACAGCCGGTCGGCTCGCTCGGATCCCTGTCCTTTAAGAATAATGTATTTAACGCAGCCTTCGTCACTTAACACGACGTTTTCAATTTTACCAAGCACGGAACCGTTGTCACTTCTCACGACTTTTCCTATTACGGCACCTCCGTGGGATTGTTGTGCGGATAAGGCGGGTGGAACCGTAAATATCGACATTGTGAAAACGGCTAGAAAACTAAACAACAAGTTTCTCGTCAATGTGTTCATGGTCACTTCCTAACAATTCTTGGAATTCAAACAGCAATTCTGTTTATGCAATTATCTTCACTGAGGGTGTGCACAAAAACAGGAATGTCAAGGAATAACAAATTGATAATGTTGGAACTAACCGGAAGCATTTGGAAATCAGAAAGTCTTGACCACAATATTACTGATTACATTAGCCGCTTCATCTACTCTGTCCGCACTTCTGTTGAAGTGTCGGTAAATTTCTCGATAACAAAACATAAGATGCGGGTCCGGGCCGGAAAAGAGCTGTTTGAGAGCCGCCAAATAGTTATCATTCATTTTGTTTTCAATTCGTTTGGCTCTTACTGCGTATTCTACCGCCACATTGGGATTATTTTTGAGATGCTTCATTGCGGCTACTATCTGTTCGGCTCCTTTTTCCAGAAGTTCGGCCATTTGGATCAAGAACTCGTTGCTCTCAACCTCAAAGATTTCCATTTCCTTAGCGGTATTTCGTGCGTGATCGATGATGTCGTCGATTGCCCCGGAAAGTGCAAAAATATCTTCTCGATCTATTGGGGTAATAAATGTCTTGTTCAGTTCGTCTATGAGAATTCTCCGAATATCGTCCGCCTCTTGTTCTAGGCGTAGGAGTTCATCAGGATGAGCACCCTCTTCCACAAGAAATCTCACGAGCGCCTGACATCCGGCAAGGGTCTTTTCCGCTTGCATCATGAGTAATTCAAAGAAATCAGCTTTTTTCTTTTGTCCAAAAATTTTCCAGAAGGACATTGCCCTCTCCGCTCACAAAAAAATATGTTTGAGAATCCAAAATCCTGCCGCTCCCAATAGTATGCAGACCGGCACAGTCAACAACCATGCATACGCAATATTGCCGGCAGCAGACCATCTTACGCCGGGCAAACGTCTTGCCGCTCCGACTCCCATAATGGAAGAAGCCACGATTTGGCTTGTACTGACCGGTCCACCGAATAAGGATGCTACGAAGATCACGAATCCAGCCGAGAATTGAGACGCGAAGGAGTGCACCGGCTCAATCCTACAAATTCCTAGACCGATACTCTTGATGATTCGCCAGCTGCCAAGGGTTAGTCCGACCGCAAGCGCCAAAGCGCAGCCGAACACCACCCAGTGCGGAATCGTAAACGGACCATGTACCGCACCCGTTTGAGCAGCCAAAACAAGGGCGATTATACCCATCGATTTCTGAGCGTCATTTGAACCATGACTTGCCGCAAGCAAAAACATTGTGGGCTTCTGCATCGCTTCAAAAAGACTTCCGATGCCGCGGTGTGCTCTGCCGAACAACACCTTCAAAACAGAAAAAACGATGAAACCCAAAACTATTCCGACTAATGGTGTCAGGAGCATCGGCAGCACCACTTTAATCAGTACCTGGTGGAAAGATACACCTTCAGGACCAAGTGCTACCAGACCCGATCCAACCAACCCACCTATCAAAGCGTGTGATCCGCTCGAAGGTAAACCGATAAACCAGGTAGGCAACTTCCATGCAATTGCAGCGGCTACCGCAGCTATAACGATTATGTAAATGGTCGTCGAACTTAACTGAGCCAAGAAGTCGGTTTTGAGAATACTGCCGGCCATTGTCGCTGCAACCGCAGTGCCGATGAGCAAAGGACCCAGAAACTCTGCAATGGCAGCCCAAAGCAAGGCTGTTGCAGGTCTCATTGACCTTGAACAGATTATGGTCGCAACGACATTCCCGCCGTCGTGAAATCCGTTAACGAACGCGAAGCAAAACGTAATAACAATTGCGAGATAAAATAGGATTTCGTTCACAAAAACTCGCTCTTTTGAAAGTCAATTAGTGGAACCGGCAACATGATAACATGTTCCTTCTGAACAGGACGGTAAGAAAATTTGTGGGAATGCCCAAAGATCTATGAATCTCGGAAACAGATTTTACCGTCATGCATGTTAGGAATATGTACTAATTGCGGACTGACGTTCAATTCAATTGCTGCTGAGTTCATTTACGTCGATGTCCGATGACGGAAATAAAGATGATAAGGGAAGCTCTACCCAACAGTCGCACGCGTTCAGCAATTTGGGGTTCAATCATATGCAATTGGTAGAGTTAGCAATACTAATATCACAAGCCTTGCTGTTAGTGCAACTGTCAAGCTTATTTCGTTGCTCGCCTATCGGGCTATTTTGACGTTTGTTTGGATTTAGGACTAAAGATGTGAATAGCTCTATGTTCCACCTGTTCAGCAGCCTCCTCTATGCTCTCGGGCAAAGTCGGATGCGGATGGATGGTTAAGGCAAGGTCATCAACATGGGAAGCGGAAGCCACGGCCAAGCTTCCTTCGGAAATAAGATCCGAAGCGTGCGGACCCACAATGTGTACTCCCAAGACAATACCTGATTCAGCGTCGGAAACGATCTTGGAAAAACCCGTTACCTCCTCACCCATTGTTAATGCCCGACCTAAAACTTTGAACGGGAAAGTTCCTACTTTGACTTTTACTCCTTGAGTTTTGGCCTGATCCTCAGTTAAGCCGACAGTAGCGATTTCGGGATCACTAAAAATTACTCCCGGCACCTCTACCCCCTCGTAAGCTGAAGCCTGGCCCGCTATAACTTCCGCTGCAATTTTTCCTTGATATGAAGCTTTATGGGCAAGCATATGCCCTTGCACTATGTCTCCGATGGCGTAAATACCTTTGGTGGAAGTTTCCATCTTGGAATCAACTATCACTAATCCTCTCTGATCGAGCTTTACTCCTGCCTTATCGAGACCGACATCGGCAGTGTTGGGTCTCCTGCCGATAGCGACAAGTATTTTGTCCGTTTCCAGTGAGTGTGCTCCGGTGCTCGTTTCGTAATTCAGTTTAGCTGGGGAATCACCACGATCCACTCCGGTCACGCGAGCTCCCAGTATCAAATCTATTTGAAACGCCTTTAACGCTTTTTCCATTACCCGTGCTATGTCCCGATCAAGCGTGGGCAGCAGCCGTTCCAAATTGTCCAATATTGTCACTTTCGTGCCGAGCTTGGCATAAAAGGTGCCCAATTCCAGACCTATAGACCCAGCTCCAATGACCGCAAGTCGCTCAGGGATCGATGTGGGATCCAGAGCATCGGTGGAATCAATGATCAGTTCACCGTCCCTGGGCAATCCCGGTAATTGAGCTGCAGAGGATCCGACCGCCAGAATTGCGTTTTCGAACTCGAATCTGTGAAACCCTTCCGGGCCGTCTACGGAAAAGGAGCGATCACCCGAAAGATGTGCTGTTCCGGTGACTACCTGAACCTTATGCTGTGAAAGGAGGGAAGCTACTCCATTGCGAAGTTTCGCGACTACATCGTTTTTCCACGTGATCAGTTTTGGAAGATCAATCTCGACATTTTTTACGATCAATCCTATTTTGTCGGCACCTTCGATACGATTTTTTAGATCGGCAACATAGATCAGTGCTTTGGAAGGGATGCATCCCCAGTTAAGGCATACTCCCCCAAGGAGTTCTTTCTCCACAAGGGTAACTTCAAGACCCAATTGCGCTGCTCTTATGGCTGCGACATATCCACCCGGACCGCCGCCGATTACCGCTACCTGAGTTCCTTGTGCGAAATCCCCGACTACCATTTGGGTCTCCTTGAATGAAGCATCCGATTTCAGATCGGACCTATGCGTCTGTAGAACTATGCGAGACTACTCGATAACGCCTCAGCTCATGTCGACCAACATGCGCATTGGGTCTTCCAACAAGCCGACAATGAAGTTGACGAAACGTGCTGCGTCCGCACCGTCCAACATTCTATGGTCGAAAGATAAAGTTATCGGCATCACCGTTCTCAGTACGATCTGGTCATCTTTTACTACCGGTTTTTTTTCGGCTCTCATGGTGCAAAGGATGGCTACCTGGGGATGAACGATGATCGGCGTGGCCCATTTTCCCCCGATGGAGCCGATGTTGGTAATGGTGAAAGTGCCTCCGCGCATCTCTTCAATGTCGATTGAACGGTTTCTCGCTTTTTCACTCAGTGACTGTAGATCAGCAGCAATCTGCAGAATGGATTTCTTGTCTACGTCTTTCACCACGGGGACCATCAAGCCGGATTCCGTGTCTACTGCAAAGCCAATGTTATAGTAGTCCTTAAATACTTCTTCACACGTTTCTTCATCGAGGGATGAATTGAGGATAGGGTACAATTTCAGAGCGGATGCTGCGGCTTTCATAACGAAGGATAAGATGGTCAGCTTGGTGCCTCGACTGTCCGCCAACTTGCGTTCCCGAGCTATGACGTCCAGCAGATCCGTCACATCAGCTTCATCGAAATGAGTTACATGGGGAATGGTGGAAACGGATCTGGCCATAACTTCTGCTGTTCGTTTCCGCACTCCTTTAAGTGGCTGCCTCTTGGTTGGGCCGTATTTTTCAAAATCGAAACCCAATGTTGCAGGACCTTGAATTGCTGCGGCAGTAGGAGCTTTGGGCGGTGGCGGTGGAGTCTTTTCAGCAGCCCGCCTGATATCTTCATCGGTGATGCGTCCGTGAGATCCTGTCCCCTGGACTTCAGATATGTCCACCTTTAGTTCTCTGGCGAGCTTGCGAGTATGAGGCGTCGCCAGTACTTTGGTTTGTTCCGCGGGTTTTGTTTCGGTGTCTTTCGGAACTGCCGAGGACTCTATTGGTTTTTCGGCCGGAGGAGCCGGTTCCTGGGGTGGAGCGGATGGAGGTACCGGACTCAATGGCTCGGCCCGTTCCTGGCCACCTCCCGGGGTGGAGATGGGTTTATCGGTTTCGATTACTAATATAGGGTCTCCGACATTGACGGTGTCTCCGGGTGAATGGGGTATTTCAGCGATGACCCCTGCCACTGGGGACGGCAATTCCACAACTGCCTTGTCCGTTTCAATCCTAACCACCGGCTGATCCGCCGCAACCGTATCACCAACACTAACCAGGTATTCTACTATTTCAGCCTGAGCAATACCTTCTCCAACATCGGGAAGTCTGAATACCTCTCTCATTGAATGAGTCCTCCTTAGGATAACGGACCAAGTCGCCAGTCGTGCATATGATTAAAACTGCATAATTTCGTGTATTGCCTGAACCACTCGCTCGGGATCCGGATAATTGTATTCTTCTAATTTAGCCAAGGGCGGCATTACATCATAACCGGTGACTCGCTTTATAGGGGCCAGCAACGATAAAAGGCACCGCTCGGAAATCTGAGCGGCAATTTCGGCACCTACTCCAAATGAGCGTGGAGCCTCATGACAAATTACAACTCGACCGGTCTTGTTTACGGAATTAACGATTGCTTCGATATCGAAGGGCCATATTGTTCGTAAGTCCAGGACTTCCGCTTCGACCCCCTCATTTGCGACATGCTGTGCTGCTCTTTCGCACACGGAAACCATGCCTCCATAGCTTATGAGAGTAATGTCGCCACCTTCCCTAACCACACGAGCTTTTCCGAGAGGCACTTCATAACGGCCTTCCGGAACTTCCTCCTTGAAGAGCCTGTACAGTCTTTTTGGTTCCAAATAGATCACTGTATCCGGGTCTTCTATTGCGGAAGTGAGTAGCCCTTTGGCATCGGAAGGAGTGGCGGGAATGACCACCTTTAGACCGGGGATGTGGCAAAACAGCGTTTCCGGGGCATCTGAATGATGTTCAAGCGCCCGCACTCCCGCTCCGTACGGCGCTCGGATGACGAGAGGAACCCCGTAGACACCCTGAGATCTCTTTCGCATGCGGGAGGCATGATTGTAGATGTGGTTGTAAGCTTCAAACATGAATCCTTCGAACTGAATTTCGGCAACGGGTCGCAATCCGTAAATTGCCATTCCGATTGCGGATCCCACAATGCAACTTTCAGCCAGTGGGGTATCTATGACGCGTAACGGGCCGAATTTTTCGATGAGTCCTACGGTGGCTCGAAATACGCCCCCGTCCACTCCGACGTCTTCGCCCATCACGATGACTCTGTCGTCTTCTTCCATTAACTCATGGAATGTCCGATTAATCGCTTCCACCATTGACATACGTGCCATTGAAAATCACCTCCCGGATTCGCCCAAAGTTCGCATGAGTTGGTCACGTTGCTCTTTATGATTCCAAGGCATGTCTGCATAAATGAAGTTGAAAATGTCAGTGGGCTTCGGGGGTTGAATAGCTTCGTAATCCCGAACGGTGGTTTCTATGAGATTGGTGAGTTCCGACTGAAGATCCTTTTCCTTTGCTTCGTCCCAATCGTATTTAGCCGTCAGGAATTTCCGGAATCTATCAATTGGATCACGGGCTTTCCATGGGTCCAATGTCTCGGCTGTTCGGTAGCGTGAAGCGTCATCCGAGGTCGTGTGATCATCCATTCTGTAGGTTACAAGTTCCACAAGAGAAGGTGTCTGTTCGGATCGTGCCTTGGCGAGTTGCTGTTTTAGAGTGAGATACACGGCGATAACATCATTTCCGTCAACTCGAATTCCGGGAATGCCGTATGCACATGACTTATCTGCAAGACTTTGAATCAGCGTCTGCTTTGACAGTGGAACGGAAATGGCCCAGTGATTGTTCTGAATCACAAAGACCACAGGCAACCCGAATACACCCGCAAAATTGAGACTTTCATGAAAATCTCCCTGGGATGTAGACCCGTCTCCCGAACTGGACATCACCGCAACCTTGTCACCCTTGATCTTGGCCCCCATGGCCAATCCTACGGCATGACACAGATGCGATCCCACCGTGATGCATACGGGAAGGGTGTTGGAACCTTCTCTCGGCTTTGCTCCTCGTTCATCTCCGCCCCAATACTGGAGCATCATTACCGGATCGGCTCCCCTCGCAAAGAAAGCCCCGTATTCTCTAAAGGCCGGCACAAACCAATCCGTCGGTTCGAGAGCCATTCCCATACCAACGTTTGAGGCCTCCTGTCCACGCACTGAGGCGAGGGTTCCTAAACGACCCTGCCTCTGTAAGCTTAGTGCCTTTGAATTCCAGAGTTTCGTCATGTTCATCAAACGATACATTTTCATGAACACCGATTCGGGAATATCTTTGATGGCCGCCGAGTCGGCATTCCCGTCAGGGTCCAAATATTGGATGAATTCTTGATCGTTCATCTTCATACCGTCCGGTTTTTTATTCAAAATGAGATTAAGCACCACACAGTTCGTGGTTGGTCGCATTCAAAAGTGACTTGATTTGATCACGCCCGAGCCGCTGTTTCTTTGGTTCTCGCGGCATCTCAGGGAATACGTCTTCAGGTTCGGGAGACAACCATTCCAGCGATTTGTCGAACACCTCTTCCCAGCTCCGTGTTAGATGCGAAAGCAGTTCGCTCCGATTCGGATTGATTCCCGTTTCTTGTTCAATGGTTGTGATGGATGCGTTTTGAATTCCACACGGCCGTACATACTCAGTCGGTTTAATGTTGCCGCAGACATTTATTGCAAAACCGAACGTGGTTACCCAGTTGGTAACCCTTATGCCCATAGACATAATTTTCCGGTTTCCCAGCCACAATCCCAAATATGCGGCGGACTCTCTCTTACGGCTCGGCTGGAGCCCGTATTGCGATAGCGTGAGCAAGGCAACGTCTTCAAGTTTTCTCATGTATGCGGGAATGTTCCGTTCTGTTCTAGGCAGCTCCAATACAGGATAAACCACTATTTGACCCGGCCAGTGATAGGTAATGCCCCCTCCCCTTACTGATCTGACGAAACCAATATTTTCTCTGCTTAGCCTCTCTAATGGAACGAGAAGATCTTTAGGCGGGCTTTGAGCTGATCCTCGCAGACCGACGGCTACCGTCGGAGGGTGTGCCAAGAAGAGTACTATATCGGGAAGAAGTTCATCCGCCCTAAGTTTGGCAAATTGCTGCATCAAAGATTCGGCTTGTGTAAGGCTTACAACGCCCAAATCTATCGATAGACATCGGCGTTCGGATTCCAAAATTGTCAACTCAAGCTCCAAAAATTGTGTAATGAACTCGTTGCACTAATTAAGAATCAACATTTTATCAATAAGCTTTGATCATGGTAGCAGATTGATCAACATTCTACAATCCGACAAAGAACACTTGGGTTTCAGTATGCAGGAATTGTCTCAGATAGATTGCGGGTACATAAAAAAGAGGGGCTGTTGAAACAGCCCCTCTCTATGGAAGCAGGTGTCGAGAAATTATGCGGCAGCTTCTTCCTTAACGGTCAGTGCCACCTTGTACAGGATCGATAAAATCAGGAGACCCAAAGACCATACACCGATTGTGATGGCGATCTCCGCAGCAGTGGGAGAGTATTCGGTTATCGTCTCCAACGGAGATGGAATATAACCGGTAATGACCAAAGTGACGCCCTTCTCGATCCAAAGAGCTGCAAATGTAGCCATGCACCCTATTGCGAGAGTGGTGGGGTTCTGGCGTGTCTTCGGATTTATCAAGAGACCGATTGCCACGAACGCCAGTATTGCAGCCGTCCACATCCAGGGTACCAAAGCAGTATGTCCATGCAGTCCCGTAAATAGATACGTGAAATGATGCATGTGCTCGGGAATTTGGCTGTAGTAAACGGTAAAGAGTTCACACAGTACGAAGAATACGCTGATGATCATTGCATACGTAATGATCTTGGAAAGGGTTTGAATCGCTTCCCATCCGGCGTCAAATTTCGTGTATTTACGGAGAAATAGGCAAATCAGTATGAGCAAAGCGGGACCTGAAGCAAAGGCCGATGCCAAAAAGCGGGGAGCCATAATGGCGGTCAACCAAAAACCTCGTCCAGGGAGACCCGCATATAAAAACGCCGTAACCGTATGAATACTGACCGCCCAGGGAATTGAGAGATAAATGAAGGGTTTGATCCACTTGGGGGGCGGAGCGCCCTTCTTTTCTGCTCCCAGAATCGTCCAGCCTACAATGATATTCAGGAACAAATAACCATTCAGAACCACCATATCCCAAAACAGGACCGAATTGGGCGTTGGATGCAGTAACACATTGAATGCTCGGGAAGGTTGTCCCAGGTCGGCTACGATGAAGGAGAGGCACATCGTAACCGCGGCAACGGCGAGAAACTCTCCGAGAATGGTGATTTTTCCAAATATTTTATAGTTGTGTAGATAATAGGGCAAAACGAGCATGACGGCTGAAGCGGCAACACCGACCAGGAAAGTAAATTGGCCGATGTACACTCCCCAGGACACATCCCTGCTCATACCCGTGATACCTAAACCGTAACTGAGCTGCTTGAGGTAGGCCAGGAAACCAATACCGAGCAGACCTAACAGCACGGCCAACCAGATGAAATAATTTTTGCTACCTGTTAGAGCCTTTTCTAGCATGGCCACCTCACATTATGTAATAAACCTGCGGGTTAGTCCCTAGCTGGGGTTTTCTCCGAATACTCGGATTTCTGCGCAACACTTCTCGGATCTCGGAGTTTGGATCTTCGAGATCACCGAAGATCAATGCCTTATCCTTACATGCTTCGACACATGCAGGGATCTGACCTTTTGCCAAGCGTTCAAAGCAGAAATTGCATTTTTCTACAACGCCTCTGGTTCTCGTGGGGTACTCTTTATTCAAGGGCGTTTTGATGAAGGGCCTCGGATCGCGCCAGTTGAGGCTTCGTGCGCCATATGGACAAGCAGCCATGCAAAACCGACATCCGATACAGCGGTGATAATCCATCATGACGATTCCGTCATCACGGCGAAAAGTGGCTTTGACCGGACATACTCGAACGCAAGGAGGATTGTCGCAATGGTTACAAAGAACCATGAAGGGAAGACCTTTGAGACTTTCCTTTATGTATTCAGCAGTAACCTTGTCTTCTTGCCCCGGAAAAGCATGTTCAAATGAAGTCTGCCAGATCCATTTGACTTCATCTTTGCTGTTGTCAAAGGCCGGCACGTTATGAACGGTGTGACAAGCTAAGACGCAGTCCTTGCATGCATCTTTCGCGTTCAAACACTTTCTCTGGTCTATAACCATTGCCCATCGTTTTCCCACTTTTGCATTGGGAAGAACATCCACTTTACCGGGCATTTGGCCGACAGCGTCCTTGACCGGACCTAATCCGAGCCCCAGCACGGATAGACCGGCGATTTGTAAAAACCGTCTTCTATTTCTATCCATTTAGTTACTCCTTAGGGCCTTGTCGTCACCAGACGCAGTCTGCTTCACTTGTTCCGGCGGAATGTGGCAGTCCCAGCATTTTGGGGTCGCATCGACGAAGGTATGGCATCGATCGCAGAACTGCTCTTTCTTTGCGTGACATTTGGTACAGGTATTTTGCAAGCTCATGTCGTACGTCTTGCCGTTGAGCTTACTGACATACGTTCTCTTGCCGTTTCGGACTACCTCATCTCGCCATTCATCGAGAAGCTTCATGTGAGATGCCTTCATGAAAGCTGTTGATTCCACACACTGTTTCTCGTTGGTGCCTACTTCAAGTTTGGGCGGAGTAGCGGTTTTTCCGATGTTGTACCAAAAGGGTAGCGTAAAAAGGCCTAGGAAGATAATAATCCCGACTATGATTTTTCCGGCGTTATACATTACTCAGCCTCCTCATTCAGAGGGTTGCCGCGCAAATCGGTCTCTCGCTCTTGCTCACCGGTCATGATTAGGGCATTTGCCACTAACTCATGAATACCGCCGACTTCGACATCAGGCGCCCAGTAATGACATAGCGCAGTCAATGTGGCCCGGTCGATTGCGCACATGCACGTTAACCTATTCACGCCGTGTTTATCTCTGACGTGACGCAATGCATTTGCCCTCGGAAATGCGCCCCTCATTCTCATTTCGAGGTTCTCGTCATTTCCTAGACCGGCACCGCCGCCGCAGCAGAAGGTTTGTTCACGAATCGTGTTTTCGGGCATTTCATGAAAATCTTCGCAAACGGCATTCAAGACGTAACGGGGTTCATCCATTAAGCCGGCTGCTCGGGCAGGGTTGCAAGAGTCATGATATGTTGTGATGACGTTCTTGTTTCTACTGGGATCAAATTTCAGTTTTCCATGTTTGATAAGATCGGCGGTAAACTCAGTGATATGAACCATCTTGGTATTCTTGGAATTCTCGAACTTCGTTCCGGTAATAGGAGACACCGGTTCTTCGAGGAAATCCGCAGGCCCGTTCATGGTTTCCATATACTGGTGCATAACTCGCCACATGTGACCGCATTCACCGCCTAGAATCCACTTGACCCCGAGCCTCTTCGCTTCGGCATAAATCTTCGCATTCAGCCTCTTGATCATCTCATGAGAAGTGAACAGACCGAAGTTACCGCCTTCGGAAGCGTAGGTGCTCCAGGTGTAGTCAAGTCCGAGCTCGTGGAAGAGCATCAAATAGCCCATGCAGGTATAGGTTCCGGGGTCGGCAAAATAGTCCCCGGACGGAGTCACGAAGAGTATTTCCGCACCTTTTTTGTTAATCGGCAGATTCACATTGATACCCGTTATGGTTTCAATGTCGTCCACCATGAATTCCCACATGTCTTTTACACCGTGAGGAGGAATTCCAAGGTGATTACCGGTTCTGTAGCAGTTGGCCACCGGTTCAAGAACCCAGTTGATATTCAGCCCGACAAGATTCAACAATTCACGACCGATCATCGTGACTTCGGCAGTATCTATTCCATAGGGGCAGAAAACGGAACATCTTCGACATTCAGTACATTGAAAGAAATAATAAAACCATTCCTTCAACACATCGATGGTCATCGGTCTGCCGCCGGCAAGCTTACCGAAGATCTTTCCGGGGAGAGTAAAATCATTTCTATAAACTGAACGAATGAGTTCAGCTCTAAGCACCGGCATGTTTTTGGGATCGCCGGAACCAATGAAGAAATGACATTTGTCGGCGCAAGCACCGCATCTCACGCAGATATCCATAAAAAGACGGAACGAACGATACTTGTCCAGTCTTTCTTTTAGTCCCTTGTGAATTATTTCCTGCCAATTTTCAGGAAGTTTCCAGTCCTCATCCGTTGGGGACCATTCTCTGGGGTTGGCTAATCCGAGCCTTTTGAGATTCTTGGGAGCTGCGGGGTAGCTGTAAGTGCCATCCCGAAACCTGGTGGGAGTATCCATCCATGGCGTCTCGGGGGGATCGTTTAGATCGATCTTTAATAATTCTTCCGGTTTAGGAAGGTTATGCAGTTCCATGTTTACTCCTTGTCCACCGGGATTCCGGCATCCTTCATCTTTTCCCTGAATTCATCTTCATATTCGGAGTATGTATGAACCTTTACAGGATAATTCCAGGGGTTCTCATATCGTTCCATGCGGTTTACGTTGGCCATATTCCTGGTGGGGCTCAGGAAAACGCCGCCCATGTGCATAATCTTACTGAAGGGCAGATACGCTATGAGCACATTGACCAAAAACAGGTGGACGTAAAACATGGGGTTTATACCGGCAGGTGGATCCGCCAGGCTGAAAGTGAAAAGCCCCATTGCCAACTGTTTGACTCCCAATAGATCCACTTTCAACCACAATCTCATTATGATACCGGTGAGACCAATGGCGAGAATGAGCAGCAGTGGAAAATAATCCGCCGGCAATGAAATGTATCTCATCTGCGGAAGGGCAACCCTCCGGAAGAAGAGATAGGTTACGGCTCCCATGAAGAGAAGATCCGTTATGAAAAGTGTGGGAACGAGAATCTGGAAAAATCCGTCAACCGACGAGATCATCTCGACTACCGACGGAATGGGTTCGACGAAGAAACGAAGGTGTCTTATCACTATGATCAAAAACGAGTAATGAAAGAGAATTCCAAAGAGCCACAGCCATTTGGCGGAACCGTACGTTACATTGGGACCTTCACGGAGTTCCGCTTTGGTATTTCTAAACAGAGATCTGAAGAGAAATACTTCGAGGAACATTCGGAGGACTACTCCCAGGGTGGTGTGGGGACTCTCGACATAGTCGTTTTTAATCCAAGGTAATGAATAAGCCTGTCCACAGGTGGTAGGGATTCGGAACGGAACCGGGACTCGGGCCCAGTCCACTATGCGGTACACGAAGCCGACCAAGAAGATGACTCCGGCCGCATAGGGAATGAAAACCCCGAATAACTTGTCCAGGCCTATCGACCCTGTTCCTACCCAAGCGACCAGTCCGAGACCTATCACTGCGAGCAGGGAGACGAATAGGGACAACGATGCGTTCATCTGCAATCACCTCATCTAAGTTGCAGTGCTACTATTATTATTATCGGGCTCTGCCCAATCCTCGGGCATCCCGTACTTCCGACTGATTACTTCCAGTATTCTGGATGTTCTATTCTTGAGCTCGAAGGCCCGAATATCGAATAGTGTTTCACGGCATTGCATGTAAATGTTGAAGGCTAGGAGCGCCAGCCTATCTATTCTTGATTCGAATGTCAATAATTCTTCAAACATTCCGCGGTCGGTGATGTTCTTAGCCAAGACTTCCCGCACCGCATGCTTGAGGAAAAAAATAAAGGCGAGCGCATTTGAGGGGGTAAACTCCTGAACGGCTCGTATTCTTACGATTTTGTCCATAAAATATGAGAATTCCGGATTTTCGGGATCAGCATTTGTGACCAGCAGATTATAGATCTCATTGAGACCTTCTCGGATGTTTGATCCTACAGGATTAGAGAACCTATCCTTCTTGCTTCCAAGAAACTTCTTCGTTTCGTCCGGATATGTGTTTAGGGTTAATTCCAGCCATCTGTTAATGACGGTTTCTTTTTCTTTCACTAGTATATCACTAAGCATTGTTCGTCCTCTTTCTTGATTAGGTATTCATATAAAATTATTAGCAATTTAGTGATTGCAGGGACTTTACGCAACAATTCATAGTCTACCGCGCAGAACACGAGAATGTCGGCTAAATTTGAACTAAAGACCGGTACGAACAGTATACAAAGGCCTGAATAAAGATACCTACCGAATCACGCGCTGATATGGATTCAGCAGTTGCAACTGCCGCTAAAATTCTCGATTTGTATCATCCCTGATTGGCGCTGCCGATGGAAGTCAATCGTCAGACAGCAAGGATTTCAAAGCTTTACGGATACCATCGTGAATAGGGAATGTCAAGAATATTCAAGATGAACGGCCGAAATTTTGGAATCCGAGGAAGCATCACAGGCTCTATTTCGTGCTTGACCTTTTGGATTGGGTAACTACATTGAGCATGGAAATCTTTGACATTGAACTTTACCGATCAACAGCATAATCGAAAATGTTTTCTCGACAATGGCTATTAAAGCTGGACGATAATCTGCATTACAGTTGTGAGGAACACGGATGAATCGCTTTACCGGAATAAATCATTTAGCAATGGTCACTTCAGATATGGATAAAACTGTCCGCTACTGGAGAGACCTCTTGGGAATGAGACTCGTGGCCGGTTTAGGGGCTCCCGGTTACCGGCATTATTTTTTTGAAATCTCGGAATCCGACATGATTGCGTTTTTCGAATGGAGCGGGGCCGAGAACATTCCGGAAAAGGACCATGGAGCACCGGTCAAAGGCCCAATAGCTTTTGACCATGTTTCCATTGGGTTGAAAACCTTTCAGGATCTTTGGCAATTGAAGGAAGAATTGGAAGCAGCGGGTTTTTGGGTATCTGAAGCCGTGGATCACGGATTTGTCGTTTCCATTTATTCCTTTGATCCAAACAATATTCCGGTTGAATTCAGCGTAGACACAAGGGGAGCCGACATCAGACGCAATCCCAAAATGACGGATTCAAAGCCTTCCATGATCACAAAAGAGGGACCCGAACCACAAAAAGGTAAATGGCCGGATTCCATGGAAGACACTTCGGAAGAACACAAAATATATCCTGCTGCGGGCAGTGAACTGTTCAACAAGGATTGAACCGCTACAGACAAATATTTGTATGGCTCGCCTGCAAAATTATATGCAAGCCTTTTCTTCAATGATTTCCAATTCGGCCTGCAATTCTTCCCATTTTTCTTCCATAGATTTGATTTCGGTTTCAACAATCGGCAATTCTTCAATCAGCGGAAGCAGCAGTTCTTTGTTCTCATAAGTTTTTGGATCGGCCATTAACGCCTGCAGGTGTTTTTTTCGTGTTTCCTTTTTTTCCAGCTCCGTTTCAATTTGTTTAATTTGCTTTTGTATGGGTGCCCTCAATTTTGAGAGGGTATGCCTCAATTCGGCTTCTTTTCTCTTCCGGTCCTTCTTGGATTCTTTTTTCGATTCATCTTCATCCGGGGTTTTGGGCGACGCTGTTTCCGTTATCTCGGGGTTTTCCAGTTCGGAATCAAGTTTTTTCTTGTATTGGTACTCTTCATAGTTCCCAAGATAGTATTCGGCTCTACCCGGTTCAATCTCCAGTATTCCCGTACATACGGAGTTCATGAGTCGTCTGTCGTGGGTGATGAGCACGAGTGTACCGGAAAATTTCTTCAACCCGGCTTCGAGTATCTCACAGGAGGGAATATCAAGATGGTTTGTAGGTTCGTCCATTAACAATAAGTTCGGGGGCGAAAGCAGAATCTTTGTCAGTGCAAGTCTACTCTTTTCTCCGCCGCTGAGCACTTTCACTTTCTTATAGACGTCGTCACCGGAAAAGAGGAATGCACCAAGGAGGTTACGCACTTCCTGCTCCGTTAGTTTCGGACTTGCGGAGACCGCTTCTTCCAAGACGGTGCGATCCGATATGAGACTCTCGGATTGATGCTGGGCGAAATAGCCGACTTTTACCTGGTGCCCCAATTTTACCAGACCGGAATCAAACGGGATTATGCCCGCCATAATTTTCATGAGAGTGGACTTTCCCGCTCCATTGGGTCCAACAAGCCCTATCCGATCACCCCGTTCAAGATTGATCGAAAATCCGTTATAAACGACCTTATCCCCGAACCGCTTGACCAGATCCGCAATTTCAAGTGATCGTTTGCCCGAAGGAGGGGGCTGAGGAAAGCTGAATTTCAGGGTACGTTGCGTGGGCGGTGGTTCCACTAAATCCATTTTTTCGATCATTTTTACGCGACTTTGGACACGGCTGGCGGTGCGGGCTTTTACTCGGTTTTGGTCAATAAACTTTTGAATTCTCTTTATTTTATCCTGCTGATTTCTAAATGCGGCAAGCTGAACATCATCTTGCAATTGACGAGTATTTTCGTACTGGTCGAAATTACCGGTATAGACCGTGACCTTTCCACGCCCAACCTCAACTATTTTACCGACTATCCGATTAAGGAAGGCACGATCATGAGATACGAGAACAATTGCCCCTTTAAAGTTCATGAGGTAGTCTTCGACCCAAAGGAGACTTTCCAAATCCAAGTGGTTGGTCGGCTCGTCGAGCAGAAGCACGTCTGGTTCAGCAAGAAGAATCTTTGCAAGCGCCACACGCATTCTCCAGCCGCCCGAAAATTCGCTCCATCTTCGCTGAGAATCTTCCGGTTTAAAACCCAGGCCGTTCAGAACCTTGAGGGCTCTAGCTTCTAAAGTGTACCCGCCGAACCGTTCAAAGTCGTGCAGCAGAATCCCGTGTTCCTGAATAATCGTCTCGGTTTTCGGGTCATCGGGTGAAAGTCGGCTCATTTCATGTTCAACTTGTGCAAGCCGCTCCCTGACGAATTTGAGTTCAGGGGAGACGTTCATTACCTCTTCTAGGATCGGTCCGTCTCCTCCGTGGATCAATTCCTGATGCAATACCCCCATTCGAATTCTTTTTTCGATGGAAACTTCGCCCTCGTCCGGGGAAATTGTCCCCTCCATCATACCGAGGATAGTGGATTTACCGGCCCCATTGGGACCGATCATGCCTATACGATCTCCCCTATGAATGCTTAGGGAAGCATCCTGGAAAAGAGGTTTTCCGTTGTAAAATTTGGCTACATTGCTAATGAATATCAAGGGACTGCATCTCCGAAGGGTCTCCGTATTGCTGCACCACTGCTGGAATCTGTGCTATTATGTTGTGATTTTCAACATTTCCAAAGGTTCATAGAATACTCACCAAAGATGAAAACTTCAATCCCGTCAAAAATGAGACGGCTTGTTGGTAAAGCTATCGGGGATTTTCAATTGATTGAGGATGGAGACAGAATCTTAGTGGCCCTGTCCGGCGGCAAAGATTCTTGGTCTTTATTGTACCTATTGAATGAACTGAGGCTCAGGGCACCGGTTCAATACCACTTGACGGCAGTGACCGTGGATCCTGGTACGGGAGCATTTGATTTTGGGAGCGTATCCGAGCGTCTTGCAAAAGATGGTTTTGAATCAAGAATTATTCCCGGAAACATACTCCAAATTATAAAATCCCATTTGAGCGTGGGAACAAGCCCATGCTCATTCTGTGCCCGTCTTAGACGAGGTGTCCTATACTCATTTGCGGCATCAGGCAATTGGAACAAGATAGCCTTGGGACATCATCTTGATGATTTTATTGAAACCTTGCTTATGAACATGTTTTTCAACGGTTCACTCAAAGGTATGAGTCCAATTTTGCACGCTGACGACGGGAAGAACACGGTTATTCGACCGCTGGTTTATGTTCGGGAAGATTGGACGACTGAATTCGCTCGGTACCTCGGAGTTCCTATTGTGAACTGTGCTTGTCCGTTTCAAGGAGAAATTGAGTCCAAAAGGCACTATGTGAAGAAAAAAATTCATGAGTTGGAACAGGATATCCCCGATGTAAAGACCAATATTTTGTCTTCCATGGCGCGGGTCAGGCCCCGACATCTGCTTAGCATGAAAAATAAACCGTCGTGATAATTTTCGATTGACGTATATAGAAAAGTGGAGGTCGTGATGAAGGCATCCTTACTACCCGG
Source organism: uncultured Syntrophaceae bacterium (assembly GCA_964613745.1). Lineage (GTDB taxonomy): Bacteria > Desulfobacterota > Desulfomonilia > Desulfomonilales > Desulfomonilaceae > CAZTJA01. The sequence goes on from CAZTJA010000006.1 coordinate 19,226, forward strand.
CATTTCATACGAATTCTCTTACACTGTTCCCGATGAGAAGACGGTTCCCCATCTGTTGCCGGAATCACAAGAGTTTCGAGTGATGCCGAACGTTCTTGCAACCGGTTATCTGGTGGGCCTCATTGAATGGACATGTATCCAGGCCGTGAACCCCCATCTTGATTGGCCGGCTGAACAAACGGTTGGAACCGGTGTAAATATAAGTCACAGCGCAGCTACCCCACCTGGAATGACCATTAAGATTAAGGTTGTTCTGGAGAAAGTGGATCGCAAAAAACTTACATTTTCAGTTGAGGCTTCTGATGAATTGGACGAAATCTCCTCAGGCATCCACGAGCGGTTTATCATAGATGCAGAGCGGTTTTCCCAGAAGTTGGCTAAGAAATCTTCCCTGTTCCATCCTTGACCGTTTCAGTGTAGGATTGCCGTCCTTTGAGAAATGTGTATACTAGGAAGGTTTAATAGTGATCGGTCTCGGATTGGTCTTTCGGAGAACTCTCATTAGATGTTTACTGGAATAATAGAAGCACGTGGACTGATTAAGTCGCTGGAACCTATGAGTTCTTTTGTGAGAATTCGTATTTCCACCGAGCTGGATATGTCGGATGTTCGGCCCGGCGACTCCATTGCGGTAAATGGGGCTTGCCTGACCGCCACGATTCTCAATCCCAAGGAAGCTGAGTTTGCTGCGGACGTGTCGCCGGAAACATTGAGAGTGACGACATTGGGTGAGCTTAGAAATGGCTCTCATGTCAATCTAGAAAAAGCTATGAGGTTAGATTCTCGATTGGGTGGACACTTAGTTGCCGGCCATGTAGATACAATAGCCAGAATTTCGGAAAAACGTTCAGTGGGAGAAGGATTTCTCATTGGCTTCGCAGTGGAATCTTCTCGGTATCTTGTGGAAAAAGGAAGTGTTGCAATAGATGGTGTTAGCTTGACGGTCAACAAAGTAATGGAAAATCGTTTCTGGGTAATGATAATCCCTCATACTGCCGGTCTGACCGGGTTGACCGAGAAAAATGTAAGTGATAGGGTTAACGTGGAATTCGACCTTATCGGAAAATATGTTGAAAAATTCGTATCATCCCGCACGGGCTCTGAGAGTATAACGGAAGAAACTCTGAAAAAACATGGTTTTATGTAAGGAGGATGCCTGAAATGGGCGTGCTTGTCGGTATCGAGGAAGCTTTAGAGGAAATTAAAAAAGGTCATATGATCATTTTGGTTGATGATGAGGACCGCGAAAATGAAGGTGATCTGTTCATGGCCGCTGAGAAAGTCACCCCTGAGCACATCAATTTTATGACGAAGTATGGTCGCGGGCTTTTATGTTTATCTTTAACTCCTGAAATTATACAGCGGCTGAAGCTTCCAATGATGGTGAGCAACAATAAATCTCCTTTCGGAACGGCTTTTACCGTATCCATAGAAGCCGCAAAGGGTGTGACGACGGGAATATCGGCTCACGATAGAGCCGTCACAATTCTCACGGCCATTGATGAGAATGCTACTTCGCAGGACATCATATCCCCAGGGCATGTATTTCCTCTTCGCGCCAGAGGCGGCGGTGTGCTCGTAAGAGCCGGACAGACGGAGGGCAGCGTCGATCTAGCCAGATTGGCCGGATTTACCCCTGCCGGTGTTATTTGCGAAGTGATGAATGATGACGGGACTATGGCACGCATGCCTGAGCTGATCGAAATGGCCGAGCAGCACGATCTGAAAATCTGCACAATTAAAGATCTCATTCAGTATCGAATGAAAACGGAGAGACTCGTGCGCAGAGGTGCCGAGACGGTTCTCCCGACCGAATTCGGCGGCGATTTTCGACTGATCGTTTACGAGAACGATGTAGACAAACACAATCATGTCGCCTTGCTGAAGGGCGAAGTTGATCCAAATGAGCCTATACTGGTAAGAGTTCACAGCGAATGCCTCACGGGAGATGTGTTCGGGTCCAAGCGCTGCGATTGCGGTATCCAACTCGAGAAAGCCATGCGTATGGTCGAAGAGGAGGGAAAAGGAATCATCCTTTACATGCAGCAGGAGGGTCGAGGAATCGGACTGCTCAATAAGATTAAGGCGTACGCTCTTCAGGATCAGGGCTGTGATACCGTTGAAGCCAATTTGCGTTTGGGCTTCAAACCCGACCTCAGGGATTACGGATTGGGTGCTCAAATGCTTGCGGATCTGGGTGTTCGGAAGATGAAACTCATGACGAACAATCCCACAAAAATCGTTGGGTTGGAAGGTTATGGATTGGAAGTTGTAGAACAGATCCCAATAGTAGTCGAACCCTGCGCGACCAATCTGAGATACATGAAGACCAAGAAAGAAAAAATGGGTCATCTTTATGATCTGAAATCTTAGATCACGGAGGGTTGATGACTAAGATTATAGAAGGTATGTTGAATGCTACCGGTTTAAAGACCGCTCTCGTTGCAAGTCGATGGAATGATTTTATTGTTTCCCGTCTTATTTCCGGTGCCGAGGACGCGCTAATAAGGCATGGTGCCGCCGGAGAAGATATTACAGTCGTGAGGGTTCCCGGAGCCTTCGAAATACCTCAGGTGGTTGCAGCGGTTGTAAACTCCGGTAAATATGACATGGTCATAGCGCTCGGTGCCGTAATACGTGGCTCAACTCCGCATTTTGATTATATCGCCTCCGAAGTTGCGAAAGGTGTTGCTCAAACTGCTCTGAATACTAAGACTTCCGTCAGCTTTGGAGTACTCACAACGGATACGATTGAGCAAGCAATTGAAAGAGCCGGTTCCAAAGCTGGTAACAAGGGTGCTGAAGCTGCAATGTCAGCAATCGAAATGGCGAATTTACTGAAACAATTGTGATCAATCGATTCCTTGGCAGATGTGAATAGTGCCGTCAAGACGAAGAACCCGAGAATTCGTCCTTCAGGTTCTGTTTGCCGCGGATGCGTGCAAGCAGAACCCGCATAATTTATTCGAATTTCTGGAGTCACACTTCGCTTCGGATCAGGAAGAAGTTCTTCAACTGCATCGTGTCATGAAGGATTTCGCCCGTGATTTGGTGCGGACCGTTTCGACCGATCTCGAAACAATCGATCAGAGTATTTCGAAACTCTCTCACAATTGGAAGTTGCATCGCCTAAACAGAGTGGATCGTAATATTCTCCGACTTGCGATCGCGGAGATCATCAATTTCCCAAATGTTCCGGCGACGGTAATACTCAACGAAGCCATTGAATTGGCAAAAAAATATGGAACCGAGAACTCACCTGCCTTTGTAAACGGCATTCTGGACCGCATTCATCTTCTTCAGCCTCGACCTACTACCGCTTCCGAAATGTTGGAACTTATTTCCAAGCTTGATTAAATTTATTTAAAACGTTAAAATTATATCAGGAATGAGTCCAGAGGTTTACGATGACCTTAGCACGAGTTTTGGTGTTCATTTTCGTATTAGCTTTAGTGCCGGCTTTGAGTGCGGCCGATGCCGAAACCAACTCGACTGACGACAGCCCCAAAACCGGGAGAATCGGAAATACAGGGTATGTTGTTCCCATTCCGGAAATTAAGATCCGAAGTATTGTAGGCGAGACAAAACCGCCGGAAGATCGAAACGATAAATCAGAATCCCAACCTTCCCCTCACGTTCAAGATTCTCAGCCGCTTAAACCTCAAATGGTTGGCCCGAGAAAACAAGCTCCTGCTAAACCCATCGAGCCTTCTCAGCCTGCGGTTCAGGAAAAAACCGAAGCCGGTGATCAACGGGAAGCCGGGTCCCCTCACCCGGTCCGGACAGGAATCCATAAAGAAGAATTTAAAAGCGAATCTGAGCCCCCAAAAGAACCGAAGGCTAAGAAGGAATCCGAAGATCGCGCTGAACTCCCTTGGAGACCCCCGATAGCTCCGGAACTTATGGGTGATCCGCCGGTGCCCCCAAAGGAAATATTCAAGAAAAAAGCAGTCTCCATTCCGACTATATTGGAATCAAAGGCATCTCCTAAAGCGGGAACGCCAAAGATCGAAAAGGATTCTTTTCGGGAACTGCAGGTCACTCCGGAACAGTTGCCCGTTGCATCTAGAAATGAACCTGAAAGATCACCGGATCCCGTCGTGAGCAATGAAACAGTTCAAACCAAGTCACACACGAACGTGGCCTCTCAGCCCGAGATAGCTCGACCTGAAATGAGTGAACCGTCCCCGGAACCGGGATTCCGACCAATGCAGGCTCCAACGGAGCCCCCTACCGAAAAAATGGTCGATAAGCAGCCTGCCCAATCCGATGACGATGATAAACAGCAGGAACCCATTATATCCAGCAATCCACCAGAACCCGAACCCAAGCCGGACAAAGTTCCGGAAACTGCAACCCGACATGCATCTCTCATTCCCACCCCCTTGGACTTGGATGCAAGAACCAGCCGAGCCGCCCGGGATTATTTGCGAGAGACAGCACCTATTTTGGAGGAATTATCCATTCTAATGACGAGGGTTCCCGTTCTTCCGATTGCCGACTATGATCCATCCGACCAGAATGCTGCGTTGTTTCCAAAGGAGGCTTACCTCAAATTGGATGCAATTAAGCGTGAATTACAAATTCTAGATTCGAAGACTTTTTCTATTATTCCACCGGCAAAATACACGGTATTCCATGGTTTGATTCGCGAATCGATCACCGCTACATATCAAGCCTGCGATTCAATAATCAGTTTTTTTAACGAAAGGACTCCAAGTAATTACCAAACAATAATGGATCACCTACAGAAAGCTCGTGATCTCATAAAGCAAACACGTACAGCCGGACCCGCAGTTGCATCAATTCATTGATCCCGGTGCAAACAATTCCATCTATCTTACTTCAAATATGTTGATCATCTTCCGCGATTAGCATACAATGCGCTTACTAAGCCGCTTCCCCCCTGGCTGCAAATCATTCATTTATAATTATAAAACTGCAGAGGGTATCACCATGCAGCTAATTGTGCTCGGTGCATATGTCTAAAAAAGACGCCCGGATCCTGATTGTTGACGATGAAAAACAGATTTGTGACATCCTCTACAGGCGGGTTTTGTCCGGAGGCTACCAACCACTGGTCGCCCATGATGGGTCTACCGCCCTGGAAATGATAAAATTAGGGATTCCGGATCTCGTGCTCCTAGACGTGGCTATGCCCGGCATGAGCGGCATGGATGTGTTGGAAAAAGCAAAAAAGATGGATCCGGATCTGCCGATACTAATGATCACGGCATGGAGCGGAATTGATGGAGCAGTCCAGGCAATTAAGCTCGGGGCCTACGACTACTTGTCGAAACCAATAAAGAAAGATGATCTCCTGCGGAAAATAGCCGAAGCGCTTGATCTAACCGGTAAGAAGCTAAGGCCGTCGAGAACCAACCTCACAAAAAACAGAAAAAATGTTTTAAACCAGTTGCGCGAATTAATGGGACCCAGCGACGTAGTCTCGAGGATTGTCGATGAAGTGGCGATGGTCGCGCCATCCGATTTCGCGGTCATTATTCAGGGAGATACCGGGACAGGCAAAGAACTCGTTGCTCGCGCCATCCACAATTCGAGTCACAGATCAGCACATCCGATGGTCCCGGTTGATTGCGGAGCTATCCCTGAGCCACTTTTCGAGAGTGAGTTGTTCGGTCACGAAAAAGGTGCGTTTACGGGGGCAATATCGGCAAAACAGGGAAAATTCGAGATGGCCGAGGGCGGCACCCTATTTTTGGACGAAATCTCAAATATGCCCCTTGGATCTCAGATTAAAATGTTACGGGCAATACAAGAAAAAAGTTTCTTCCGTGTAGGTGGCACTAAGCCGGTCAAAGTTGACGTGCGATTTATAGTGGCTACAAACGACAATCTCAACATTTCAGTTAAGAAGAGTAAATTTTCAAGAGATCTTTTCTACCGATTGGGAGAGTTTTCGATACACATTCCGCCGCTTTCGACACGTCGTGAAGACATTATTTATATTGCCGAAAAGATTATCGCCACGACAAATGAAGAGCTTGGAAAGACGGTTATTGGAATAAGCGATTCAGCGAAAACCCTCTTGCTGAACCACCTTTGGCCCGGCAATGTCCGTCAGCTACGATCGGTGATAAGACGTGCCGTTCTTGCAGCCGATGATCGGATACTGCCGCAGCACATTATTTTTCAGGAAGAAGTCCCAGGTAATGATTCGTCTCCAATAGAGACCAATGGTGATCATCCTGATGGATTGTCTCTGAGAGAAATTGTTCGACGAAACACAATGTATCTGGAGCGTAAGATAATTATTGAGACACTCAAGAAAACTGCCGGGAACAAGGCGAAGGCGGCCAGAATTCTTCAAATTGATTACACCACGATTCACGCAAAAATAAAGCAGTACGGAATTTCAAGCGACTTAGCTTACCTGAACGATGGCGACGAATAGCATGTCTATGCTATAACACCTCCCATTTCGCTCACTCGGCTATCAGGACAGTAGATCATCGCTATAGATTCGGGAGATGAATGGACATCTCGGAATTACTCGGATTGAATGCCGAAGGCTAAAACACTACAATATATTTGTAGAAGGTCCTCTTTGGCTTATTTATTTTACGGTTCAGCATGACTAATCGCATGAACATACGGGAATTCGTCGATGATCTACGTGCCGGTCTATCCGACCGGGAACTCATGAACAAGTACGATCTTGATTTAGCGGAGTTGGAAAAAGTTTTCCAAACATTGATCGATGCCGATTTCATAACAATTTTAGAACTCCATGAACGTGCTCGCATTACTGAGAGTGCCTTTTTCCGAGCCTTTGCCGAAGTTGAAAAGGCTATGGACGATGAGAAGGATTAAGTAGGAGTTACCCATTGCCCCAGTTCGAAATTCCCAACCGCTTCACGAGCGAGATCATCTTTTCAGGCGAAGGACCGACACTGAAATCGGTGGTGGAGACCGCAAGCCGTTTACGAGTGGACCTCGCATCTGCGGATTTGGCTTGGGCTGATTTGCGAGATGCAGAGTTAGGGAAAACCGGTTTTGGTGAAGCAAAACTTAACTTCGCGGATTTTCGAGGGGCAAAGCTCTACGAATCGGTTTTTTCCCGATCAGATTTGATCAAAGCCAATTTGTCGGAAGCGCGACTAGTAGGATCCAAGTTTGATTTCGCTGATCTATCCGGAGCGAATCTCACGAATGCCAATCTTTTTAATGCTCTCTTAACGGATGCCGATTTAACTGAGTCCGACATGACCGGGGCAACGCTGGCCGGCAGCGATCTGAGTCGTGCTAGATTGGTAAAATCTAATTTGGCTAGATCCAATTTTAAAGAAGTGGATCTTTCTTACGCGAATCTTTCTTTTGCAAATTTACATCGTGCAAAACTGGGTCAGGCAAAACTCAATAGAGCAAAATTGTGTGAAACTGAATTGATGGAAGCCGATATTTCAGATACTTCACTCTTCAGAACGGATTTGTCCGGAGCAAATCTCGCTGATGTGATTGCTTTCAAAGCCAATTTTACTGAAGCGGACTTGACGAAGGCAAAACTTAGCCGCGCTTCGCTCTGGGGAGTAATCATGGTTGGAGCAAATTTAGCCGGCGCCGATCTCCGGGGAGCGAATTTACATGGCGCCGATTTGACCGGTGCGAACCTGCGGAGCGCGAATTTGAAAGGCACTGATTTTACGAGTGCGAATCTAAAAGGTTGTCGCGGATTAGTATAGACATAAATTATCGCGGGATAAACTTGACAATAATAGTAGCAGTATTCATACTAAGGCCATTGGGTAGTATATTCCGCAGATAAAGAAAACTCTTTACTTAACTACCTAGTTTTACGTTTATTTCACATCCACTGAATGCTTGACTTTGTTGAAACGCATTGATATAGATTGTAAGATTGCAATTTTGGTGACGAGATCACGTGAGCCGTGTTGCATGATTGGCGCATGAGTTTTTCGTCATTGAATATGAGAGATCTTGTACTAGATCTCATGAGCAAACGTTAAGAGTTTTTTCGAATTCTTGGTTTCTTTTGAGTTTTCAAAAGAATGTCGCGGGGATATTTGAGTATTTTTCCGGCTGTGAACAGATTTCCCGATTAATGCGGGTATCCATATTCTCTGCCGGACAGACGGCTCATCCCCATTCGACTTTTCCCGGCAAAAAATAGGAATTATTTAATTCAGGCTCTCAACAATACACTTGCGTCTTTCGGCTCATCTGGAAGGTGAGTTGCCGCAGTTCTGTACGCTTAGCCCCTAATAAGGCTGAATATAAGGCAAGGAGAAACAAGCAGAATGGAAAACAACGTCAGTCACGCTCTGTTGTTTTTAGAGGAAGAAGTTCAGTACATAGCTTTGGCTTTTATGGCTCTTATGTACACAATCAAAATTATCACACTATTGAAGAAACCTGTGCCTCCTGAGCGTGCGGAACTTAAAGGTGATCGAGCCGCAGGCGTAGTGCATTCTCTCACAAACGTCCTGCGACCATGGGATATGGAGAGCACTGAGAAAAATCTCTATTTTTACGCAGAATTCATGATTTTCCATATTGCAGTAGCTTTGACTATTGGCGCTACTTTCTTCATTCCTCTTGTTCCGCAGCTAATGACTCCCGCAGTATCGGTAGTCTTCATGGTTTTCATGATACTGGCCTTCCTCATCGGTTTACGTCGAATTTACCGAAGAGTTACCGTACCTGAAATCAAGATAATCAGCACGATTGATGATTATTTCTCGATCATCCTTATGACCACATTCTTCGGGGTAGGCGCCATAACTATGTGGCTGTGGATCCAGGGTAGACCCGAAACGTCCTGGATGTGGATATTCTTCCTCATGACGACCTTCTTTTTGCTTTACGTCCCGTTCAGCAAGATATCCCATTATGTGTTGTATCCCTTTGGACGGGTCAATTTTGGGAGAATCTTTGGCGGACGTGGAGTACTCAACAAAAACAATCCGAACGCAACCTGGATACCCCGTTAATCGAATTTAATACCCCGAATTATAGTTGGAGGAACTAAATGTCTCAAATTCAAGAATCTCAGTCTTCATCGGAAAACACCGAATTTGAAAAATTGGGAGCCCCCGTTGAAAGACATTGGGAAATACAACCTGAATTTACCCCAGAGATGTTGGCCGAAATGGAGAAATTACTGCCCGGAAAACTCAATCGGGTTGTTGCGACTTCACTCGCCGGCTGCATCCATTGCGGTATGTGCAGCGACGCATGCCATTACAGTGCTTCCATTCCTGAAGACAAGACCCTTGTACCGGCCTACAAAGCCGATCGCTTCCGCAAATGGTACAAATATCGATATGACTGGATGGGCAAGGTTTTCCCAAAATGGGTTGGTGCCGAGCCGTTGACGAAAGAACTTGCCGAAGAGATGTTCGACAAACTTTTTGGTGGATGCACCATGTGCCGTCGTTGCACTTTCAACTGCCCCATGGGAGTCGATTACGGCATGATGGTAAGAGCGGCCAGAGGAATATTGCAGAAAGTGGGTCGAGTTCCGGCTAACCTTCAGGAGACCGTAGATACCCATTACAATCACGGCAATAACATGGCGGTTCCTCAGGATGAGTTCATAGAGACCATTGAATGGATTGAAGAGGAACTTCAAGACGAAGACGGGTGCGAAAATTACACCATTCCAGTGGATAAGAAAGGGGCTCAATATTTCCTCACGCTCAATCCACGAGAACCGAAATATTATCCTCTCACGATCCAGGCAAGCGCCAAGGTATTGAATGCGGCAGGCGTAAGCTGGACGATCTCTTCTCGATACTGGGACTTGACGAATTACGCCTTGTTTAACGGCAACGATGACGATGCCAAATTATTTTCGATGTGGCAGGCGGAAGACGTGAAGAGGCTCGGTTGCGAGTATCTCTTAGCCGGTGAGTGTGGACACGGTTACCGAGCCCTGAGATGGGAGCTTCCAAACTGGGTAGGTGGAGTTGATTTCAAGATCACAAGCATGATGGAACTCATGGCAAAATTGATCCGGGAGGGGAAACTCAAACTGGACAAATCAGTTTGGAAAGGTCATCGCTTCACATACCACGATTCATGCAACATTGCCCGCTCCGGTGGTGTATGGGAAGACCAGCGCCTCATCATCCGAGCTGCAGTTGACGACTTCGTAGAAATGGAACACTGGGGGGAACGGAGCTTCTGCTGCGGTGGCGGTGGCGGAGCATTAGCTATGTCGGAATTTTCAAAGAGGCGAATTGCCGCCGGCAAGATAAAAGGTGATGAAATCAAGGCGACAGGTGCGGATGTTGTGCTTCAGTCCTGTCATAATTGCACGGACCAGTTGAAAGAAATTTGCGAGCATTACCATATCGATGCCAAGGTCATGAACCTTGCCGAGTTGTTGTCCCCTGCACTCATACTAGACTGATCAAACGGCTAGACCGGTTGGAACAGATAGGTCTCGTCAAGGCTGTAAGACATAAGTCCGACAGCCTTTTCGAGATTTGAGGTCCATGTACGGCAATCTGTCACACATATTTAGTCGCTTTACCCATAGCCTGAGATTCAAACTGAGCTTTTATGCCGGGCTCGTGGTTTTCTTCGGTATTGTGATTTTTACTTTACACAGTATCAACAAACAGGAAACCAACCTCATCAATGCTCAGGTACAGGCTGCACTTCGAGATTCCGAAGTGGTAAAAGCGGCTATTTGGAACGGTATGATGACCAAAGATCGCGAGGTCATCCGTCAGATTGTTCGTGCAATAGGAAAGCAGGAAGGATTCAAAGCGATCAATATTTTTGATCGCACAGGCAAGCTCCATTACACAAGTAAAGCTGAGGATAAAGCATCTCCTCAACGTTCCGCAGCGGATAATCCGCTTTTAGTCGATATTGACTCCAACGTTGCGGTTAAATACGAGTTCCAGGATAAAGGAAAGGTCCTCAACGTCGTCAACCCGTTGGTGAATGATGCGAGTTGTTCGACCATGGGGTGCCATGAAGGTCCAATTGAGCAACCGTCCTTGGGGGCTTTAGAAATCAAATTGCCCTTGGGAGATCTAAGAAGGCAATTATGGGAAAATGCGCGAGAGACTTACGTTTTTGCACTTTTTCTCTTTCTGCTGGTATCGTCTATCATCGGCATTGGGGTGATTTACTTCGTAAGCAGGCCGATTGAAAAACTGAAAGCTCGAGCCAACAGAATGGCCAAGGGTGAGTACGTACCCGCAAGACCTTCTACAGGCCAGGATTCAATCGCGGAACTTTCCCGTGCGTTTGAGGAAATGAGCCGTCAAATTCACGAACATACGAGGGACCTTGAGCAAAGTCGAAAAATGTATAAGGACTTGTTCGAAAAAGTCCCGTGTTACTTGACCGTGATTGGGTCTGATTACCGGATTGTAAGGACGAATCAGGTTTTCGCATCCGACTTTGGTGATCAGGTCGGGCGTCACTGTTTTGAAGGTTTCAAGGGCAACAGCACCAAATGTGAAAATTGCCAGGTGGAAAGAACATTTATCGATGGTTTGCCCCATATGTCCGAAGAAATCTGGCATCCGGAGAGCAGCGATAAGCGTTTTGTGGTCGTAAATACGTCGCCGATATTCGACGAGTATGGAAAGATCTCGGAAGTGTTGGAGATGTCGGTCGATGTTACGAAATTGGAGCAGCTCAAGGCTGATTTGCGGAAGAAGGAACAAGAATACGCAAGTCTGCTCGAGAACGTCCCTTGTTATTTGACTTTGGTGGACCGCTCTTACAAAATCGCGTTTGCAAATTCGATGTTTGTTGAAGATTTTGGGGAATGTGTGGGTGAAAACTGTTACAAGGTTTACAAAGGGCAAGACACGAAGTGCGAAAACTGTCCCGTTGAACAAACCTTTGATGATGGTCTTCCACATGCTTCGGAAGAAATCTGGCAACGTGACGGAAAAGACGTGCACATAGTTCTTCAAACCGCTCCCATTTTGGATGAAAACGGGAGGGTAGCTCATGCCATGGAGATGTGCACCAACATAACGGAACTGAAGTTACTCAGGAATGAACTTGCCAATCTTGGGGAAACGATAGCCGGCATGTCCCATACCGTTAAGAATATCCTTTCCGGTCTTGAAGGCGGGGTCTACATGGTGGATTCCGGTCTTAAGAGAGGCAAGGAAGACCGGATGCGTGTAGGGTGGGAAATGGTCAAGAAGAATGTCGAACGAGTATCGGTACTCGTAAAGGATATTCTTTATGCCTCAAAAAAACGTCCTCCCGAGTACTCTAAAACGGATCCGGCCAAAGTATTGTTGGATGTTTATGATCTCTATGAAGAAAAGGCCAAGAACAAGGGTGTTGAGCTTCTGAAAGACTTTTCGGACCAGATGGGTTCGGCGGTTTTTGACGTGAAAGGAATTCATTCCGCAGTTTCAAATCTTATATCGAACAGCATTGCAGCGTGTTCCACTATGGATCGTAAGGACAGCAAAATAATTTTGGGCGGTCGCGTAGAAGGAAACATGTTCGTGATCCATGTAACCGATAACGGCTGCGGCATGCCCGATCAGGTTAAACAAAACCTGTTCAAGAAATTTTATTCAACCAAGGGTTCGGAAGGAACCGGCTTAGGCCTGGTTGTGACCAAGAAGATAATTGAAGAACACGGCGGTAGAATCCAAGTATATTCGAGATTGGGAGAAGGTACAAGCTTTCAGATAGAAATTCCAACAAGCCCCATTCAGGAGTCACAGGAACCGAAATCAATGGTGCTCCAATGAGTAAACATAAGTCAACCGTAGTTAGTTTTGTCGAATATCAGAAACGAAAGGCAGGAGGTATCATGAAAGGAATCGGCCTTTGCGCCATATTTTCCAGACAGGGAGATTGGGCATTTGATTATGCATTGTCGTTGGCCCGACATCATCAAACCAAATTGAACATTTTCCATTTTCTCGAATCGCCCTATGCATTGAGAAGAGACGTGGTTTTTGTCGATGCCGATAAGACCGAGACGGCAAAGGTTACCCCCGATCTTATTTCAAAAAAAGACCGCGAAATGAGAGAGATGTTTGATCCGCTTTTGGGCGACTATGTTGATGTCGGCTTTAGATTGTGCGAAGGCAATGACGAGTGGGAGTTAAGAAAGTGCTTTAAAAAGGGCGACTACGAAATACTTGTAATCGGCTACAAGGGCAAAGGCGCTGCTTTTGGAGGAACCACCACAATCGAGGAATTTGCAGCTAAATTCCACGGCCCGGTAATTCTTGTCGGACCGGAAGCATCCGATTCCTTTTATCTGAACGAGGCAGCTCAACAAAGACTTGGCGATTTAATGATTCCGGACGGGAAATGGCAATTGATTGCTAAGAAATAAATTCAGAGGAGGGGAAGCTTTTAGCTTCTTCTCCTGATAACTTTTTTAAGGATTTAAAAGTGCAATTTTCAAACCAAGAAGAATTTGAACTGCATGTCCACAAATGTTTCGGCAAGATTTTTGAACTTTTAATGGATGTGGACAATACCGTTAAAAGAGGAGCTGAGAAAGAGGAATCCACCGGCGAATACGGCGTTATGTGTGATCTTCGGGATACGGTTGAAGAAGTGATTCTTCATTGTCATCTTGCATGGCAGTACCATAGACTTTCCAGAAGCCTTGCAGGATCGTCGAGTTGGGATGTCATTGAAAAGAAGAGTGAAGAAGGTAAATGATAGAGCGTCACCGTTAAATGAGGAGCGTAATTCAGACTGATCAACCTCAATCAAGTTCGTGAATAGCTTTGCCTGTTTCCACGAATGCTTCAGTCACCTGGCTTCGTGTGATGCTCAACCTGTTGGATAATTCTTTGGGAGTTGCAAGACCTGCGTTGATGAGTTGCCTGAGAACGCTCTGGAGCTGTCTTCTGGTAAAATTGTACTTATCCATTATTTCATCATCACTTAAGTCGGCTTTGATATCCGCTAAGATCTCTTTTGCACTGACCTTTCGACCTTTCCCCGTCTTCTGTTTCTCTTTGGCCAGATAATCCTTCACAGCCGCTTTGTACATAAAGAATTGTTTTCCGGACATTCCGTATTTCGCCTGCAAAGCGGTATCGCTCATGCCTGCCTGGACGTCCTGTATGAACTCTTTTGCATTTATGGCTGCCACGTATGTATACCTGAAAGCCTAGGTTGAGTAGCGTTTTTTATAACGCACACATTAGCCTATTGCCGGATCCGGACCGCGCTTTTAGTTTCTAGCTACATCGAACCATACATCATTTAGAGATATGGTATCAAATTGCATGAATTCACATCAAGCTAATAATTCAATGTATAACAAAATTCAATCAATTAGTTAATTCACCTATGTGGACATTTTTAGGTTGTATCTCAGATTTTGACCAAACCGACTGTATATGCTTGTATACTTCGTGATCTTGAAGTAACGATAGAGTTCCGGCTACTACCCTAAGAGGAGCATTTTGATTGATCGATCCAGCACCCCAGAGCCGCAGGCGTTGGGCAATTTTCACCATTGGAAGCCTGAATTTTCTGATCTCAATGTTCTACAGAGGTTCGATTGCAGTGATAGCGCCTTCTCTTTCAAGAGAGTTGTGTTTGGACGCATCGGACTTGAGCAACATGTCGGCGGTTTTCTTCTACTCGTTCGCGATTAGTCAGATCCCGATTGGAATCGCTCTGGATAGAATCGGAGCGAGAGCCGTCACAGTCATACTTGCCCTACCTGCAATTGCGGGCGGATTGTTGTTCAGTGTCGGACAATCAGCGAACGAACTTGTTTTTGCTAGAGTTCTACTGGGTATCGGCATGAGCGGAAATTTAATGATTATTTTGACGCTCTTGGCTGCGTGGTTTCCTGTTAACCGATTCGCGTCTTTGAGTGGAATAATAGTAGCCATAGGTAGTGCGGGGACTTTGCTTGCAGGCACTCCCCTGGCGGCTCTCAACCTCTGGATTGGATGGAGAACGGGATTCGTCTTTTTTTCAGCCCTAAATGCAATCATTGTTGCTGCCTTTATACTCGTTATTCGGAACAGACCTCAAGGTTCATCTCATGCCGATTCTCCGAAGGATTCAGGACTGTTCGCCGGTTTGTCCAGATTGATAAAGATGTACAGCTACTGGGCAATCAGCCTGTCCAATTTTGTCCGATACGGTTATTTTGCCGCCCTCCAAAGTCTCTGGATCGGTCCTTTTCTTGTAATCGGAAGAGGTTGGGACGAATTGTCGGCAGGAAATGCGATTTTAGCTATGGGACTCGGATACATGATTGCTTTGCCTATCAGCGGTATTCTAAGCGACAGAGTTTTCCACTCCAGAAAAAAGGTCGTCTTGGGGTCTTTCATTTTCTATTTAGGGCTCGTTTTCTTCCTACTTTTTCGAGCGGAACTTGCCGGCATGTGGGTTTTAATCTTAGCCTTATTCGGCTTGGGTTTTCTCTCCGCTCCCGGCAACATTCTCTATGCCCATATGAAAGAACTTATTCCGAGGGACATGCTGTCCGTTGCAATGACTGCCGTCAACCTTTTCACGACCCTCGGGGCGGGAGTAATGACTCACATCATAGGAATTGCCGTTGGAAACAACCCCAATGAATGTGGAGCAGGTGATTTTCTGGGGTTGTGGTATGCCGGCATTGTAGCTCTCGGACTAGTTTCCTTGCTCTACTACTTTGTTCCGGATAGTCGATTGCTGAGAAAATCCGGTCGGTAAGTATACTGTTGGGAATGTCTTTCGACATGTTTCAGATCGGCACCTTAGCCGTACGTACGGTGACTTGCCTTCATACTGTGGGCATGTTAGTGATTGTATGATTGATGATAAACCGGTAATTGATTCAAACAGATTTTAAATTGGTCACATGTGAATAGTAGATTCCGGTGAACTGCTCAAGCCGGAGGCAGAATTGAATACGCTACTTATTTTTCCGAATAGTCCTCGTAATTTGAACATCGGCAACAATGACAAGAGCGTCAGAATAGCCTCGAAGAAGGCTTATTCCCCTCCCTTGGGGCTCCTGACCGTGGCGTCCCTGTTGCCCTTAGACTGGGAATTGCGTTTGATTGATTTGTCTTTTCAGTCCATTGCAGAACAGGACTGGAATTCGGCGGAACTCGTTCTGCTCACGGGAACGATTTTGCAGCTCCCAGAAATTTACGATCTTGTCAAAATTGCTAAGACACGGGACAAGATCGTGGCAGTAGGAGGCGCCGGCGTCTTTCATTATCCTGAACGAACACTCAATTCCGGAGCGGATTTCGTCATCAAAGGAGAAGGCGAGAATACCGTTCCCATAATGCTGGAATATCTTTCCCAAGGTATATCCAACAAAATTATTCAATCGCCGACCCCTGTGGATTTAGCATTGTCTCCGGTCCCGAGATTTGATTTGCTCGATATGAATGCATATGTGGACATGGCCCTGCAAATCTCACGGGGCTGCCCATTTCAATGCGAATTCTGCGATGCGACTCAGATTTTCGGTCGCAAGGTCCGACTGAAAGCACCGGATCAGGTAATTAATGAACTTCAAGCGTTGTATGATGCCGGATGGCGAAGACAAATCTACGTAGTAGATGACAATTTGATAGGAAATCAAAAAAGAATTAAGCCGATTTTGGAGGCGATGATTTCCTGGATGCAGTCGCATGAAAATCCTTTTGAGTTCTTTACTCATGCATCCGTGAATCTCGCAGAAAATCAGGAATTGTTGGACCTTGTGGTGAAGGCCGGATTTTCGACGGTTTACTTAGGTATTGAAACTACTGATCCTGAAACCTTGCGGACTGCTCGGAAGACTCAAAATACCGGATTGGACCTCTATGATGCATGCCGTACGATAAATGAAGCCGGCCTGGAAATTATGGCAGGGACGATAATTGGGTTTGATGGAGAGAAACCCGGGCGCGACAAAAGCCTGGTGGAATTCGTGCAAAGGACCAACATTCCGTTGATTGAAGTTTCCCTTCTTCATGCGTATCCGGGAACTGCCTTGTGGGATCGCTTGAGACTGGAAGGCCGATTGCTTGATGAGAACGAAATTTTCATTGGGGATTGCCACTATCTCCGGACCAACTATGTTCCTACTCGACCTATGGATGAAATTTTGTCCGAATTCGTAAGCACCATGAAGCAGGTTTACGACCCTGCAGGATTTCTGGAACGCAGCTACAATCATTTCGCCTGCATGAAACCCCTCCCTATGAAGGTGCCTGCCAAACCACTAACGTTGAGCGAACTACATGTTTTGGGATCTACTCTGATGAAATGGGGGGTGATTAGGTCAACTCGATATGTCTTCTGGAAATATCTGTGGAAGGCATTTACGGAATTCCACTTGCGACGGGTTTACCTTTTTATAAGATCTTGCGTAACTCTCGAGCGATACCATCAACTGAGCGTTGACCTTTCGGCCAAACTTGACGCAATGAAGCCCGGTTTTATACCTGTGACGGCCGACCGGAGCAGCAATGAAGTAAACAGTTGATTGAGAAATTGCGTTTCCTTAACGAGTGTCTTCGAACAAAATTTGTGGAATGTTGTTGCCGCCCGTATATACCGCTCTTGCTCTTCCGGAATAAACTTCCGTGTAGCCGGGTTCACCCAAGATTTCTTGGGGCGAGAGATTCAAGTTTCGAGCAATCTCATTGAACTTTAGCTGCTTGCTTTGCTCATCAAGGTCGAGTATTCCCCAGTTTAGAATAGCTTTGGCGGTGGCATTTGCAGCAACAAAGTGCCCCACCGGATTCCAATGACCATCACAGAAATACCAAAAATAGGGATCTTTCAGAGCAAATTGATCTCGATATTCTCTAAATGCCTGGGAGAGCAGAAGGATCTCTATACCGTGCTTTTTCCCTAGTTCAGTAAGGTACTTTTCCACAAACTCAGGATCGAAATCTCTTGGCACATCTGAACCTTTGTTCGCCTCCTTGAAATAATTTTGCCAATTGTGAGCTATCGAATATATCGTTGGAACCACGGCTATCGCAAAATGGCCGCCATCTTTTCGGATTTGGGCAGCCAACTCCACCAAAATCTCTTCGGTAATTGTTCTGCTCTCTTCCCAGTCTCGTCGGGAGTTCTCGACCGGTTCTTTCCTAAACGAGTTTTCCAGAAAATCCATTTCACCGAGTTCAATTTGATGGAGAAAAGCATACCTGTACATCCTGAAGGCCAATAAGCAGGAGCGACAATTCTTGCGTAAGAACTGCATGAATCCACCGACTTCCCGTGGGCCCACATTATCGAATCGCTTTTCAATTACAACCTTACCGTTTTCAAGGCGACCACAAGGTTGAATTATAGGTTCATTGTATAATTCAGTTAATCGACACGAGTTATCCTTAAAATCGTTTACCTGAGTGAAAAACAATACCGTAAGCTTGGGCCGGTACGCCGTCAAGAACGAATCGTAAACGGCTCGCTGAGTCACATTCCCGTAAGCATTTATTCCCGTGTTCAAGACCGGCATGCGAAGTAATTGCTCCAGAATCGATGCAGTTGTCGCTTCCGTGGGCACCTCGTTGGCTTCCATAAAAGAATCGCCCAAGATTGCTATTCCGCCGGGTCTGAATTCTGCTCCTCGGAACCCCAAAGAATTAAACCGAATGTTCTCAATCTGATAACATTTGGTGGAGAACGTCTCTACGGAATTCGGAATTCTCGTGAATCCAACCCTGTCGTCCGGTTTGGCGGAAAGACGCACGTAAGAACTCTCCAGCGGAAAAACCCGTAATAACACTTCAACCAGAATGAAAACGACGATCAATCCAATTGCAAGGGCGAGGATGTTTTTCAACACAGCTGAAACTTTTGAATTCATGTGGATCTCTTCAATTTCGATATTGTTAATTAGCAGGAATAATCATCAATTGTTAACTTTTGTATCGCTCATTAGGCTCACAATTTATTCCGTTTCGGGCGAATTTCTATTATCGCAATCTCGATACTAAATTATACAGTCTAGGAAAGCGAAGAAATGTTTTCTCTGCATATGTTCTCAGAACAGCGGTTATTTTGTCGGCTGATTTTCTAATCCACGGTATGCCGACCCGAATGCCGCCGTATTTTTTCTTGTATTCGGCGGCACCGACCAGGTCGAGGGTATGTGCTCCCAATGCTTTAAAATGCTTAATGGCGTACCAAAATATTGCTTCGTTCGGTCGAACTTCGGAATAGTCCCGATAATTTGCCGCGCCCCATGCAGAGGCAACACCGTTAAAAACGGTAAAGATTCCTGTCGCTATGCAGATATCATCCTTATTTCGTGCACTCAACAAAGTGAGATTTCCGGTGGGAAAGAGATTATTAATCAATGATTCGACTCGGCCGAGATCGAAAGGCGGCGGCAGCCCTTTTGTCTCAAATACATGAACGACTTGTTTATAGTACTCCTGGGCAAACCAATCGGAGTCATTCACGACTTCAATTGTTACACCGCTTCGTTCAGCTTTTCGGATACAATTTCGGCACTGGTGCTTCATATTCTTGAATATAGATTCCACAGAGTTGGTCAGATCTATTTCGAATGTTTCATAGTTCCACGTCTCGTACCCGGCAGACGCAGCTTCCTCGAAGGTAAGCAGCCGGTCCATGCATTCAAAATGTTTGCATTTCATGCTTTCAAACGCATACAATTTTACGGCATTAACTGCGTCAATTCTGGATATTCCGTGCTTCAGGTTAAATCCCATGAAGGTTGTGCTCCAACCTGGGAAAGGGCTTCCGAGTATTCTATGGCCCATCTTCGTTATTACCAGACCTGAAAAGCGCCCTACGATAGAACCTTGAGATTCAAGAACTCCAAAGACCGGCTCTCCACCTTGCGTCTCAACGAGGAATTTCATCCATTGCTCGGTCTGATGAATCGTGAGATCATTGAATTGATTTTGCAATTTGGAATATTCATGAAGGCTGGTGGGAATAAAAATCAGAGACATAAAATATTAAACCTTCCGAATTCTCCGACCATTAACTGGAAGTACCATTACCTAAAACGTTCTCATGAAGATTTTGGGCGAAATAGAGAACATGGTGGGGACTTCGGTTTCTCCGTTATTTTGCAAGCGGAATTGCTGAACGACGGATTGCTAAAACTCCCAAAAGCCTCATACGTATTGATGAGAAGCCTTTGCGCACCAAACCATGATGGAAGATAACACACCATCGGAATTTCGTGTTAACAATTTCCGAGATTTGGTTGGTAGAATTACTGAGGTTCCCCTACCACGGAATTTTGCGGCGCCGGACTTTCTGAATGGATAGGGCCTGCCGGAACGTTGACGGGAGGAATATAGGTCCCAGGCTGCACGGATTGCTGGGACGGCTGAACAGGTTCGTTTCCGTCGGGGGGGATTACGGGCTTGATTAGTTTATTCGGCTCTGCGGTAAAGTTCGCCTGATTCTGAGTGCCTTCGGCTTGAGTCTTAATGGATTGCTGAGAGGGAACTATGCAGCTCGTGCACAATGAAAAGGCGAATAGTATTGCGAACAGTGATATCAGCTTAAAACTCAATATTGTCCTCCGCAGCCTCATTTCAGATTTGCCGAAACCAAGTTTATGATAATCCATTGAAAAGAGAAAGAGGGAAGCGTATCAAACTTCCCCCTGTGCACGTAAACTGTAAATTATGTCCTGAGTCTTTTGAAGATGCCGCCAGGGATTTCTTGCTGCCTGCCAACTAACGGTGTCGGCCACGCTACCTGGCGTACTCAACCGCTCTTGCTTCCCTTATGACGACTATTTTAATCTGTCCCGGATAAGAAAGTTCCTTTTCAATTTTCTTCCTGATATCGTGGGCCAAAAGCGCCAAACTATCATCACCGATGTTTGAATTTTCAACAATTATTCTTATCTCTCGTCCTGCCTGTATGGCAAACGATTTACTGACTCCTTTGAAGGAATCGGCTATCCGCTCAAGGTCTTCGAGTCGCTTCACATAATTTTCAAGCATCTCTCGTCTTGCGCCGGGCCGTGCCGCAGATAATGTGTCGGCGGCCTGGACGAGCACAGCGAGCATACTCGTTGGGTCTTCATCTCCATGGTGAGCTGCTATTGCATTTACTATGATCGGAGACTCGCCATATCGTCGAGCAATGTCGGCTCCGATAATTGCGTGCGCACCTTCGACTTCATGGTCGATGGCTTTGCCGATATCGTGCAATAAGCCTGCTCTTTTCGCCTTCTTGGGATTTAACCCAAGTTCCGCGGCCATTATACCGCATAAGAATGCCACTTCGATTGAATGCTGATAGACGTTTTGGGCAAATGACGTACGGTATTTCAGCTTTCCGAGTAATTTGACAAGCTCGGTATTAATACCGTGAACGCCGACATCGAAACTGGCCTGTTCTCCAGCTTCGACAATGGCCTCTTCCATTTCTTGGCTTACTTTTTTTACGACTTCTTCAATTCGAGCCGGGTGAATCCTTCCATCATTGATAAGTCGCTCTAAAGCGATCCTGGCTACTTCACGTCTGATGGAATTATATCCGGAAAGGATTACCGCTTCGGGGGTATCGTCGATTATCAGATCTATTCCCGTTGCAGCCTCAATTGCTCTGATGTTTCGCCCTTCACGACCGATGATGCGACCTTTCATCTCTTCATTGGGCAAATTCACTACCGACACGGTTCGTTCAGCAATGAAATCTGCTGCATAACGGCCAACTGCCGTTGCAATGATTTCTTTGGCTTTTTTATCGGCCTGGGCCTGGGTCTCTTCTTCTATTTGTCGAAGGATGCGAGCGCTTTCTATACGAGTCTCGTCTTCGACTTTTTTGAGCAGCATTTCTTTTGCTTCAACTGCAGATAATCCGGCAAGGTGTTCAAGTTTCTCATGCTGCTTTTTGACAAGCGAATCGGCTTCCTTCTCTTTGTCCTTTAATCGCTTGTGTCCGGTTTCTATTTCTTTTTCGTGTTTTCCTAATGTGTTTTCTTTTTGTTCAAGTTGGCCGGCTTTTCTTTCAAGGTTTTCTTCTTTTTTGAGGAGCCTTGATTCTCTTGCAGAGAGTTCGGACCTGCGTTCTTTTATTTCGTTTTCCAGCTCGGTCCGTGCCTGAAACAGCTTGTCCTTTGCTTGGAGCAAGGCTTCTTTTTTGATTGTTTCGGCTTCTTTTTCTGCATTCTTGAGTAATTCATCGGCGTCCGCCTTTGCGGACTGTAGTCTATTCTTATCCAGGAATCTTGCTGCAGCATAGCCTCCGGACAATCCGAGAACTATGGCTACAAGGGCTGGAATCAGGTTCACGATCGATTCCACAACCCCCTCCAATTATGATATCGGCGGAATGCTTCGGCAGAAAACCGTTTTCGGACGTCGAGAGTCGGAATTAGGAGAAGAGTAAAGGTATTTTTGAGCTTACGCCCCGAATCAACTTTATATATTTACTCGCCCGAAAGGCCATCCGGAGGTTTTCATGCACATTCCGGTTTTTTGGGAAAAAAGAGCGGGCATTTAAGATGGTCCCCCGCTCAGCCGTCTCAGCAGAACTTTTGAACCTGGATTCCCAGGTGGGACCCTAACGAGCATTTCAGGCGTCCTGCTTCATGGCAGGCTTGCACACCATACTCGGGGGCGGTTCCCAATTTTTGAGTGTTGGCTCAAAAATTTCCTACCGATAACGCACCTTGCAGGGGACCTAATTTTGTTATTCTTTAGGCTCCTCTATAGGAGGCTTTATATCTGTCTTAGTTGCCGGCTCCTTATTCAGTTTGTATTGAAACATCTCATCAGTGATGTTGAGGAGTGTCAGTATCACCAGGTCAAGAGTAGAGACGACTTTAGCTTGGCTTTGTATTTCCTCAGCTCGCCCAGAAATGAATTCGGCCAGCCTCTCTACATAGTCTTTGTTGCCGTGACCTTTCACATTGTATTCACGGCCGAATAATCGAATTTTGACGGCTTCGATGGATGAATCCATCGTTCCTTCACAAACGTTCCGCCCCGAAGCTTCACGCTCTCTCAGGTAAAAGCCTCCAATTTCTCGATTATCTTGTCAAGTTTGCCCTTAGCGGATTTGTGATCCTTTTGGAGTTTCTTTAGAGTTCGGTCAAGCTCTCCGATCCGCCTGTCCCGCTTTTCCAATTCTCTACCAAATCGCTCCTGTTCTTTTTTGGATTGATCATTCTGTTCGATTAAATGCATGATCTTCTCTTCGAGAAGAGCAAGCTTATCGGAATCCATCTAAGGTCTCCATGTGGTTATTTTGAGATCCGCTTTAATTATATTCCTTTAGCAGGAGGTGTCAAGAAATATGTTGAACCAGTTAATAGTTAACAATCCGTATTATGTTATAGGTGTTTCAAATTAAAATCACAAGGGAAAGTGCCTATGGCAACTCTAAGACTCTACTTTAGGTTCTGCTGCGTCATCGGGGTCTGTAAACTCTATCCTCTTGATCTTACGTAAAAAAGTGTTCCTGCTCATGCCAAGTAATTTCGCCGCCTGCAGCTTGTTACCTCGACTGCGCTCAAGCGATTTGATTATAAGCCTTTTCTCAATTTCACCCATAATTAAAGGGTGAATGCCCTTGACGTTGTTATCGGCGAGATATTCTATCAAATTGTCGATAGACACTCCGATGTTCATGTCGAGCACCTTGGGAGTCTTCTTTTTGGGCAAAGTTTCTTCGGGCAAAACCGCTTGACTCTTGGTCCTCGAATTGGTCATAGACTAACCTTTCCAAAAAAGCCGTCGAGCAAATCAATAACAGCTTCTTCCGATTCTAAAGTGAAAACTTGACGCCTGAACTCGGTGCCATTTGGTAAATCCTTCGAATACCAGGCGAAGTGTTTGCGCATAACTTTCAGCGAATGCACATTATCCCTGAACTCAAGCTGGTAGTTCAGGTGCTGTTTAATTACATCAAGTACCGGAACTTCCGTGGTATCGGACCATCCAAGTAATTGGGACAGTATACGGCCGGGCAACCAGGGCTTACCCAACGCGCCTCTCCCAATCATTATGCCGTCGCAACCTGATTCGTTCAACATTGCATTCGCCGAGGCATAATCGCAGATGCCTCCATTTCCTATGACCGGAATGGACAATGTTTCCTTGAGATTGCGAATGAGGTCGTGGTCCACCGGACCGGAGTGTCTTCTGGACTTTGGCCTCGAATGGATGATTATTGCATCCGCTCCCTCGGATTCCAACATGCGAGCAAATTCAGGGGCGCTATCATCGGTATCATCCCATCCTGAACGCATTTTGACCGTGACAGGGACTTTGACGCATTTTCGGACGTGACGGACAATTTCCGCCGCTATAACCGGAGTCCTCATGAGAGCGACTCCTCCGCCTCGATGGACCATTTTCTTTGCAGGACAACCCATATTTAAGTCAATTGCCGCTGCTCCCAATTGCTCCGATATCCGAGCAGCACCGGCCATCGTTGAGGGTTTATGGCCTGAAAGCTGGAAAATTGTCGGCACATTGTGGTCATATATGTCGATGGCGGACCTAACCGCCTTTGATCTGACCAGAGATTCACTGCTGATCATCTCGGTCCACAGAGCTGAAATCCCGAACCGTTGAACCGTTTTGCGGAAAGCCGCATCGGTTATGCCCGCCATCGGAGCAAGAAATACATTTCCTTTTACATCTAGACTACCGATCTTCATCTTTTGAAATGGGGCCTTGCCCCTTCCTTAGGGGGTAATTTTTTTGTTTACACCTTGATACGGCAAGGTTTTGCGGTGGAACATCCCGGGTTAGAGTTGTGCCTGCGCCTATTAAGCTTCCGGAACCCACACTCACGGGAGCAACCAGTTGTACATCGGAACCAATGAAACAATCATCCCCGATAGTCGTAGGGTGCTTCTTACGTCCATCGTAATTACAGGTAATGACACCGCAGCCTACGTTTACGTTTTGCCCAATGGTGCTGTCCCCTAAATAGGTTAAATGTGCCGCCTTGGAACCTTTTCCTATTTTCGTTTTCTTCACTTCAACGAAATTCCCGATTCTCACATTTTCGCCGACATCCGTCAGGGGCCGTAAATGAGCCATAGGACCTATGGATGCACCATCATGGACGACGACCTGGTTCAGACGAGATGATTGTAAAATGTGGACACTGTTTCCTATGGAACTATCCAAAAGGTAGCATCCGGATTCAACGATACAATTTGTTCCAATCGTAGTCTTTCCATGAATATGAACCGAAGGATGTATAATCGTGTCAGCCCCTATTGATATACCTTCATCCACATAGACCGTGTCGGGATCAAGAAGGGTTACACCTTGTGACATCAGTCGTTCACGATTTGCATTCCATATGATTTTCGATACTTCGGCCAGTTCACGCCTCGTGTTTACCCCTGTGGCCTGAAACGATTCTTCAAGAATATATCCGTGAACCTGTTCATTTTCCGCGCGCGCGAGTCCCACCACATCGGTCAAATAATATTCTTTCTGGGAATTTTCGGCCTTTATATTCTTGAGCAGTCGAAAGAGCATTTCCGCATTTACCAAATAAATGCCGGTGTTGATTTCGTGAATTTGTCTCTGGATGTCGGTGGCATCACGTTCTTCGACTATCTTCATGACCAGTTCATCTATGTCTCGGACAATCCGACCATACCCGAATGGATTTTTCATGCGTGTGGTCATCACCGATAGTCGAGACTTTTTTTCTCTATGAAACTTCACAAAATCCTTAATAGTTTCGCTGGTAATAAGAGGAGTATCCCCACACAAAATGAGAATATCTCCGGTGTAATTCTCGAATGTTCCCGCTGCGCTGCCCACAGCATGCCCCGTACCGAGCTGAGGTTCTTGGAGAGTTGTCTCAACGCCGTAATCCTTGACTGAGTCAATAACTCTATTCGCTTGATGCCCCACCACTACGCAGATCCTGAGAATTCCGGCTTGCTTCAGCGAATCCAGCACGTACGAAAGCATCGTCTTCCCAGCGACTTCATGGAGCACCTTGCAATGGGAAGATTTCATGCGGGTACCTTTTCCCGCCGCTAGCACTATCGAGGATATATTCTCCATATGTAATCCGGAATTGCTCTTCAGTAGTTACTCAATCTCCGGGACAGTTCCGGAGTGCTCTCGCTCACCCATGTCGAACGAAATACCTCAGGAGCCTTGGGCAGACCGGGATGCACAACATACCCCTATAGATGCCGACGTGTCAAGACGGTTTTCTCTCGTCAATTTTGCAGAAACCCTCACGATTATAGGCCCTTAATCTTTGATCATTCGCGCGGTTTGTGTTTAGTAGTATTAGATTTTCAACGTATACTGGTGGATGAGTTTTCAGCAAGATGCAGATATACCTTTGCTGAGCACAGAAAATCCTGATCAAGGTCCTAAACTCATACCGCAAACGAGAACCATGAAAAGAAAAATAAAATTTGCTGTTTTGGGGTCCGCTTCAGCTTGCCCGGATTCGGTGCATTGGAATAAAGCATATGAAATCGGCAGACTAATTGCTTTGAATGGAGGGGTATTACTCACAGGATCTTGCCCCGGCTTTCCTCTTGCAGCCACGTTGGGTGCTCATTCGTTAAAGGGGCTTTCGATAGGCGTGTCGCCTGCTTCAAGCCTGGATGAACATGTGACGACGTACAAGTATCCCGTAGAAGCGGACATAATCATGTACACGGGAATGGGAACGAAAGGAAGAAATGTCGTTTTGGTGCGTAGCGCCGATGCGTGCATTTTTATAGGTGGAAGGATCGGAACGCTCAACGAGTTTACTATCGCTTACGACGAACTCGATTCATCTTGTGCGATAGGCATTCTGGAGGGAACTGGAGGTTTTTCCGATGAGCTGTTGGGTTTAGCCGCCGGATCGCGAAAGCGGTGCGCTGCCCGCCTGGTGTCGGATAAAGACCCCAATTCCCTGATATCACAAGTTCTTGATCACTTTTGCAGATAAATAGTTTGTAAGCTATGTCAGGCTTCTTGTGCTTTCTGATCCGTATCAAAAGGCTTTTCGCAAGAATCAAAATGAAAATTACGACGCCATCGGGGCGTTACGATTCGGGCATTGGATATTTACCAAAACCTTAAGCCATTTAGCAGAACTACTTGTTTTTTCAATACTATGCACACCCATAAAGCTTGACCTTGTACCCTGAATCTGTTATGTATTAGCCGTCCTGCCTTGCCTCGAATACGATTTTACAATGGGGAATTCTGAATGTTTAGTTACGGACAGCCTAGAGTTCATACCAATACACTTTCCACTAAACTAAATGAAATAGGGCCCATTCGTGGATTCCTGCTCCGCAACAACAGGGTATATTTGGGGCTTCCAGTGAAATTGAAAGCAACTTGCGTCCTTTTGATGATTTCTATTTGCCTCGCAACTTCCCCGGTTATGGCTCTGGATGCTGAACTTGAATTCGCTCTGGACTTGCACAAAAGAGGCAAGGTCAACGAGGCAATCGACGGCTATACTGATTACATAAAGAAAAATGAAAAAAGCTCTGAAGCTTATAATTGGCGCGGCATGGCATACGATGATTTAGGCAAGACGGATGAGGCTCTGGCGGATTTTAACAAAGCGATCACGCTGAGTCCCGATTATGCGGACGCATACAATAATCGAGGCGAGATCCAGCGCAAGAAGAAACTCTACAGAGAAGCTCTGATGGATTTTAAACGTGCTGCGGATATTGATAAGAACTACGTAGAAGCCCATTACAATATGGGGCTCGTCTTTGAAGAACAAAAGCAATTCCCGCGAGCTATTGCCGAGTATTCAGTTTACTTGGAAAAATTCCCGAACGCCCCCGACAAAGTACAGGTTCAACAAAGAATTGACAATCTCAAGAAGATGTCCGCAGATGCAAGCAGTTCACCTACTCCATCAGGAGCCCGCGTCGAATCTCCCAAAGCCGGTGAACCGAGACCACTGCCGGGTAGTCCGCCGACTGCAAAAGCTCCCGGAGATAGCCCCCTGGCTCCGGAGATTGCCAAACCCAGGGCAGGAATGATTCCGAAATCTGAGCCCGGCATAATGGATGAAATTCCGATTCCCGAAGAGCAAAAGCAAATGCTCATGTATTTGGCGGTTGCTTTTGGCTGGATTCTACTCTTAGCTATACTCGTTCCCTATATTTTCTGCTCGATAATGCTCTACCTTATAGGCAAGAAGACCAGCATTCCAATGCCTTGGCTCGCATTCATTCCCATAGCCCGCACCCTCTTGCGAGTCAAAATTGCTGGTTTGCCCACTTGGTGGCTCGCTCTTTCTCTGGCGTGGATACTTTCCATACCTATTTTGCTTCTATCCTCGGTCGATCCAACCGAAGGAGTCATTGTTATGATACTCGCGGGATTAACGGGGTTTATTCTACCGGCCGTTGCCCGGTTCATGATCAGCTTGGGGATAAGTAACGCGAGGGGTAAAGGAACCATCTGGGGACTGATATTATTTTTCCCTCCGACGGAAATTGTAGGTTACGGCTATTTAGGTTTATCGAAATAGCGTCACATGATCGATCCATTCCTGGATCATTCATTATTCAGAGCCGACATTGAAGTCCAGAGAGACAACATTCGCTCTGAAGAGCCGCCTATGCACCCGGATGGCATCCATTCAGCCATGGGCACCAGTTTCCGGGGATGCGGACCGCTCGTAATTATTTTCGATTCATGCCGCAAAAACTATTCTGAATACAACAAATTTGACCTCATCCTGACCAACCGGTCCCCACTTCCGGTTCGCTTCAGTCTCAAACTTTTTCATGGGCCGGTGGTTCCTGGCGAAGAGCCGCCTCCATTTTCGGTCTCCGGCGGTACGAACATCGTGGAGCCGAATGTCGCGACAAGGCTTACTTTCCATGAGGGAGATTTCGGAACTTATGGCGGCACCAGAAACTTTGAAGAGATTTACAGATTTCAATTCCATGTAGATTTTCCACCATGGGAGAGTTGCCGTGATGAAGTGATCCTCGACATCAAGTCATTTGAAGGCGTCCGCACGTCCACCAATGAAGGGCCAAGACTCACTGCTTGTGGGCTTTCACATGTGATGCCGTCGTACGGTGAAGTCATTCATAGAATGAGAAAGCCGCTGATCGCGACCAAAGGTCTTGAAGTTCCACCGCCTCATGCATTTCCAAAAGAATCATGCGCTTCCAATTTGTCCGGATTTGTAATGGGAGTTCACCTGCCTGAAATTGATTGGTATGCCGATCCATTCAAGGCACTGGAATGGACCCATTTTCTGAACAGATTCCATTTCATCCGCGGCCTCGTCCTCAAGTGTTTTGAAACCGGAGATTCAGAAGCTGCAGACCGAATTGTCTATTTGATCAAGGATTGGATCATAAAAAACCCGGTTCCCTTAGACTCCGATGGGGGGGCAGGTCCGGTCTGGGAAACGCTGACAGCTGCATGGCGACTCATTGAGTGGCTACCGGCCATATCGGGCTTGTGGTCTCGTAGTAAACTTGATGAGGAAACGAAAACTTTGTGCTTGAAATCCATTTGGGAACATGCTCAGCATTTGAAATCACATCAGGGACATCCAAATAATTGGCGAATTGTAGAATCATGCGCTCTGATTTTAGCAGGTCTTTATTTTCCCGAGTTTCAAGACTCTGATTCATGGATTGAGACAGGATCGGAACGACTCCGAGTAGAAATTGATCGACAATATTATCCTGATGGAGTTCAGTACGAGATTTCTCCTCTTTATAATGCAATTTGTCTGGAAAACCTTTTGCGAGTTTTCGATGGGCTGAAGCATGTGGGTAAAGCTACCCCTGACTATCTTATCCAAGCCATACGAAATGGTTCTCATTACCTAACGAGCATTTCAAGGCCGGATTTTACATGGCCATCCATAAACGATTCTTCTTCGAGCAATCAGAATTATTGCGCTCTATTGGCTTATAGTGCAGATCTAATTTCTGATCCCCAGGCCGAATGGGTCGGTTCCAGGGGGGAAAGAGGTTTGCCTCCCGACAAGAATTTGAATGTTTTTCCGCATTCCGGTCTGGTGGTTATGCGGGAGGGATGGTTTCCGGAGGCAAATTACATGATGTTCAGGGCCGGCCCGCCGGGTGCTTTTCACATTCATCATGACAATTTGTCTCTGGAAATTTTCTCAAGAGGAAAACTTAGGTTTCCGGACCCTGGTATAAGCACGTATGCACCCGATGCTATTTCCGAGTTTTATCGATCAGCTTACGGGCACAATATGGTTCTCGTGCAGGGTCAAGGTCCGCAGCGCAAGCGGTCCTACGATGTTACGCAAAAAAATGCATCCGGCTTGCATCTCACTCATCATGGCCCTGGGATGCTTATGGTCTCAGGATCTTATGATGGAGAATGGGGAAGCGGGGGAGTTTCTTTCAATCACGAAAGATCAATTGCATTCATTGACGGATGCTTCTGGGTAATCAGGGATCTGCTTTTTGGAAATGACACAGCCGAAATTTCGATCTGCTGGCAGTGTGCTCCAGGCCATATTGAACATGACTTGGATTCGTGGGGTTTTTTCTTTGAAGATGTTCAAAGCCCATCAATAGGGATAATTCCCGAACTGGGAGGCGTGAGTCCTGAAATAGAAGTCTATACTGGTTGCTCTCGGCCGGCCCGGGGATGGATTTCCGTGAATGGATCGGATGTGCCCGCCACAACCATTGTGTACAATTTTAGTGCTACGAAATGCCTGGTGGCATATTGGCTCATTCTTCCCGTGAATGGAAAATTCCCTGCTCGGAACAATGATTACGGGATAACGAGAAAAGATGGTTATGTCGAAATTCGTCTTCCAAATTTGAAATACCGGATAGATTTTGACAATCGAGAAATTTTAGCAATTGACCAGTAAGTTGATGATCTCGGGTGAAGTAGTCCGCATTGCAGCGGTTCCGCCGTTAACATCCTTTGCGCCCGCATCCGCTCCGGCTTCGAGCAGCATTCTCGCTACATCCGAATGTCCCTTGTGACATGCTTTCATTAAGGCAGTGTTACCATACATGTTAACCGCATTCACTTCAGTACCCACATCCAGAAGCATCCTAACAGTATCAACCTGACCTTTTAGTGCTGCTTTCATCAAAGCAGTGTTGCCGAACTTATTTTTAATTTCAGTATCCGCACCTTGAGAAATGAGCAGTCGAATGATGTCGGACTCCCCTTTATCAATCGCTTTCATGAGACAGGTGTCTCCCTCCGGATTGACTACGTTGGGGTCAGCACCCGATTTCAGGAGTATTCGGACAATTTCGGACTTCCCTTCGTTCACTGCGAGTAGTAGGGGTGAGTTTCCGTTGATGTTCTTCGTGTTTGTATCACAGCCCAATTCAGCCAAGAAGGATATCATATTGGGGTGATTACCTGATACCGCCAGGAAAACAGCGCTATTACCGGAATCGTTCACCATCCTTTTGTCCGCACCATTAACTAAAAGGAATTCGGCAGATTCTATTCGGCCCGAATAGGCTGCAAGGAGAAAAGCAGTATTTCCAAATCTTTCTTTTTCGTTAACGTCAATTCCGTGTCGAAGAACTCGGCCCATTGTTTCCAAATCACCCTTACGTGATGCTTTGAATAAAGTTTTTACTAACGACGACTTTTGGTTTTGCTCCAGTTTTGGTTCGGGTGGCTGCTTACCATGTAGTACTGCTGATTCCTTCGGTGGGTTCGGGACGGGTGAAAATCCGGAAATCCCTTTTTTGGCGCCGTTACCTCCGTTTGTCTCCATATGAGCCCCTCGGGCGAGCAGAATCCGGGAGACGTTCACAAACCCCTTGCCGGCGGCGATATTCAGAGCGGTGCGACCGCTGCCGTCAACGGCATTGATTTTAGCACCATGATCGAGCAATAAAGCCACTATAAGCTCATGGCCGTTTTCAGATGCAATAATAAGAGGTAAATTTCCGAAATTTGGGGTATTTGGGTCCGAGCCGGAACGCAACAAGTCTTTCACCGTGTCGTAATTACCCTGAGCACAAGCATTGTGCAAGTCACATCTTGATTTGCCGGAAGAAATATCAGCGTCTTGGAATGCAACATTTTGATCTATTTCGAGGGTTTTTAAGAGTTCGTTGTTGGGATCAGCACAGAAGGGGCAATCAGCTACGTCATGGGGAATTGTTTGTCCGCAGGAGATGCACTTCACGATGTCATCAGGACTGTCGAGTGCCCTAAAGAGATCACTATCGGACAATGCCGTTCGTTCGTAAAACTCTATTGGAGTTATGAATCCTGCATCCAGAAGCTTTCGTAATACAAACTGAAGACCTTCGGATGTAAGTTTATACTTCGACATAAGTGCTGTATCGAACATTCCGGCACGAACATCCGTAGCTACATCTCCCGCCCTGATCTTAGCCATGACACAGCCCTGATTTTGAAGTTAAGGGTTGATGGAAATCGAAGTCAGATGAATCTATTTTTACACAATTTTAAAAATTTTACACAAGAAAATAACAAAAGATGTCATTTTTACATCATATGCGATCCAGCAGAATTAAGTAGAAATCTTGTCGCGTGAATCAGAGGCGGCATCGTGGCTGAGTTATTCTTTTGAACTTAAAATAATTCCTCGAACCGATGCCTTTATCTCTGCAGCAAGTGCCCCAGAAGACATATTGGAACGAGCGATTTCTTTGACTCTATTTCCGGTCTGAGTATTGTAGAGCTCAACTTTGTAAGAATAAGATTCGTCTTTCCCGTCAATCGAGATAATAGCTGCATAAGCAACATTCAGTTTTTTGTCGAGGTCGGTCAGGAGCTGTCTCGTATTCCCGATATTTACGTCCTTGGATTTGATCGCAGCACTAACGGCAGCCGGGGTAACGAAATGGAATCTCTCGTTCATGTCCATGTCCGGTGCAAGAGCCTGATAAATTGAGTCAACATTCTTCTGGGACAATTTTTCATCCGATTTGGGAAAAATCACAATAAACGCCGCCTTCTCTTGAATTGTCTTGGGACGCATCATGCCTTCCCAATTGACTGAACTGAACCCTATTCCCAGTTGGCCTGATTCATCTTGCGGAAGCATAAAAACAACGACCAGTAAAACCGCTATGGCGGTTCCTATTGCAATAGAGGGCAGTCTAAAGAAATTAGAGATCCGATCAAAAATAGTAATTGTGGGTTCTAAATCTCTTTCAGGCGTAGCCTTGCGATGGCGACCGGTAACTTGTTTAAGCAAATGAGAGGGAATTTTCTCCTGAAACGAGGCCCTCATTTCCGAGAATTCAGATCTGCACGGATCACAAATATTTATATGTTTTGCAACCATGCTGTTCGGATCTTCACCGGAGATGATGTGCTCGTAAATTTGCCACGGCTCAGGACAAAAAGCTTGCTTATTGCTCCGCAGTAAATCGATCATAGAAGACAATGATTTCATGTCCTTTGTGCATTCGGAGCACTCAGCCAAATGCTTTTCAACATCAGCTCGTTTTTGAGGATCAAGCCGATTCTCCAAATAGGGCAGAAAATCTTCGTCCGGATGTTCGTTATATGTAGGTGGATTCGATTTCAAGGTCTCATTCCTTTTCGTTCCGAACTCAAGAAAATGAGCTTTAATTTTTCAATGCATCTTCTCGTTTGAACGGTTAACGTGTTTTCAGCTGTTCCATATATCTCCGAAATCTCACCATAAGATAAATCTTTGTAGAACCTCATGGTGAGTAATTCGCGGCACTTGCCATCCAGTTTCAATAATGCATCATTCAGCCGTCCTGCGGCCTCGGCTTTTTCAAATTGGACATCCGGAAGATCGAGATCGGCCGGCAGGATCAATGTCGTATCATCGCTTCCGTCGTGATGTTCTACACTTCGTGTTTCTGCTGCTCGCTTTGCGGCTTTGGACTTCCGGAATTCATCGATGAGGGCACGTTCCGTTATCATGCAAACAAAATGTGCCAAGGAACTCTCGGTGGTGTAACTGCCGAGGGCTCCTGCAAGAGCCACAAAAGCCGTCTGCGTCAAATCCTGGGAATCATGCGATGTAAATCCTATCTGCCGTTTGACTACACTTCGTATGAGTCCTATGAATCTTGAATAAAATTCCTGCCATGCTTCTTCCGAACCGGTGAGGCACTTTCGAACTAATGCAAGATCTTGATTGCGATCATTTTGAACCATTTGCCGATAGCTCCCGGGCGATGGTAAACTGTGCTCCGGCACTGATGCTCATAATAGCACCACTTGTTCACAATCCATATCGTACCCGGTCCGGAAACTCAATCGGCCCTTTAAAAAACATGATCCAGCACGGTTCATTGATGATCTTCATCCGAGTTGTGCCATTTTCCGATGATCTTTTCAGGAGACCGGCCTGAAACCGGTCTCCCCTTTGAACGCTACTTACAGTCTTTGCAGTCTTTCACGACTTTGCCGCCCTCTTTGGCGCAATCAGCTTCGGTTGCAGCTTTGTTGCATTTGCCTTTTATACAGCAGTTGATCCCGGGCTTCTCAAGAGTGCCTTTGGTTGCAGCTGGTTCGTCGGCAGCAAATGCCGGAAGTGCAAAAAAGGCGAAAGCACTTAGGGTCAGCAAAGCCATAATTTTTCTCATCGAGAGCATCTCCTTAAGATGTCAAATTCACGGCAACAGAATTGCCGTTTTAATTATCCCGACTCTTATTTTCGTCGGATAATCAGACTATTCGGAGGTGCATCGAAAAGGTGACAAACAGAATGGCGTGTTCTTTGGGAGTAGAAAAACGGCAGAATAGTGCGCATATATACAGGGCCATGACATCGGCCCGCAGAAGTGTGTTGGCCCATTCAATTAGGAGAAGAACAAGTTTCCTCTATTGAGGATACACTTGGGATCGAGAATGCCCTTGATTCGTCTCAGCTGATCAACACCGTTCTCTCCAATCATTTTCTTGAAAGCTTCCCTCTTAAGCTTGCCGATTCCATGCTCACCGGAAATATTGCCGCCCAGGCTTATCACTTCAGATGCCAGATCCTCAACAATCTTGAAGTAAGCAATCTGCTCTCGAGAATTACGGGCCAAAATATTTGCATGCAGGTGGGCATTGCCGATGTGCCCAAAAACAAAAGAATTTCCTTTGGGAAGGTTTTTCTTGTACAAGCCGAGTAATTCGCCCAGGTGTTCAAAAGGTACTGAAAAATCGGTGCCGATCTTGACCATGCCGGGCTCTATCATTTCATTGAGCATTTCAGGAATCCGAGCACGTTCGGATTTCATGTTTCTGAGACTTCTTGCATCCACTGCAACTTCGGTGTGAATTTTCGAATGGAACTGCTCCGAGATTTCTTCGAGAAACGTATACCATCCATGAAGAGAAGCTTCCCGGATTTCTTCTGTAGGATATTCTTGTTCAATATAGAGCGAACCATAATGATTATGAATGCCATGACTTGGTCTGACCAGTTTCAGGCATTCTGAATCCAGCCATTCCATGCAGCTGGGGTGGACAAATCCTCTTTTCGGAACCGCTTTTTCGTAGGTGCTACCAAGAGATGCTGGGGCCTCATGGTGCAGTTTGTATTCATACGTGAGAGTCCGGAGTTCATGAAAAAGATGGATTGCCTGATCTTCTCTACAAATGTGAATGAATAATGCGAAAAAGGGACTTCTGGACGGAATGAGCCGAGTGGTAACTTCAGTTATGACCCCGAAAATACCCTCAGTTCCCACGAAAAGGTCTATAACGTCAAAAGGAGCTTCGAACGAAACGGCAAGAGATCCTTTGCATCGAGACCAATCTTTGCTAAAAAATGTAGGTATCGGTAATTTCACCCACGCAATATGACCCTCGTTATCAAGAACCGGAAAGTCCAAACTGTGATTGGCCGCTACATACCGGCCTCTGTTGATTAGGAGAGAGTTCCCCGTCGGCAGCACTATTTTCAATTGTTGGATGTAGTCACGAGTTGGTCCGTAAAGAAAACCAATTGCTCCGGATGCATTTGTTGCAACAGTTCCCCCGACTGTGGCTATGCGTTCTGAAGTAGGATCCGGCGGATAAAAGAGTCCAAGAGAACGCAACGCATCCTTATAGTTGCTCAAAGTGGTGCCCGGTCCCACTGTTTCTGGATTTTCCATGGAGATCGAATTCAGTGGACACACGTCAAGAACCGCCCCGTTCATAGGGACTGAAGCTCCGGTTACCGAACTTCTTGCGGCTGAGACAGTGATGGGCACTGAGAAAAGATTTGCCGCTTGAAGTGCTGTAACAACCTGGTCGTGATTCCGGGCTCGAATCAGAACCGAGGCATACCCTTTGAACTTGGATTCATCCTGCAAGTGATCGTTGAAACCAGTTCGAAGGACTGCAAGGTTGTGTCTGCCGCAATATGAACAGAATCCATCAATGTCAGCCATTTTGGGACTATACACTACGATATCGAGGAATCCATAGTCCCACGGACGCACCAATACACTTGACCATAAGTGAAAATGCATCACCCATGCAGCTGACTATCTCCCCTACCGAAATTTTGAAATAGTTATTTCTTGCCTTTGACAGTCTCTTTCAAAGCTTTTGAAGGATAAAAACGGGGCAACTTCATTCCGGGAATAGTCATATCCTTTAGAGTTCTCGGGTTAACACCCCTCCTGGGATTCATCTCAATTACTCTGAATGTTCCTAGAGCGGAAATTCTGATTTTTCCCTCTTTTTCTTTCAAAGAAGTGTGGATGGTGTTTACGAAAGTATCTAGAACGACTGATGCTTTTTTCTTGGTGATTTCAGCTTTTTCCGAAATCAAAGTCACGATTTCAGGTTTCGTCATAGTAACCCTCCTTGGCAGGTCTCGCTGCAAATTTTGATATAAATGTGGAGACTAATCTCCGACAAGTCGGTCGATCGTGAGGTTTTTGGGTGACTCCCCCTCCCCCTATATACGGATCTCAAAGGATAAGTTCGTGATGTCTGGAAAGTGAATTGACATACGATTGTAAAAACATCCGTCCCGGAATGCAATGCAAAATATCTGCCTCAAAGCCAAAAGTACTTAATTGTGCACATGAAGCTTCGCTGATTTATGCCTAGTCTTGTATCTCTGATCTTCTACCGTCATGCGTGTGGTATAATTCCATATGTTTTTCTGAACTGCGGCAGGAGCGATATTGTCAAACCACAGTTTGGTGAAGCATTGGCATTACTATTGCTTGTTTCTCTATTTCGTATAAAGATTGGACGATATCGTAAAGTAACTTGACATAAGAAATCGTTAGCTTTTAACCTCTTTTCTCATCTAAACGTGAGTAAGCGCGCTGCACATTCGAGAGCTGAGCCGTGTTTCTCTAACGCGCTTTCGTCTATTGCATGAAAAAACCTGGGGTGGTATATCGTTTGTGCCCGGAAGCAGGAAATCCGTCAGGTACACACTACTCCGGCTAGCCAATCATAAAAATTTTGCCGAAAGACTAAATTGCAAAGTGCGCTGAGCATTATCAACTACCGCTGATCTTAAACCTTGTACGAATTGAGGAAGTAATTGGAAAAAATTGTCATCAAAGGCGGACAGCCCCTCCGTGGTAAAATAAGCGCCGGCGGCTCCAAAAATGCCGC
Source organism: uncultured Syntrophaceae bacterium (assembly GCA_964613745.1). Classification (GTDB taxonomy): domain Bacteria; phylum Desulfobacterota; class Desulfomonilia; order Desulfomonilales; family Desulfomonilaceae; genus CAZTJA01. Next base: position 56,671 of record CAZTJA010000006.1, read on the forward strand.
TCTGCCTTTAATGTGCGCTGCCTTGCTCACCAGTGACGAGATGATATTCAATCGAATTCCTGCCTTGAGAGATATTAAGACAACCAAACAGTTACTGCTGCAACTTGGGGTTCAGCTCGATGACTTCACTTCCGGCACTCTGCGAATAAAAGCTCGTGAAATTTCCGATCATACGGCTCCTTATGAGCTGGTAAAAACAATGAGGGCATCCGTGATGGTCCTCGGCCCTTTAATGGCTCGGGAAGGAATTGCCAAAATAAGCCTGCCCGGCGGATGTGCGATCGGCGCTCGCCCGATAGATCAACACCTCAAGGGCCTTGAAGCAATGGGAGCAGAAATCGAATTATCGGGGGGTTATGTAACCGCTAAGGCAGACTATCTCAAAGCCGCCGACTTTACCTTTGATATTGTCACCGTGACCGGAACGGAAAATCTGATGATGGCCGCCTCTCTTGCAAAGGGGACGACTATTTTGCGCAATTGCGCTTGCGAACCTGAAATAGTTGAGCTTGCGAATGTTTTGAATCGAATGGGAGCTTCCATCGAAGGCGCCGGAACAGATACAATGTTGATAGAAGGCAAGGACCGCTTGCAAGGTATAGTTCACAAAGTCATGCCCGACCGAATAGAAGCAGGTACTTTCTTGCTCGCCGGGGCAATTTCCGAAGGCGACATCTGTGTCCTAGATTGTGATCCCATACATCTCGAAGCCTTACTTAACATACTTTCCGATGCAGGTTTGCAAGTTGAAACCGGGGAGGACTGGGCAAGAGTGGTCTCCAATGGTGCAATCGGGTGCCGAGACATAGTGACTGACCCTTTTCCCGGGTTCGCAACGGATTTTCAGGCTCAGTACATGGCGTTAATGTCCATTGGACAGGGTAGCTGCACAATTACCGAACAAGTTTTTGAAAACAGATTCATGCACGTTCAAGAGCTTGTACGAATGGGAGCTCGAATTCGGGTAAAAGGCAGATCGGCAGCGGTTACTGGGGTTCCGAAATTGTCGGGTGCTCATGTTCAGGCCACTGATTTACGTGCGAGTGCATCGTTAATTCTTGCGGGTCTGGCAGCAGAAGGGGTTACGGAAGTTCACCGGGTCTACCATCTCGATCGTGGATATGAGAGGTTGGAAGAAAAATTGTCTCTCCTGGGTGCCTGCATTCATAGGGAAAAAGACGACATTATTTGATCCGAATCCCAACGATAAAGAATGGGTAACATGAGAAAATCAAAATTAAAACGAAAGACTTCCGAAACGGACATCACTGTTTCTCTTGATCTAGACGGATCCGGCATTTCAGACATCGCTACGGGAATCGGTTTTTTCGACCATATGCTGGATCATGTCGCGAGACATGGTAGCTTTGATCTAACGATTTCTGCAGTCGGCGATACCCATGTAGATTTTCACCACACAGTTGAAGATATTGGGATCACTTTTGGAAAGGTCTTCCGGGAAGCACTTGGAGAAAAGAAGGGAATACTACGTTACGGACATTCAGTAATCCCCATGGATGAAGCATTGGCATACGTCACCATTGATTTATCCGGTAGGCCGATGCTGATCTACGAGAATCCCCTGTCTCAAAGATCAGCCGGATCTTTCGCTTTGGATTTGATACCGGTATTTCTTCAAGGTTTCGTCGATCGGTCCGGGATGACCATGCATGTAACCGTCAAGGGCGAAAATCCGCATCACGTAGCTGAAGCTATTTTTAAATCTCTGGGGCGAACTCTGCGCCAAGCTGTTTCTGCGGATTCAAAGCAGTCAGGCTATCCTTCAACCAAAGGTATCTTGGAATAAATTAGAGGTTCTGATGATTGTTGTAGTTGATTACGGCATGGGAAACCTGCGAAGTGTTGAAAAGGCATTGGAAAAAGTGGGGGCAGATGTCGTAATTTCACGTGATTCGGAACAGATTCGGACAGCGGATCATCTGGTTTTGCCGGGGGTGGGAGCATTCCCGGAATGCATGAAGAATTTGACGGGACTAAAACTTGTTCAACCTATACGTGAATTTATCGGTTCCGGTAAACCCTTTCTTGGTATTTGTCTGGGATTGCAGTTGTTATTCGACGAGTCCGATGAATTCGGGCTACACGAAGGTCTTGGAATTATTCCGGGTCGCGTCACCGCTTTCGATAGAGGCATGAATCTCAAAATCCCGCATATGGGTTGGAACAGCATTAATGTTAGAAAAAACGTCCCCATTTTTGCCGACGTGGATAATGAAAGCTTCGTCTATTTCGTACATTCTTATTACGTAATTCCAACGCATATTGAAGATGCGGCAACCACCACGAATTACGGTATTGATTTCGTATCTTCAGTAGCACGAGATAACATTTTTGCCGTGCAATTCCATCCGGAAAAGAGCCAAGATATCGGGCTCAAAATTTTAAAGAATTTCGCTTCCCTGTAAAGAATCAGGCTAAGGCAGCTTCATATCAAAATCCGACAAGAGCGAATAGATTTCTTCTCTCGATTCTGCATGCTGAAGGCTATTTTTGAGAATGGGATCTTTGAACAACCGAGAAATGCGCGCCAGGGCCTTGAGATGATCTCCCGCAGAATTCTTGGGCGCGACCAATAGAAAAAATAGGTGAGCGGGCCTGTTATCCATCGAGTGAAAATCAACACCGTTGATGCTGCGTCCAAAACTCGCTATCAAAGTTTCAACGCCGTCAAACTTACCGTGAGGGATGGCAACCCCTCCACCAATCCCCGTGCTTCCCAGGTTTTCACGTGAAATGAGGGTTTGCAGAAGTCTGTCCCGGTCGAGATCCGGATTTGCAGATGCAATCGGTTCGACCAACTCGGACAATACTGCTTCTTTCGTATCTGCAGTGAGGAAGGCGATTATTCCGTCCGAACGTAGAAAATCAAGTATCCGCATGGAAGTGTTTTAACCGTTTCGGCAAACTTAAATAGCCGGACCCGAAGGACCGACCATTTCTGCCTCACCTTACTGCCGAGCTAAACACAGGTCAAGTGCCGAGGGCAGGACGTGAATAAATTGCCCGGACAGCAAATAGTCCGGACAATGCTTGTCGATGATGTTAGGTCACGAATTTTGAGGAACTATCAACCCGTAATTGCCGTCTTTCCTGCGATATAACACATTCACGGATTGGGTCGATGCATTATTGAAAACCAGGAAATCTTGATGTGAAAGGTCCATCTGCATTGCCGCTTCATCGACGGACATTGGTTTTACAAAGTAATTCTCAGTTTTCACTACTACGGGTTCCTGATCATCCTCGAAGCTTTCCGGCTGGTAAATATCACGTCGCCAGGTGATCTCTTTTCCCTGGGATGGTTTGTGTTTTCTGATTTTCGCTTTGTACTTCTTAACTTGCCGTTCAATCTTGTCCATGACGAGATCGATTGCCGCGTACATATCATCGTGTGATTCTTGTCCGGCGATTCTGATTCCGTTCGCGTTCATAACGACATCAACAATATTTCGGAACTTCTGAACCGTCAATGTAACCTGAGTTTCCAGAGGTCTATCGATATACTTTGTGAATCGTGTCGTTCTCTCTTGAACGTAGTTCTTCAGGGCCTCTGAAGGCTCCATGTGACGAAATGTTACGGAAAGCTGCATATAAAAACCTCCTGTTTAAACAAGCCCGATACAATCAATATTTCTTTCTCCTCTTACTTGACTGAGGAATTCCCAAGAGTTCCCTGTACTTGGCTACTGTGCGTCGAGCGATATGTATTTGGAACCGGGCCAATTCCTCGACAATCTGTTTATCGCTTGCAGGCCTCTTGGGATTTTCGTTCTTAACTATTTTAATTATTTGATTCTTAACTGATTCACTTGCAATTACATCTGAACCGTGGCGTATGCCTGAGTTGAAGAAGTATTTCAGTTCAAAAATACCACGTGGGGTATGAACATATTTATTCGTGGTTACCCGGCTGATGGTTGACTCGTGCATGTCGATGTCTTCCGCGATATCTTTGAGTATCAAAGGCTTAAGATAATCGATACCTTTGTCAAAAAACTCCCTTTGAAACTTGATTATCGACTCCGTAACCTTATAAATGGTTCTCTGCCGTTGATGAATACTCTTGATCAGCCACATGGCCCCGCGCATTTTTTCCTGGATATAATCCTTTGCATTACCTGGAGCTATATTCGAATGAAGCTCCTTTTGATAAAAAGCACTGATCTTCAGGCGGGGTAGTCCGTCGTCATTGAGAAGAATTGAATAATCATTGCCGACACGAATAATGTAAATATCCGGAATCACGAATACCGTATCGTTGTTGTGAAAAGGCCTCCCGGGTTTGGGTTCCAAGGACGTCAGAAATTGTGAAGCTTCTTTGATGTCTTCCAGCGTCACTCTAAATTTTTTGGCCAAAAGATCGTTCTTTTCTTTTTCAAAGAGCTCGAATCCTTCTTCCAGGATGCTTATCGCTAGCCGGTGGTCGGGATCCAAAGACTTGGCCTGGATGAGCAAACATTCCCGCAGATCTCTTGCACCAATGCCGATGGGATCAAATTTCTGAACCTCGATCAAAACTCGTTCAACATCCGATACAGACACATTCAGTGTTTCGGCCACTTGTTCAAGCGCTATATCCAGATAGCCGTTTTCATCGATGTTACCAATCAACTCAAAGGCTATTCTTCTATCGATGCCTTCAATGGGACTAAGTTGGAGCTGCCGAATGAGATAGTTAAATAGGTTTTCATGATAGCTGGTCATATTTTCCAGAGCTGAACGCTCCGAAAATTCTTTCTGGGCTGGAGCGTAGTCAGCTCCGTAGCTTTCCAGGTAATTTTCCCAGTCCATGTCATTGATTTCCCCATTTGGTCTCTCGGGTTCAACGACAAGCTCCTCTATTGATTTCAAATCCTGCCGGGCATCAATTTCCTGTTCCGTGAAGGGCTCTTCATGAGAGGAGATTTCCAGAAGCGGGTTCTCTTTCAGCTCCTGTTCCAACGCACTTACCACTTCCAAGTGGTTGTACTGCAAGAGCTTGATTGCCTGCTGCAATTGAGGCGTCATGACCAACTGTTGGGTCTGACGCAATGTTTGTTTTATTTCAAGAGCCATATCACATCACATCGTAAACTGTTTGCCGAGGTAGACCTCTTTGGCACGTTCGCTTGCCGCTATTGTGCGGGGATCCCCCTGTTCCAGAATTTTGCCTTTATCAAGTAAGTATATAATATCACAAACACCTAAGGTCTCTCTAGTATTGTGGTCCGTTATCACAATTCCAATTCCGCGTTCCCTAAGCTTGCTTATTATTTTTTGTATCTCCAAAACCACTATTGGATCTAATCCGGCAAAAGGTTCGTCGAGCAATATGAAATCAGGTTCCGTCACCAGTGCTCGCGTAATCTCCAATCTCCTGCGCTGCCCTCCAGAAAGGCTATTCGCGGTTTGATCAGCCAGTCCGGAAATATCCAGCTCGCTCAATAACGAAGCCAAGCGCTCTTGACGTATTTTTTTGTCGGGCTGCACAGTTTCCAGAATGGCCATAATATTTTCCGACACTGTCAATTTGCGGAACACCGATGATTCTTGAGGCAAGTAGTTGATTCCTAGCCTTGCTCTTAAATAGATGGGGAGATTCGAGATGTCTTGATCATCAAGAAACACTTCACCTGAATCAGGCCGAATCAATCCCGTTATCATGTAGAAGGTGGTCGTCTTACCCGCCCCGTTTGGACCCAATAGGCCCACCACTTGTCCGGACTTAATGGTAAGACTGACATCATCGACAACTTTCCGCCCACGGTATTGTTTTACTAAACTTCGAGTTCTCAGCTCCCGATTCTTGACGATTTCCTATTTCTCCTTTTTTGCCTTACCGGGATTCAGCGTCGCCTTGATACCGCCGTTATCCTCCCCGCCCATTAATTCAGCCCTGTTTTCGTCGAGATATATAATAATTGTTGGAGCAGTGAGCATATGAGGCCCCTGCCATACTTTGGGAGGTCCTTCGTTCAGCAAGACGGTTCGCTTCTGATTATCCAATACAGCTTTACCCGCAACGGCCGTCAATTCACCTTTTGTAACTTTAACGTTGCCCGTTGCTACGGCATTTTTGACCGAACCGGAAATATCCTTCGAACTCTTCTTGACCACTTCGGGGTCCGACTTGCCCTTTTTCTCATCTTCGTACACGACAACCAGACGATCGCATGTCAGAAGCATGTCTTCTTGTTTGATTTTGACTTTGCCGTCAAAAACTAATTCGGCTCCCCCCGGCACCATGCGAGCAGTCATTTTTCTCGAATTTACCTCAATTGGCTTATCCGATAGCTTGGCCGCATTTGCAGATTCTTCAGCCATCCCCAAGGTGGAAAAAATGAGAACCAGTGAAACAGTTATGATGAGGGAACGAGTCATGTCTAGAGAGGCAGTTTCGATTTGGATGTAAACAGTTTCAGGTCGGAGATAACTGCCGTGACTTCCTGTTCGATTACGATTTCCTCGGTCTCCATTGTTATCTTGAGCCCTTTGCCATGAACTTTAAGATTGCCTGTTGATAGGGAAACCGGCTTTTCCGTCTGAGCTGTTTTATGTTGATCGTTGTAACCAATCTCGTCGGTGGAAAAGAGGAAATCCTTGTATTCCAACTTCACATCGCCTTCGGCAAGAATCGTTTTAGCGTTCTTGTCCAAATTACCTTTCTGAGCGGCCAAAGAAATTTTTCCGCCTTTACCTCCCAGGTATTCCACCGATGGTCTCGTGAGCGAAACCTTTTCCAAGGAGTCCGAAACTTCTGCGGAAACAGCTTTGAGTTCCCAGGGGTGTGCACCGGGAGAGGTATAGGAAAAGTTTTCGATAAGCATCTTGCCTTCAACCTGTTTGCTTGGTGTAAACGCGCTCACTTCAGGCTGAAAATATCTATTTACAGCGTACATCAGAATGGAAAGGGCTACTGCCGTGACCACCAGAGCTTGAGAGGTAATTCTGATGGCTTTCAGACGATACCAACGTTCCATTTCCTTATGATCTAGGGACATCCGTAAGCCTTCAAACGTAGTAGCGGGCCAGAGCCTCTTCGCTTTTCCCTTGAGCTTTGAGAATCATATCGATGATTTCACGAGCAGCCCCGTTGCCGCCGGCAGCCTTGGTGACGTAATCGGCTTCTACGCGCACTGCGTCAGGAGCCTCAGGGACCGTAAAACTGAAACCGGCTCTCCTCATCAGAGGAATGTCCACAACATCGTCACCCATAACCGCGACCTGGTCGTTTGTTATTCCAAGATCTTCGACGAGTTGAGCAAGAGCAGGTTTCTTGTCTTTCATCCCCTGATATACGCGTTCAATGCCCAATTCAAGTGCTCGCCTTGAAACAACTTCCGAACTTCTTCCGGTCACAAGGGCAATCTCGAGTCCGGTTCGTATAGCAATCTTTATACCATGTCCGTCTCTAACATGAAAGGATTTTATCTCCAGATTACCGCTCCCGAACACTATTTTGCCGTCAGTCAGCACTCCGTCTACATCCAACACGAGTAATTTTATTTTTTGCAGCTTCATATTCAAATCATTCAAACCGAAAGAACGTGCCGCGTTTTCAGGATTCGATTTCAGTTCAGGAGGTAAACCTTCGGTCACAACTGTCCGTATCTGCTTCAAAGTGTTCAGTAGGTTTCTTACCTCCGACAACTCCAAGGAGTTCGGACCGTCACAGAGAGCGGACTCAGGTTCCGGGTGAACTTCCATAAAGATGCCGTCCGCCCCGGCAGCAACTGCAGCCTGAGCTAGGACAGGAACGAGGCCCCTGTCCCCACCTGAACATGAAGAACCTCTACCGGGGAATTGTGCGGAATGGGTTGCATCAAAAATCACCGGAAAACCGAATTTCTTGAGCCGTGGAATCGATCGCATGTCCGAAACTAAATCGTTATAGCCGAAAGTCGAGCCTCGCTCTGTCAAAAGAATCTTCGTATTTCCCGAAGAAACAACTTTATTTATCGCATGCTCCATGTCATCGGGGGATTGAAACTGACCTTTTTTAATATTAATCACTCTTCCGGTTTTAGCGGCCTCCATTAGGAGATCCGTTTGTCGGCTTAGAAATGCGGGGATCTGTATCACATCCAGTATCAATCCTGCAGGTTTGGCCTGATCCGGTGTGTGAATGTCGGATAAGATGGGAAGCCCGGTCTTTTCTCTTATTCTCTCCAGGATCTCAAGTCCGCGCCGTAGCCCAGGTCCTCTATAAGATTCAATGGAGGTTCTGTTGGCCTTGTCAAAGGAAGCCTTAAATATGATAGGTATTCCGAGATCTAGTTGAATGTCTCGCAATTCTTCGGCAATTCTGAGGGTAAGCTCCTCGGATTCAATTACACACGGGCCCAGGATTGCAAAAAACAATTTACTGAGATTTAGCTCGCCCAAATTCACCTCTTTATTCGGCAGCTCATAATTCATTTCTGCTCCTAGCGAAGCCATTGCTCGGGTATGCATCCCACGAACGAAAGTCGTTTCGGTCGCCTCTAGTGCATGAAGGCTATCCGGTTGATCCGCGAAAGAAACCATTCACCGGATGATTGCAACAACGAGATGAATCCAATGAAAGTTTCACGCTAACAACATTGGTCCTGCTCCGGTCTTTTCTTGCAGTTCTCTTTATGGAAATCGATGCAGGCTTTTATGTATGACGCGAACAGGGGATGCGGACTCATGGGCTTTGATTTAAATTCGGGATGGAATTGACAGCCGATAAACCACGGATGGTCGGCATACTCAACAAGCTCGACAAGTTTCCCGTCCGGGGAGGCACCTCCGGGTTTGAGGCCCTTTTCGGCAAGAGTTTCTCGAAATTTAGTGTTGAATTCATAGCGATGCCGGTGACGCTCACTTATCAATGATTCTCCGTATATCGCCGAACAGATGCTGTCCGGAACCAACACGCATTCATAAGCACCCAATCTCATTGTTCCACCTTTTTCCGTAATGGATCGCTGCTCATCCATGAGATCTATTACAGGATACGGGGTAGCGGAATCGAATTCGGTGGAATTTGCTCCCGTAAGACCGCACATGTTTCGTGCAAATTCGACTACGGCCATCTGCATTCCCAGACAGATTCCAAAGTAAGGAATACGGTGTTCACGGGCATACTTTACTGCTGAAATTTTTCCTTCTACTCCTCGAGATCCAAATCCTCCGGGTACGAGGATACCGTCGATGTCATCGAATTCATCGGAGATGCCTTTGCGTTCCAACGCTTCGGAGTCAATGAATTTCAGATTGACCTTGGCACTATTTCGAACACCACCGGCAAACAAAGCCTCATTGAGACTTTTGTAGGATTCCTGCAGGTCTACGTATTTTCCAACGATACCGATTGTCACTTCCGTCTGAAGAGACTTCACTCCTTCAACAAAGGAAGTCCATGAATCCAGTTGAGGTGCTCGAGTCCAGATGTTAAGCAGTTCGATAACTTTTTGATCCAGACCTTCCTGGTGAAACTTCAGGGGGAGTTCATAAATGCACTTCACGTCTTCAGCTGCGATAACTTCTTCGGGCCGGACATTACAAAATAGTGCAATCTTCTCTTTGATGTCACGGCTGATCTTTTTCTCAGTCCGGCAAATGAGAATGTCCGGTTGAATTCCAACTTCTCTTAGTGCTTTAACACTGTGCTGAGTGGGTTTTGTTTTAACCTCACCGGACGCTTTGATGTAGGGTAGTAGAGTCAAATGGATATACAAGACATTTTGAGGACCGAGATCGGCGCGTAATTGACGAATCGCTTCCAAGAACGGCAGACTCTCGATATCTCCCACCGTTCCTCCGACTTCTACGATTGCGACATCGACGCCATTGCCGAGGTCTCTGATTTTATTTTTGATTTCATCCGTGATGTGTGGAATTACCTGTATGGTAGCGCCTAAGTATTCTCCGCGCCTTTCCTTCTGAATTACTGCATCGTAAATTCGTCCGGTAGTAAAATTGTTCTTTTGCCTCAACAGAGCATGGGTAAAGCGTTCGTAATGACCAAGGTCAAGATCTGTTTCCGCACCATCATCGGTCACGAAAACTTCTCCATGCTGAAACGGATTCATAGTACCGGGATCCACATTGATGTAAGGGTCCATTTTCAAGAGAGTAACCGTCAAGCCTCGACACTCCATCAATGCGCCTATGCTGGCCGCAGACAAACCTTTCCCAAGAGAGGAGAGAACCCCGCCTGTAACAAATATGAATTTCGTACTCTTGTACATGGTCATGCTCCTCACCTCAACTTCAAAGACTGTGCGACCAATTAGATGCTTTTCCGGTGAATGCTTCGGGTTAAACTAATGAACTGCCCGTAATGATCCGATATATATCCAGATATTTTTCCGTGGTTTTCATGACGATCTCGTCTGGAAGATCGGGAGCGGGAGCTTTCTTGTTCCAGTCAAGCGTCTCCAGGTAATCTCTCACGAATTGCTTGTCCAATGACGGAGGAGAAATTCCTATTTCATACTGTTCTTTAGGCCAAAATCTGGAGGAATCCGGAGTGAGCACTTCGTCTATGAGAATTCTTTCACCATCGTACACCCCGAATTCAAACTTCGTGTCGGCAATTATTATTCCGCGTTCCTCCGCCCATTTCGCACCAAATGAATATAATTCCAATGTCTTGTCCCTCAGCCAATTGGCGGATTCCGTGCCGATCAGGTCAACAACTTGACTGAAAGATATATTTTCATCATGATCGCCGATTTGAGCTTTGGTAGAAGGCGTGAATATCGGTTCAGGCAGCTTTTCAGCCATTTTCAGCCCAGCAGGAACGGATATCCCGCATACCGATCCCGTGGCTTTGTAATCCTTCCAGCCGCTTCCGATCAAATAGCCTCTTGCAACACACTCGACGGGAAAAGTTTTGGCTTTTTTCACCAAGACGCTCCTGCCGTCAAGTATTTTTGCGTACGGTAGGCATTGATCAGGAAACTGAGAAGTATCCGCGGTAATTGTGTGGTTTGCGACTAAAGAAGCCATTTTTTCCATCCAAAACAGGCTCAAATTGTTGAGCACCTTACCTTTGTACGGAATGGCCTGAGGAAGCACAACATCGAATGCGGATAGTCTGTCGGTCGAAACGATGAGCAGTTTGTCACCGAAATCGTATACATCTCGGACTTTCCCGCGCCCGGACAACTCCAATGGCGTCAACTCGGTTTCTTTCACCACATCACATTTCATGAAAAGCCATCCTCATTGCTTTCAACTATTGCTTTTGACAATTTCAGTCCCTAAATATTGGGAAA
>CAZTJA010000007.1:0-66748 GCA_964613745.1 uncultured Syntrophaceae bacterium
GTTATGTCGAGGAAGCCCAATCTTTGGCCGCCAGGCTTGAACCCGGAATGATTCCCTATGAAATGCCGTTCGCCGATTTGGCTACTGAAGCAGGCGGCACTGCACGGGGACGGAATTTGGCTGCCTTGGGCGGATTTGCCGCCATTTTCGGAGTCGATCCAGATCTATTTAGAAAAGTTATCGAAAAAAAGTTTGGCTCGAAAGGCGAGAAGATTCTTAAGGGCAATTTGAAAAGCTTCGATGCGGGATATGATTATGCCTTAGAGGGTTTTGCTTTGCGCCGAAAACCGGTTTTTGACGGATCAAAGCCCATACTTGCCGATGAAAAAAAGATGTATTCCGGAAACGAGGCAATCGGCCAAGCAGCTTTAGATGCAGGATTGAAACTGTATTTCGGATATCCCATCACACCGGCTACCCCAATAATGGAATATTTGGCGAAACACCTGCCGAAAAAAGGCGGCCGTGTCATTCAGATGGAGGACGAAATATCTTCAATCGGCGCGGTTCTCGGAGCATTTTACGCCGGTGCCCGCTCCATGACCGCCACTTCCGGTCCCGGATTTGCCCTCATGTCGGAGTTGATCACGCACGGAGTCATGGCTGAAATTCCAGCCGTCATCCTAAATGCTCAACGAGGTGGTCCCTCTACGGGATTACCTACAAAGACCGAGCAATCGGATCTCCATGCCGCTGTTTTCGGTGGCCCGGGAGATTCTGCACGAATAGTTATCGCTCCAACGACGGTTGCCGAATGTTACGATCTGACTCTAAAGAGCTTTCAATTCGCAGAAAAATACCAAACACCCGTGGTGGTGCTCACGGATTTTTACCTGGATAACAGGGTGGAAAATTTACCTGTTTTCAAGGCCGACCCACGGGATGTCTCTGATGCCTCAATTTACGTCGGAACGAATACAGATGAAAAATACAAACGTTACGAAAACACACCTTCAGGAATTTCCCCAAGGTCTTTACCGGGAATGGACGGATTTGCCTACACGGCTTCGGGCCTTGAGCATACGGAATACGGTAAACCTGACTATACGCCCGAAAATCATATGATGATGACCCAAAAACGGTATCGAAAGCTCATGAGCGCCCTGGAGGATCTGCCATGTCCGGTATCATACGGGCCAAACACCGTTCTGGATGTGGGTGTCCTGGGCTGGGGATCAACTTTTGGATCGATATTGGAAGCAGTAAACTCAGCACGGTTGCATGGGTATAGTGTAGGCGCTCTAAAAATCATTTCAATTTTTCCCTTTCATGAAAAGGAAATTCGAGCATTTATGTCAAGATGCCGTGAAATTCTGATTCCTGAGCTGAATTTTTCCGGGCAGTTGGCGAATTTAATCGGGCACTTATTTAATAAAGACGTGCATCGGCTAAATCTTGTAACGGGACAGCCTTTTTCACCAACCCTTATCCTGCAAGAAATCGTTAAATTAACCCGAGGCGAATTGAATGAAAACAGCCGCAAGAGCTTTAGCGGAACAAATTAGGAATATCAAGCAGTCCAGGTCCCTTCATGTTCGTTCGTCATCTTTGCCGACATGGTGCCCCGGATGCGGCTACTTCGGTATCCAACACGCACTTAATTCGTGCATAGATGAACTCAAAATTCCTACTAACGAGATCGTGATCGTCTCGGGAATTGGATGTGCAGGTAGGTATCCATATTTCTCAAGCACTTACGGGCTGCATACCGTTCATGGAAGAACTCTGCCGGTTGCCACAGGAGTGAAAGCGGCCAACCCGGCCTTGACGGTTTTCGCTGTTGGGGGTGACGGAGATGGTCTCGCCATTGGAGGAGGACATTTACCTCACGTCTGCAGGCGTGACGTCAACATAAATTACCTACTGTTTGACAACTCGATCTATGGATTGACCAAGGGCCAACCGTCTCCTAGTTCACCGATTGGAACTACCACAAAAGCGAGTCCTTATGGTACACAAGACGAACCTTTGAACGCCACGTTAATGGCTCTGACATATGGAGCGGGATTTATCGCTCGATTGTTTGCCGGTGATCCAAATGGAATCAAGGCCGCTCTGAAAGAGGGATTAAGTCATCAGGGCTTTTCAATTTTTCATATTTACACCACCTGTGTAACATTTGATAAAACTTTTAAAACCTGGGCAAACTTGAGACAACGGGTGCATCCGATTCCGGAGGATCACGATCCAACAGACATGAAAGCTGCGTTTAATCTTGTGATAAATGATGACTATGCTTTAGGAGTAATTTACAAGAGAAAAAATGCTTAAGCCCAATGTTGAAACCGAATACAGGATTGAGGCCGACAGCATGGGCGAAGTCAGGGTTCCCGCATCCGCTTATTACGGTGCTCAGACCCAGAGAGCCATCGATAATTTTGCAGTTAGCGGCTTGGTTTTCCCATCCACCTTCATCACTGCAATAGCTCTTGTCAAAAAGCATTCCGCCGAAGTAAATCTCGAAATAGGTTTACTTAACAGGGATTTAGCCCAAGCAATTCAAAAGGCATCAGAGGAGATAATCTCCGGTGCATTGCTGGACCAATTCGTTGTGGACGTTTTCCAAACCGGGTCGGGTACCTCTACCAACATGAATGCAAATGAGGTTATCGCCGGCAGAGCGAATGAAATATTAACGGGGGTACGCGGCGGCAAAACACCGGTCCATCCAAATGATCATGTGAACAAAGGGCAATCGAGCAATGATGTGATTCCTACGGTCATACATATTGCATCTGCATTGTCCATCACCCGGGATCTTCTTCCTCGATTGGCCGAACTTAAAGGAGCTTTGCTGGCTAAAGCCGCAGAATTTTCCTCTATCCGGAAACTTGGTCGCACACACATGCAAGATGCGATTCCCATAACATTGGGGGACGAATTCGGCGGCTATGCTCGCCAGATAGAGCTTGGAATTGAACGAATTACCAGATCCTTGAAATCATTATCGGAATTGGCACTGGGCGGGACTGCCGTAGGCAATGGCCAAAATGCGGATCCACGATTTGCGCCACTTGTAATAGAAAAAATTGCTTTGGCGACACAGTTCGAATTCGTAGAAGCCGCAAATCACTTCGAAGCTCAAGCTTCTCAGGATGCCGCCGTCGAGGTCAGCGGCAGTCTTAAGACCCTGGCGGTAAGCTTGAAAAAAATTGCCAATGACATCAGGCTTTTATCCTGCGGACCACGGGCTGGTATAGCCGAAATTAATATTCCTTCTTTACAACCCGGTTCCTCCATAATGCCGGGCAAGGTGAACCCCGTAATTCCCGAAATGGTGATACAAACGGGCGCTCAGGTCATTGCAAATGATCTTGCCATAACGTTAGGCGGGCAATGGGGTGCATTAGAATTAAACGTGATGCTGCCGTTAATCGGGTACAATCTGCTTCAATCAATAGATTTATTGTCCAAAGTGGTCGATAAATTTACGCACAAATGTATCAAAGGTATCACTGCAAATCCTGAAAAATGCAGCGGCAGCATTGAAAAGAGTCTCGCAATGAGCACCGCTTTAGCGCCTGTAATTGGTTACGAGAAAGCTGCTGCGGTTTCCAAGGCGGCATTCGAATCAGGCCGAAGCGTGAGAGAAATCGCGATTGAGCTGAAAGTGCTGCCGGAATCGGAGATAAACGAACTCCTGGATTCGATGATAATCGGGTCAAAATGAATTTTGCCAGGCAAATCGAGGGTTTCAACAAGCAATAAACCAGATTCTTTTATTCGCTGGTCAAGATTTATTCGATTCAGTTGAAGGTGCCCCCACAACCTTAATTTTCGGGCTTAGCTTCTTTTTTCTCTTGAGAATCGCTCCTCTTGAAATTAACCCTTTGTCTAGAAGTTTTTTCATAAGGCTTTGGATGCCTCGTGCTGAAAGCCTGTACTTATGCATAAGTTGCTGATCGGTAAGATTACATTCCAAATCCCGCAGTACGTCGGCAGCATCCACAGTTACTTTATGATTACTGATCCTGTTGAGACAAACCGTTATGTCTCTAGATTCTATGCCCAATCTCTTCGCAAGGGCTCGTCTTGTTATTAGGCCTTTTCTTAGTAGTTTGCGGAACATACTCGCAAGGCCTTTCTGAGACAATCCATACTTTTGAATCAAATCTTTGTCACTGAGATTATTAGAGAAATCCTCCAAGAGCTGCTTTGCGCTCAAAACCGTTTTTTCGGGGACTACCGTCATCACAACTGTGATATTCGAGACGTCTATGAATGGCTCAATTCTTGGATCTACATTGACGAACCTGACATGAAGCCCCTTGCGTTTAATGTCTTCATAATACTTGTTCAGAATTATTGTAAAATCAGCACAAATTTCACTAACACCTTTGAAATCGATCAGTATTCCCTTCTGTGGGTTTGTGCTTAGCCATTCGACGGTCTTATCCATAAACTCTTCAACGTGTTGCGGTTCTATTGTAGAGCGCTCCACCGAAAGTCGAAAGAATTCGTTCTCTTCCACCAGGGCGAATATTAGTTCTTCGTCATCAAACAGGAATTTCATTTTTCATATTTACCGGAATTTGAAACCAGAAGATTTGAGTCCTTTACACTTTTTGAACTTCCATTGGCAAGTTTTAATTTCTCTCATTCGATTTAGCCTTCCAGCATTCTGTGTTATTCGCAAGGTTCTTGTTATTGCTAATTCATTCAGCAACGTGTTACTATTGCGTTTTTGTTATGAAGCATTGCTATGCCGACTCTCCAGGTCGCACCTTTAAACTGCAGGTTCCGCCATGAATAGTGTTTGTTCACCTTTCCAGAGAGCTGAAATACTCGCTCAAGCTCTCCCGTACATCAGATTATTTCGAAACAAAAGAATCGTAATAAAATATGGCGGCAGCGCCATGATTGATGAACAGCTCAAAAGAGAGTTCGCCGAGGATATTGCTCTTATGAGTTTTATAGGCATGAAACCTATAATTGTGCATGGCGGAGGTCCCCAAATCGGGGAACTCCTGAAAAAACTGGGCAAGGAAAGCAGATTTGTAAAAGGCTTACGTGTTACCGACGAAGAAACGATGAATGTAGTTGAGATGGTTCTCGTGGCGAAGGTAAACAAAGATGTCGTTTCCTTAATCAATTCTTATGGCGGAAAAGCGGTGGGAATCTCGGGTAGGGATGGTGGCTTAATAAAGGCCAAGAAAGCTAGGCCGGCAAGACTGGCCGACACTGATGAAGACCTCGGACTGGTAGGGGATGTTGAGAAGATCAATTCGGAAGTAATTTCCTGTTTGGAAGAAAGAGGCTTCATTCCGGTGGTAGCCCCTGTGGGAGCAGGTCCTTCGGAAAAGCCTTACAACATAAACGCAGACACGGCTGCAGGTGCACTCTCGGCGGCTTTAAAAGCCGAAAAGTTCATCCTCCTTACCGATGTACCCGGAGTTATGGATCAAACCGGCCAACTCATTTCAACTATATCCGAAGACGCGGCTCAGGAACTTATTTCAGAAGGAACTATTTCCGGCGGCATGATTCCAAAAGTTCGCTGTTGTCTGAATGCATTGCGGGGTGGAGTTCCCAAAGCTCACATTATCGACGGTCGAGTGTCTCACGCTCTTTTACTAGAAATGCTCACCGATGAGGGTATTGGTACGGAGATGGTGAGAGAAAAAGCCCCCGGCACTTCCGCTATTTAATTGAATTCCGAGTCTGGAGAATTATATATGTCGATGAATTTTATTTCGGAAAACTCAAAGTATGTTTTTAACACTTACGGGCGAACCCCGATCATGTTGGTTAGCGGTTCCGGAACCAAGGTATGGGACAGCACGGGAAAAGAATACCTTGATTTTATAGGCGGCCTGGCGGCCTGTTCTCTCGGACATGGTCATGCAGGCCTTCAGAAAGCAATATCCGATCAGGCCGGAAAGCTGATTCATGTTTCCAACATATTTCACATTGAACCTCAGATTGAACTTGCAAAATTGTTAACCGCCAACTCTTTTGCAGACAAGGCTTTTTTCTGTAATTCAGGAGCCGAAGCAAACGAAGGGGCCATAAAGCTTGCTCGCAAATACTTTCACGATCGGCAGGAACACGATAGGTATCATGTAATCACCATGGAAAACTCCTTCCATGGACGCACTTTGGCTACTTTGGCCGCGACGGGCCAGACAAAATATCGCAAAGGTTTTGAACCGGATGTGGATGGGTTCTCCCATGTACCTTTTGGGAATTTGTCGTCTCTCAAGGATAGTGTAAGAGACAATACAGCCGCCATTATGCTGGAACTTATTCAAGGAGAGGGCGGTGTTAGAGTCGCTGACCGAAGCTACTTTCAAGAACTTCGACGGTTTTGCGACAGTACGGGATGCTTGCTGATCTTTGACGAAGTCCAGACCGGAATGGGTAGAACGGGAAAACTATTTGCTTACGAACTCTTCGATATTGAACCGGATATCATGACACTTGCAAAAGGAATTGCCGGTGGAGTTCCAATGGGAGCTGTCTTAGCGAAAGACTCTGTGGCATCAGCCTTTGTCCCGGGTACTCATGCATCTACTTTCGGAGGGAATCCCTTATCCTCTGCGGCTGCTCTATACGTTATGGGACAGATCACATCACCGGAATTCTTGGATAATGTTAAATCCAAGGGGGCTTACCTACACAATCAATTAAATCAGGTCCGACACGATTTTTCCGTTGTAAAAGATGTTCGAGGTTTCGGGTTAATGCAAGCCATCGAACTCTCAATGCCCGGAGCTGAAATAGTATCCGAATTGCGCGATTTGGGAATCCTAGTAAATTGCACGTCCGACACCGTTCTTAGGTTCTTGCCGCCTTTAATTGTAAGCGAACGGGAAATCGACACCATGATTGCCGCATTGCGATCGGTTCTTCAAGGGAAGGGAGATCCGAGACAATGAAAAGGCCCAGGCACTTTTTGAGTTTGCGTGACTATTCCCGGCAGGAGATTCTGGATCTCCTTGCCAGAGCACTAGAAATCAAAAAGAGCATTCCCGGTCCGAGGGGACCGAAGCCTTTGGAAGGTAAATCGGTGGCCCTCATTTTTGAAAAACCGTCGACGAGAACGAGGGTTTCATTCGAAGTCGGCATCCATCAGTTTGGAGGACAAGCTCTTTACCTCAATACGAAAGATATACAGTTAGGACGAGGAGAACCGATACGAGACACGGCCAGAGTACTTTCTCGCTATGTAGATGCGATTGTGATCCGAACGTTTGGCCATGATATTCTCGATGAATTCGCAAAATGGAGCCTTGTGCCAATAATAAATGGGTTATCCGATTACCTTCACCCTTGTCAGATTCTTGGTGATCTCATGACACTAACTGAAAAGGGTATCAAAATAGAAAACATCAAGGCGGCCTGGATTGGTGACGGCAACAATGTGGCTAATTCCTGGATTGTTGCGGCTCAAAAACTCGGTTTTCCGTTGACTTTAGCGTGTCCGCCCGGTTATGACCCCACAGTGGAATATACAAACGAGCTTGTAAGAGTAACGCGAGATCCAGCGGAAGCAATCAAAGATGCGAATGTTGTATCCACGGACGTATGGGCTTCAATGGGACAAGAATCGGAAATAGACGAAAGATCCCAGGTGTTCCGGGGGTTTCAATTAAACATGGAATTGCTCAAGTACGCTGCGGATCCGGTTTACGTGCTTCACTGTTTACCGGCTCACAGAGGTGAAGAAATTACCGATGAGGTGATGGAATCCGAGCATTCCCTTTTGTGGGATCAAGCGGAAAATCGTCTTCATGTTCAAAAGGCCGTCATGGAGCTGTTAATATATTAGCCATTTTGATTCGGGTACAATTCAGGAGGCAGTGTGGCGCAGAAAAAAATCGATAGAATCGTTCTTGCCTATTCAGGCGGTCTCGATACTTCAGTCATATTAAGATGGTTGGTTGAAACTTATAAGTGCCCCGTAGATGCTTTTGTAGCGGACTTAGGCCAGGGTGAAGAACTGGAGCCTCTCGAAGAGAAAGCCGTTGCTACCGGAGCTGATTCAATCCAGATTCGGGATTTGCGCGAGGAATTCGTTCGCGACTATGTCTTTCCTATGTTCAGGGCCAATGCGGTTTATGAAGGTTCATACCTTTTGGGAACTTCCATAGCTCGACCATGTATCGCCAAAGCGCAGATGGAAATGGCTGCAGAGAAGGGAGCCGATGCAGTTTCCCACGGCGCTACCGGCAAAGGCAACGATCAGGTCCGATTTGAGCTGACCTATCTTACATTTAACCCTCGTATTTCTATTATCGCCCCATGGCGTGTTTGGGACATGAAATCGCGGTCCGACCTCATCGGGTATGCGGAAAAATTCGGTATTCCCGTGACCTCGACTGCGGCTAAACCATATAGTATGGATCGAAACCTCTTGCATCTCAGTTTTGAAGGTGGAATTTTGGAAGATCCCTGGGCGGAACCTCCGAAGGACATGTATCAACTTACCGTTGATCCGATGGATGCACCCGACATTCCCGAAGAAATTCAAATAAAGTTTGATGCGGGTGATCCGGTGGAACTTGATGGAAAACGACTCAGCCCGGCTGAAATGTTGGCCGAGCTTAATTCCTTGGCGGGCCGACACGGAATTGGCAGAGTGGATCTTGTTGAGAACCGCTATGTGGGAATGAAGAGCAGAGGGGTCTATGAAACACCGGGAGGAACGGTGATTCATGTAGCCCGACGAGCTATTGAATCATTGACGCTGGACAGGGAAGTTATGCACCTCAAAAATGAATGGATACAGCGTTATGCCTCCCTCGTTTACAACGGCTACTGGTTCTCGCCCGAACGGACAATGCTGCAAGCGGCCATTGACGAGGCAGCCAAGGCGGTGACCGGCGTTGCGAGACTCAAGTTGTATAAAGGGAATGTCATTGTGACGGGGAGAAGCTCGGAAAAGTCACTGTATGATGACAGGTTTGCGACCTTCGAAGAAGATGAAGTTTATTCACAAGCAGACGCTGAAGGCTTTATCAGATTGAACGCCCTGAGGCTAAGAATAAGATCGATGATGCAGAAGTCATAGGTTTGTTGGGACTGATGAAGAAAGATAAACAGCCCAAACTGGCATCTGAAGGGATCCGAAAAGGAAGATTCGATTCCGGAATGAATTCCGTTTTCGAAAAATTCAACTCGTCTATTGAATTCGACCGAAGGCTCTATCGAGAAGATATCATGGGCAGCATTGCTCATGTGCGTATGTTGGGAAAACAGGGCATTATCGGAGTTGATGAATCAGGTCAAATTGAAGCAGGACTCCTTGAAGTATTATCTGATATCGAAAACGGTAATCTCGTATTTTCCGACGAACTGGAAGATGTCCATATAAACATTGAAGATGCTTTAAAGAAGAAGATCGGTACAGTTGCAGGCAAGCTCCATACGGCTAGAAGCAGAAATGATCAGGTTGCTCTGGATTTAAGACTGTATCTCAGGGGCCGATCATCAGAAACACGATCTCTCATCCTAGATTTCATTGACGTTTTGGTTGACAAGGCTGAAGCGGAGATCGATCTTATAATGCCGGGTTATACTCATATGCAAAGAGCCCAACCCGTGCGTTTGGGACATCACTTGTGCGCGTATGCCTTCATGCTTAAGCGAGATTTTGAACGTTTTCGAGAAACAGAAACTCGCACGAGCGAATCGCCCTTGGGGTCGGCCGCTTTGGCGGGGTCCAGCTACCCGATTGATCGGCATGCAGTCGCTGATTCGCTTGGACTTCACGGTGTTATTCCCAATTCAATGGATGCGGTTTCGGACCGGGATTTTGCCGTTGAATTCGTTTTCAATTGTTCCCTCATGATGATGCATTTATCGCGTATGGCTGAAGAATTCATTCTCTGGGCTTCGCAAGAGTTCGGTTTTTGTTCGCTGCCGGACGCTTATTGCTCCGGATCCAGCATCATGCCTCAGAAGAAGAATCCTGATGCATGTGAACTGGTGAGAGGGAAAACGGGTAGAGTTTACGGCGATCTTATGGGGATGCTCACTACATTGAAAGCTCTGCCTCTGACTTACAACAAGGACTTACAAGAGGATAAAGAGCCTGTCTTTGACGCCGGAGACACCGTAATCGGCTGCTTAAAGATCATGAACGGCGTAGTAAGAGGAACTATTTTTAAACCGGATCCCATGCTGCGGGCTGCTTCGGATCCTTCTCTGGCCGCTACGGATCTTGCGGACAGGGCCGCTAAATCCGGCATGCCTTTCAGGGAAGCCCATGAGATGATCGGTGCAAAGATACGCCAGGCCGTCCAAGGTATTGCCGGCGAAGATCTACCTAGCCCGGAAGATTTGGTGGAAGCAAGAAATCATATAGGCGGCACATCACGGGACAGTGTAATACAGCAGATTTCAATTCTTCGTAGTTTCGTTCACAAACAAAAAGTAGGTTAGGGTTTGGAAGAGGGATTTTGATTACTCCGGGCAAGTTGCCGGTAATCGTTTTGTTAATTCTGGTTTGCGGATGCGGTTACAAGACGGCTCCGAGACCTGCGACGGCAACTATTCCGGCTGACGTAACTTCGATTGACATTCGCGCTTACCCGGACCGCATTTTTCTTCGCTGGGATACACCTCTGGCAAATACCGATGGATCTTTGTTAAAAGATATTTCCGGTTTCAAAGTGTATCGAGTTGCCCTAAAGGGTAATGAAGAGTGTGAGAACTGCGAAACCCGAAAGAATATGTATGCGAACATCGATTTTCAGAATCCGTCGAATGCTGCCATTAAGTCTGGTGAAGTTTCCTACTGGGACACCGGAGTGGCTGAGGGTAACACGTACTCGTACGCGGTAAGTACATATAACCTTAAAGGAAGAGAAGGAAAATTAAGCCCTGATGTGGTCGTCTCATTGAACAACTTACCTGCACCGCCGGAAAATCTAAAGATTAGAGGTGAGGCGGATCGCATAATTCTCGACTGGAACGATCCTCTTAAAGCGGAAGGCATCCAGGGTTTCAGAATTTACCGAGGAACGAAGTCGAATCCGACGGAGATGACTACCGTAGGCTGGACTAAAGATCGAGAATTCGTTTTTGCTGACAAAGATGTACAAAAAGACACGACGTATTTTTATACGGTTAGATCTTTTCGGCTGGACAGAGGGGTTTCTTTGGAATCACTTCCAAGTCCTGTCCTAAGTGCCAAATTGGGAGAAAGCAGTGCTCAATAAAGGAGCTCTGTGGCAAATCAACTCTAAGTGTGAATAGACTTGCTCAGCGAGATCGTGAACTGAATACCGGGACGGACAATGCATTATTTTCATTATGAAGACAACGAACTCTACTGTGAAGATGTTTCAGTAACACGTATTTGCAGCGATTTGGGCACTCCTGTGTACATATACAGCAGAGCCACCCTTGCGCGACATTTTAGTGTATTTCAACAGTCATTTACCGGCACGGATCACCTTGTGTGCTTTTCGATGAAGGCTTGCTCGAATATCGCCATACTAAGCATTTTTCGCAAGCTGGGCGGCGGGGTTGATATTGTTTCGGGAGGAGAACTCTATCGTGCTCTAAAGGCAGGAATCGATCCCGGAAAAATAGTTTATTCCGGAGTCGGCAAAACCGCTCCTGAAATTGATCAGGCTCTAGCTGCCGGTATTTTAATGTTCAATGTTGAATCAGATGAAGAACTCTTATTGCTTAATGCGCGAGCAGTAGATGCAGGCAAAAAAGCAAAGGTAGCCATCCGAGTTAATCCCGATGTGGATCCTCGGACACATCCTTACATTTCAACGGGACTTAAGAAAAATAAATTCGGAATAGATGTTTCCGCTTCCATTGAGCTGTATAGGCGGGCCAAAAAAATGGACGGAATAGATCCGGTGGGCTTGGATTGCCACATCGGAAGCCAACTTACTGAATTGTCGCCATTTCTTGAAGCGGTCGAGCGTTTAAGAGATTTGATCAATACTCTCAGGACCGAAGGTATTTCGATAAAGTTTCTCGATATAGGTGGAGGGCTCGGGATCAATTATGATCAGGAAGAACCTCCCTTACCCGAAGCTTATGGTTCGGCAATAATAGAAAAAGTGTCGGATATGGGCGTGAAATTAATCCTAGAACCCGGAAGGGTTCTCGTGGGTAATGCGGGAATTCTCGTTACCAAGGTCTTGTATCAGA
Source organism: uncultured Syntrophaceae bacterium (assembly GCA_964613745.1). Lineage (GTDB taxonomy): Bacteria > Desulfobacterota > Desulfomonilia > Desulfomonilales > Desulfomonilaceae > CAZTJA01. The sequence continues at coordinate 12,121 of CAZTJA010000007.1, forward strand.
AGAGAGGTCCCGTGAAACGTTTTGTCATAGTCGATGCCGCAATGAACGATCTTATCCGCCCAAGTCTTTACGATGCACACCATGCTGTATGGAAAGTGAACAATAAATCCGAAGGGCAAGAAAAGATTGTCGTGGATTTAGTGGGTCCAATTTGCGAGTCAGGTGACTTCTTAGCTCAGGGCCGAGAGATAGATCCCTTAAAGTCAGGTGAGTATTTGGCGCTAATGTCGGCAGGGGCATACGGTTTTTCCATGTCTTCTAATTACAATTCACGCCCCAGAGCAGCAGAAGTTCTGGTGGACGGGGATCGATATTACACTATCCGGGATCGCGAGACATACGAGGACCTCACACGAAGAGAACGCATTCCCGAAGAACTTTCATAATGCTTCAAGGAGATCGATTATGTTTTCTGGAACTTTTACCGCAATAGTAACCCCCTTCCGCGACGGGCAAGTTGATGAAACCGCATTGAAGAACCTGATCCGTTTTGGAATCGATGGGGGAATAAATGGTGTTTTGCCGTGTGGTACGACGGGTGAATCCCCCACTTTAAGTCATGAAGAGCATAATCGAGTTATCGAACTCACGGTTAAGGAAATTGCCGGGCAGATCAAAGTTATTGCCGGCACCGGTTCAAACAGCACTGAAGAAGCGGTTGCATTGACGAAACATGCTGAAAAGGTGGGTGCGGATGCCGCCCTGCTTGTTACTCCGTATTATAACAAGCCTACCCAAGAAGGTTTGTACAGGCATTTCAAATCGGTAGCCGAAGCAGTGAAAATTCCTGTTATTCTTTACAATATTGCAGGTCGCACTGCCGTAAATATAGAAAATGCCACTGTTGAGAAACTGTCCAAGATTTCAAATATCGTCGGAGTCAAGGAAGCAAGCGGTTCTATTCTTCAAATGAGCGAGGTAATCCGCTTATGCGGTCCCGATTTTGACGTGCTCTCCGGTGATGACCAGATGACGTTTCCCCTAATGGCGCTGGGCGGAAAAGGGGTCATCTCAGTAGTTACGAATATAATTCCGGATAAAATGTCGGCGTTAGTCAACCACATGTTGGCAGGAAATATTGATGCTGCGAGAGCTATCCATTTTGAGATCTACGAACTTTGCCAGGCGATGTTCCTTGAAACGAATCCTATTCCGGTCAAGGCAGCCCTTGGTTTAATGGGTAAGATACAACCGGAATTCAGATTACCGCTCTGCACTCCAGCTGAGCCTAATATCGAAAAATTAAGAGTGATACTGGCCAGATATGGTCTGATCTGATTGGAGATCATCGATGAAAGTTGCCGTAAGCGGTGCTGCGGGCCGCATGGGAAAAAGAATACTCTCCTTGGCTCACGAAAATCCGGATATTCAGATTTCCGGGGCATTAGAAACTAAAGGTAACCCCCTCATCGGCATGGATGCCGGTGAACTCGCCGGCATTGGTCGAATCAATGTTCTGATCTCCGATGATCTGGAAACCATACTAAAGAATTGTGATGTATTGATAGACTTTTCCAGTCAGGAAGCCGGAATTGTTCACGCTCGGGCCGCCGCCGAGACTGGAAAGTCTCTCGTAATTGGCACCACAGGTTTTTCGGAAGCGCAAAAAAAGCAAATCGCAGATTCAGCAGTAAAGACGCGAATTGTTTTGGCACCAAACATGAGCAGAGGAGTGAATCTACTATTCAAAATTACTGAACTCGTTGCCAAGACCCTGGGGGATGACTACGACATTGAAATAATTGAATCGCATCACAATAAGAAAAAGGACGCTCCGAGCGGAACCGCAGAGAAGCTTGCCCAAACTGCCGCCTCGGCTTTAGGTAGGGACTTAGCTCAGGTGGGGGTATTTGGAAGACAAGGATTGATCGGCGAACGCAACAAATCTGAAATCGGGGTTTTTGCGGTGCGGGCCGGTGATATTGTAGGAGAACATACCGTAATGTTTGTCACTGGAGGAGAACGGATAGAATTGATTCATCGTGCACATAGTAGAGACGCTTTTGCATCCGGGGCTATCCAGGCAGCATTGTGGCTCAGAGACAAACCGAACGGCCTGTATGACATGCAAGACGTTTTGGGGCTGAAAGAACTTTCATGAAGATCGTAAGATTTATTAACCACGGACATATATATTCGGGAAAATTGGTCCAAGACCAAATTTTTCCCCTAGCTCCGGGTGATTTCGCCGGCCCCTTCAAATTGAGTGACGTAAAACTCCTGCCTCCGGCAACTCCGACCAAGGTCGTAGCCGTCGGATTAAATTACGTTGACCACGCCCGTGAAATGAACCTGACAGTTCCGGATGAACCTCTCTTGTTTCTTAAGCCGGCTTCAAGCGTAATCGGTCACGGAGATTCCATAATCATACCCTCTCAAAGCTCAAGAGTAGACTACGAAGCTGAACTCGCAATTGTAATAGGCACTAAGGCTAAAGATGTATCGAGCAAAGATGCCTCCAACTACATACTGGGTTACACATGCCTGAATGACGTTACCGCTCGAGATCTCCAGGCCAAAGACGGCCAGTGGACAAGAGCAAAAGGGTTTGACACCTTTTGTCCAATTGGTCCTTGGATTGAAACGGAAGTTTTTCCTTCGGATATGGAAATCTCCTTAATTCTGAACGGCAAGACGAAGCAGCATTCGAGAACTTCACAGCTGATCTTCGATTGTTTTCAGCTTGTAGAATTTATTTCGTCGGTTATGACTCTTTATCCCGGCGATGTCATAGCGACGGGCACCACCTCCGGAATCGGACCGGTTGCGGACGGAGACATTGTAGAAGTCAAGATAGAAGGAATCGGTTCACTTATTAACAAAGTATCCAAATAATATGAGCAGAGCTTTCATAGGTTTTGGCGCAAATTTAGGAGATGTTAAGGCAAAATTTCGGGAGGCTGTTCAGCAACTGAATTTGATTCCTCAGACTTGCGTAAAAAAAGCTTCATCCCTATACGAAACCGAACCTGTGGGGATTGTCGATGGGGGACCTCCGTTTATAAATGCCGTTATCGAACTTCAAACTTGGCTCCCGCCTCGATCACTTTTTGAGATCGTTCGCCAAATGGAGCTGAAACTTGGAAAATCGACTTCCCATTCAAGTAATCAGTCAAGGATAATAGATCTTGATGTCTTGATGTATGATGACATCAAACTAAGTGAACCTGATTTTGAACTGCCTCACCCAAGAATGTTTTCTCGAGCCTTCGTACTAGTGCCTCTCTGTGAGATTGCAGCACAATTTGTTGATCCGAAATCGGGTCTTACAGTCGGCCGACTACTTGAACAACTGAGTAATGACGATAAGGACCAGGTCAGATTGGCTTCTCCAAACTACGCCCCGACCCCGTAGCATCTTAGTTCAGCAACTTCTAAAATTTACGTATAGATTCTATAATAGAATGTTGCAACGCGACGCTGTCCGCATGGATTTTTGTATCCGCAGACACTCGCATCAGTTAGTCATCGAACCCTTTTGATGAAAGAGATGCTTTATGCCGGGTCGAAACGAAAATTTGCGCATACTCATAGCCGATGACTCAGACATCCTGAACAATATGCTGAAGGATGTTTTCGAGGAAAACGGATACGAAGTATTTCAGGCTTTCGACGGGCTGGAAGGAAAAGCACTGTTTCTTAAGTATAAATTGGATATTGCGCTTATCGACATTCAAATGCCCAAAGCAGACGGATTGGAACTTCTAAAATTTATTAGAGACCGAGAACCCCGAGCAATATGCCTCATGATCACTGGGGCGGGAAATGAAGAGCTCGCCGTTAAATCAATCAAAATGGGTGCATCAGACTACCTGACAAAACCCTTCGGCATGCGCGAAGTAGTGGCTTTGGTCCAGAGATTAATTGAGGACAGAAGAACTAGCCAAGAAACGTATCGGCTTGAAAGAGACATCCAGAAGAATGAAAAATACCTGGCCCACTTGACGAATACCATCAACGAGGCTCTTGTCACGACAGACTCATCAGGGAAAATACGTTTCATAAATCGTGCGGCCGTAGACCTCTGGGGATATTCGCAACGTGAACTCCGCGATGAAGACTTGCACCTGCTAATTAGGGCAGGCGGCCGAACCCCTCTGCAAACCAACCTTGTGAGAGAAACAATTACAAAAGGAAAACTAGAGGGTGAATTCTTATTTCGAAAAAAAGATAAGGGGACTTTTCCGGGCTACCTTTCGGCATCGGTAATCACCGACGGCAACAAAGCTACCGGCATCGTGATGGTAGTCTCCGATTTGACCAAGCTGTACGAGGTGGAGAGAAGGCTAAAGCAATCAGAAAAACTGGCATCACTGGGCAAGGTGGTTGAAGGCATTGCTCACGAAGTAAGGAATTGCCTTACATCTTTAGGTGGTTTTTCGAAACGACTACAAAAGATCCACGAGGATAATCCGACTTCCTCCGAGTACACACGAATCATTTTAGAAGATGTATCCCGACTTGAAAAGATGGTGCGGGATATAGAGGAATACGTAAATTTTGCAAAATCTTATCATCTGAATTACTCAAAAGTTAAGATAATTCAAGTTATTGAAGCAGCTAATGCGAAAGCTAAAGATTATATCTCTTTATCATCTTATAAAAAGATGCATTTTTCTCTGAAATCAGATAAGAATATTCCCGAGATAAGTGCCGATGCCGCTGCTCTCGAGGAAGTGTTCTACAACTTGATTCTGAATGCTTATGAAGCGATGCCCAAAGGTGGCAAACTTACGGTCAGCGTATCCAACATGGGACCCGCTTTGCTTGTGTCAGTTGCGGATACCGGAATCGGTATTCCTGCTGATGATTTATCTGAAATTTTTAATCCATTCTTTACTTCCAAGACAACCGGCGCCGGCATGGGGTTAAGTAAAGTCTACTTGCTCGTAGAAGAGCATGGAGGACAAGTCGAAGTAAGTTCTGAAAAAGGCAAGGGGACAGTTTTTGACATTTTTTTGCCGATTGAGAAATTACTTTCGGGGACGGCCTCAATGGAACCTATTCTACGTTGGAAGACTTACAAGCAATAAGAATAACCCGAATTATCGTGAAGGAGCCGCGTTGCATGGTGTTCAGGCTAGTTTTCATCATCACCTGTGTTTGTTCATGCCTCTTATATAACTTTCCGGCCTACGCGGAAATATATATGCGTACCCATAAAGACGGCCACAAGGAATTTACGGACCGCCCATGGGGGACCGGCTGGATATTGTACATGCTGGACAATGGCGATGAACCGGTGATCAAGTTCGTGGAGAAGGGCAAACCCAGAGAAATTGAACATATTGTTAAAGAAATTTCAGCAAAATACAAAATTGATGCCTCACTTGTGAAGGCAATAATTATGGCAGAATCAAACTGCGATCCACATGCCGTATCTTCAAAGGGTGCTCAAGGACTTATGCAATTGATGCCTGCAACCGCAAAAAGCCTGAATGTCACGAGCCCTTTTGATCCTAGGGAAAACATCCTGGGTGGAGTGAAATACATTAAAGGCCTTATGGCATCATACGGGGACTTGGAATTGGCACTAGCCGCTTACAATGCCGGTCCCGGTAATGTGGAGAAGTATGCCGGCATTCCGCCTTACAGAGAAACAATAAATTATGTTAAGAAGGTGATCGGTTATTACGAAAAGTACAAAAAAAATCCGAATCTGCAAATCGCGGACGGATGATGGACCAGGATCATAATTGATGAAGCGACATTTACCCAATTTTCTTACGCTTGGACGCCTTGTCCTTGTGCCTCCGATAATTATTCTGCAGTTTTTCGATGGAAGGGTTCCGTCGGCTGCCGCAGGAATCATATTTTTGATCGCGTCACTCACCGATTTTTTTGATGGCTTTATTGCCCGGCGATTTTCCGTAGAATCTTCCTTCGGGCGATTCCTTGATCCAATAGCAGACAAAGTGCTCGTGACTTCGGCACTGATCATGCTCATTGCGCAAGACAGAGTCCAGGCGTGGATAGTAATGTTAATCATCAGTCGGGAAGTTGCCGTAAGTGCTCTTCGCGCGATAACTAAATCATGGGATACAACTTTGCAACCGAGCCCTATAGGTAAGCTTAAAGCGGTAGTGCAGTTTGCTGCCATTGTTCCCCTGATCATTCATTACGAATACGATTTCGGTATCATGGTGAACTTTCACGTTATAGGCACAGTATTACTCTACGTCGCACTCATGCTGACTCTTTGGTCGGGTATTGATTATTTTGTCCGGTTCTACAGGGAATATGAAATTAGAGAAAATAATGATCAATTCTGATGCATTCGACTCGGAGCTACTGAGGGAATGACGAAACTAATAGTAGGAGTTATTGAACCGGTTTGATGGATTCACTTGCAGCTCTGTCTTCACTTCTTCGCTTACACTCCTCAACACATCCGGAATAACTGATCTGATCCTTGTCGGGATCAAAAGTACTCCTGCAATCCTCAATGCATGAGTCAAGTTCGTAATCGGAATAGACGCAAGAGATTCCGGGAAACATCATTATCAAGGCGAGCGTCAGGAGAAACACTTTTGTCTTGAGCATGTAAACCGCCTTTGTTCGAGACAAATTCTGGACGGTATCAGAACAGGACTGAGTCTGAGTTGAATCTTAGGTGAATTCTACAGTGAATCGGTGACAAATCCGATCATTGTTTTTGTGGCGGAGGGAGAGGGATTCGAACCCCCGGATCTTTCGATCAACGGTTTTCAAGACCGCCGCCTTAAACCACTCGGCCATCCCTCCTGATTCATTTGATCCTAAGTAAATGGACAAAACATGTCAAGGACCATCCACTGCAACTCTCAAGGATTTGTCGTCAGTATTCAGCTCCACATGTGCTCCGTGCGGAAAAGTCAGATTTGGAAGAGAATGACCATGCGGAATTCGCGATATTATAGGAAAACCGGGCCGGGTAATTATTGAAAACAGAATGCTTTCCACTTCGTTGTCCAGGATGTTTCCGGATGAATCCAAAAACCTTCCCAAAATTAACCCTGAAATTATCTTAAAAACGCCGGCCAAATGAAGCTGCATTAGCATGCGGTCTATCCGATAGAGCGGTTCGTTCACGTCTTCAATGAACAGGATGGCATTCTTGAAACTACAAGAATATTTCGAGCCGAGCAGAGCACAGATAAGGGAAAGGCAGCCGCCCAAAAGATTTCCGACTGCTCTCCCAGGAGCCAGAACCTTTCCTTCCGTTGCAGAAGCAAATATATAATTATGCGAAATTGGTCGGAAAAGAAAATGGTGCAGACTCTCGGAAGATATATGATCCAGCCCATTTCCTATGCAACCGGCCACCATCGGACCTGCAAGCGTAACCAATCCCGATTTCTTAAATAGTGCCGATTGAAGAGCCGTTATGTCACTCATTCCGAGAACGATCTTCGGATTGAGTCTAACTGATTTGTAATCCAGACATTCAAGCATTCTCATGCAGCCGTAGCCCCCTCTTGCGGCAAATAAGGCGTGAATATTTGGATTCTTGAACATTGAGTTCACATCGGACTGTCTTATTTCATCACACCCGGCCAAATATCCCGATTCCGCAGCAACCGACTTACCGAGAACAGTCTTCAAGCCGAGCTTTTCTAGTTCAGCGATTCCTTGGTTCAACAGATTCTGATTTACAGGGCCGGCCGGCGCTATTATGCCGACGGTGTCACCCTCTCGCAGGGGCGGGGGATAAACGGTTTTGCAAGCCGTCATATGTCCAAACTCGGCAGAGTTCCAGTGGAGCGTAAAGCCTCGTACACCATGATTCCGACGGATACGGAAAGATTGAGACTCCTCACTTTGTCTATCCTAATTGGAATACGGGCAATTCTCTCCGGAAACAATCCAAATACGTCTTCAGAAAGACCGGTAGTCTCCGGCCCAAAAAGTATATGATCATTCGTCCCATACTGGATTTCAGTGTAGAGCCTCCCTCTCTTGGCGCTTGTGAGCACAATTTTATCGGGGGTTACAGATTCCAAATACCTGCCCAGGTCTTCCCAAATAGTAAGTTCCACCTTTTTCCAGTAGTCCAGCCCGGCACGTTTCAGGTACTTGTCGGACAGCTCGAAACCAAGAGGCTTGATCAGGTGTAATCTAGCTCCGGTAGCACAGCACAGCCGACCAATGTTGCCGGTGTTGGGAGGAATTTCCGGATTGACAAGAACTACGTTCATCATGCTTCTATGAGAAATCACGAAAACTTCGTAATATTATGTCCTTAACCTGCGTAATCTGAGCTGTAGTCCCCAGTTGAGTCTCAAACCCGTCTCCTAGAAAGAGAAAAGCATCGTCATGGACATGCATGCCCGTAAAGATATCCTGACTACAGACAACACTAGGACTTAGCGCCCCTTTAACATCGTAACCTCGATGAGGAACAATGACGAGATCAGGGGCATTGCTCAAACGATTACCACAGTACACATCCTTCTTCGTCCTCACACTTTCGAACAAGGGCATATCAACTATGTCGGGATTGAAGAGGCCGACATCCTGAAATTTAAGGCTCTGAAAAGCTGATTGTACCCGAGCAACGGTTTCATCATAGCCCGATGCTCTAACTTTTCCGTTCTCAAACCTATCCTGCGAGTTGATATAGATCCTCCCAGGATCCATAGCGAAAGCAATGGAGTCTGAGGATACATCTTCCAGTCCCTTCGGACTCATGTTTAAAAACTTAAGAAAACCGAGGGTTTTTAGTAGCGCATTGACATTGAATTGATTTTCAAGTTTGCAAAAACCATGATCGGAAAGCATTATCAATTGAGATCCCGCTCCAGTAAGATTCGCGAAATTCCCAATGAATTTGTCCAGACGCTTATAGTAATTGTAGAAAGATTCATAAAACGGATCCTTGGGATTTTCGACTGCACCGTAGAAAAAATGATGAAGCCTATCCGTTCCCGTTACCACCGTTATTATCAAATCCCATGATTCTGCCTGAATTAATCGAGCTGTGACTTTTTCAAGAGTGTTCAGATTCTCGAACAGCTCCGTCATAAAACCCCAGCGGTCGGATCTTCCTTTGACGGCATCGACGTCAAAATCGTAGTTATATGACTTTAAAAAGGATAGAACATCCTGAGGGTAAGTGCCTTTAGCAGGGTTAGGAACTACAAAACCGCACACCAATACTCCGTTGAGAGGTCGAGCGGGGTAGGTAAAGGGCAAGTTAATTACGAGAACTCTCTTGTCCGGTATTTGGTTCCATATAACAGGTACTCCAATGTCGTCGAAAGACGGAAGATGAAGGGCAATTCGACCCGGTTTCAGATCAGTAAACCCAAAAATGCCGTGTTCCCCGGGATTTGCTCCCGTCATGAAAGAAGTCCAGGCCGCGGAGGAAATCGGCGGCAAACACGTTTCCATGCGGTGAAGACTGCCCGTTTTGAATATATCGGCAGTCTCAGGCATAATTCCGGATCCAATCATCTTCGTGAGTAGACTGTGTGGTACGCCGTCGAGCCCTAATACGGCAATCTTTTTTTTCATGAATTAAATCCGGCAGGATGTTCACGACTGTTGGGGGGCTGTGCAACCAAGTGCTTCCGGAGATCTTCCACAATCGAATAGGGTAGCCTACCGTTAAACGGAAATGATCCCAACTTTATGTTGGGTTTGTTTGCTCCATGGAAATCCGTGCCTCCTGTTATCGACAGCCCGAACTTTGCTGCAGTTCTTCGATATTGATCAATTTGTTCTGAATTGTGAACCGGGTAATATACCTCGATTCCTTTTAGTCCAAAATCGACCAATTCAGAAATGCGTTTTTCGAATTCCACTGAGGATTGGGCGCGCAACGAATATGGGTGAGCAAGTACGGGGATTCCTCCTGATTGCACAATCAGAGCTATGGATTCTTGAGCAGAAAGTTTTCTTTTTTCTACGTAAGCCGGTGCTCCCCTGTTTAGATACTTCTCAAATCCCTCTTGCATCGACCTCGTGTAACCCTTTCTCATGAGTATTTTTGCCAAATGCGGACGGCCGGGAACTCCACCAATAGCCTCATCGTGGATTTCGGACCGAGTGATTTCTTTTCCGAGAGTCGAAAGAATTTCCAGAATTTTATCCATACGAACGTGACGTTCTCTTCTGAGGAATTCGAGTTTAGTCTTTAGCAAAGGGTTTTCAATATCGATCCAATACCCGAGTATGTGCATGAACCCCGGTGAGGAATCCGTACTAATCTCTACTCCTGGTACAACTTCAATCCCAATTTCTGTGCCCATCTCGAGGGCGGATGATATCCCTGCTACAGTGTCGTGATCCGTTATGGCAATCGTTCGTAGATTATACTGTGAGGCCAGGCGAACTACTTCAGGCGGTGTAAGAGTCCCATCGGACATTATTGTATGTACATGAAGATCTATCATTAAAAAGCCTTACGTTCCGAATTATTTATGTGCTATCAGATGCTTCTTATTTGAGCATGTTTCGCATGAGGAATATAAATCTTGTAAGACATTGCAAAACTGGGTATAGTAAAAGATTAAGTTCCGCTAACGCCATTTTCGATTCGAACATGCACTAAGCGGTTACAATGTAGCCGTTCAGTTGCTCAAAATCAAATCTCCTCTATGGGGTGTCTGATCGGCTCTTGAAGCTTGGGACCGGAGTATTCTACCCTATATGCAAAAAAAACTTTTCGGCACTGACGGGATTCGGGGAAAAGCCAACGAATTTCCAATGACCGTTGAAACGGCCATGAAATTGGGGCGAGCCATCGCATTTTTAGCTCGGCAGTCCGGCAGAAAATCGCGCATCATCATCGGCAAAGATACGCGAATTTCCGGGTACATGTTTGAAACAGCGATGATTGCAGGAATCAGTTCAATGGGAGTTGACACCCTGCTCGCCGGTCCGATACCGACACCTGCGGTTGCATTTCTCACCGTGAACATGCGGTGTGCTTATGGGGTAGTGATCTCGGCATCTCACAATCCATTCGAAGATAATGGGATCAAGTTTTTCGATTCAGAAGGTTTTAAGTTATCTGACGAACTCGAATTCGATCTGGAGAATCTCGTTCTTCAAAATACCGAAAAATTGGCGTTTCCTACCGGTGAGAACATTGGTCGCGCTTACAGGATTGATGATTCTATTGGTCGATACATTGTTTTCTCCAAAAGCTCCTTACCGAGAGGTCTCTACCTTAACGGGTTGAAAATAGTAGTCGATTGCGCTAACGGTGCAGCATACAAAGCGGGACCGGCAGTTTTCGACGAACTCGGTGCCGATGTCACTGCTCTGGGAATCACTCCGAATGGTACAAACATTAACGATGCCTGTGGATCGCTTTATCCAAATAATCTTTGCTCCAACGTCGTTTCAACAGGTGCTGATATCGGGATTGCATTTGACGGCGACGCAGATAGGGTCATATTTTCCGATGAAAAGGGTAATGAGGTTGACGGCGACAAAATTATGGGGCTCGTTGCATTGGACATGAAACGGCGGGGTGTTCTGCGGAAAGACACCCTGGTCGCGACAGTGATGAGCAATATGGGTCTGGAAGTCGCAATGAGAGATTCGGGAATCAATTTGATACGAACTGATGTCGGCGATCGTTTTGTGGTAGAGAAACTGCGCAGCAATGACTTGAATTTCGGGGGTGAACAGTCAGGACATCTCGTTTTTCTTGATCACAACACTTCGGGGGACGGTATCATTTCAGCTCTTCAGGTATTACGCATCCTGAGAGACACGGGCAGACCATTGTCGGAATTGGTCTCATTCGTGAGCACGTACCCTCAACTGCTCCGAAATGTACCAGTACTCAGAAAGATAAACTTAGACGACGTACCTACCGTTAAGGCCGCAATGAACGAAGCCGAAAATCTTCTCAATGGGCGCGGCAGACTGCTCGTACGCTATTCAGGGACTCAGATGTTATGCAGAGTAATGGCTGAAGGGGAAAATGAAACCCTAGTCAATCGAGTGGTGGACATGGTGAGCGATGCAATCTCCAGAAATATCTAATCCGACCACCAGGCCGCTTGAGGTTGCCAGAAAAGTACTGGAAACGGAAATTCAGGGAATTCTTGCGGTTAGTGCATCTTTGGACGAGAAATTCGATTTGTGTGTTGATTTTCTTTACGCCTTGAGAGGCCGCATTATCATAACCGGAGTCGGAAAATCGGGAATAATAGGACGTAAAATTGCAGCAACGCTCACAAGTACGGGATCTCCCGCCATTTTTGTTCATCCTGTCGATGGACTTCATGGCGACGTTGGAATAGTTGGGAGAGATGACGCTTTAATAGCAATTTCAAACAGCGGTGAAACTCCGGAAATCACGTCTTTAGTAGCTACTGTTAAAAAGAGAGGCCCCGCAATAGTAGCGCTGACCGGTGGAGCAAGCTCCACGCTGGCGAGAGTGGCCGATTTCGTCTTGAATTGCAGAGTTCCCAAGGAAGCCTGTCCCTTGAATATGGCTCCCACTGCCAGCACCACCGCAGCTTTATCTCTGGGCGATGCCCTGGCGGTCGCGCTTATGATACGGAGAGGTTTCAAAAAAGAGGATTTCTTAAGGCATCATCCGGCGGGAAGCCTAGGGGAGAGACTTAATCTGAAAGTCAGAGACATGATGCTGGACCGCAAATCAGCTCCTGAGGTTTCCAAAGGGGATAAGATAAGAGACGTGATTGCCGAAATAAACAAACTCAACCTGGGATTCACTCTAGTGACCGAGAGCGACACACTACTCGGAATAATCACCGATGGAGACATAAGGCGGGCCCTGGAACATGACGATCTGATTTTATTGCGAAAAGCATCTGATTTAATGACTTCAAACCCTCTGGTCATAACGGAAGATCAAACTGCAGCGGAAGCACTGGAAATAATGGAACGAAAACTTATTACCGCCCTTGCCGTTGTACAAGACTCCGGAAAACTAAGCGGCATTATACACTTACATGATTTGCTGGGTCGTGGACAAATTCGGTTTTCCCAGTAGAGCCAAATGGACTCGAAATAATTAGCTATAGTCGGCGGCAGTTTTGCCACAATCCGCATCTTTATTTGCGGAACCATGGAGGAACAACATGAAACTTAAAAAAGAAGATTTAGAATACTTCCAAGGCATACTCCAAAAGCAGCTTGATGATTTAATAAGAGGAGCGGAACGAACCGTTGGTGACATGACTGAAGGCGAAGGCAAAAGCACCTTTCCAGACCCGACTGACCGCGCATCATTGGAGTCCGATCGAAACTTTGAGTTAAGGATCAGGGATCGCGAGAGAAAACTTATAAGCAAAATACGCAAGGCTCTGGAAAAAGTTGAGGAGGGAACGTTCGGTTTTTGCGAAGTATGTGGTGAACCAATTGACTTCAAAAGACTTGAAGCACGGCCCGTGACTACTCATTGTATCGAATGCAAGACCAGTGAAGAAGAGGAAGAAAAAATCCGAAAAATGTGATGGTTAATTTTAATCCGCGTAAGTGAGAAGCCATTGAGAAGATTGACTTATTTAGCTACCATATATATTTTTTTACCAATAGGACGCGAATTAATTAATTATGGATTAAAATGAGACTTGAACAGAAACAAATTAAAAGGTATTCAAATTTTTCACCCGAATCAAATTCATGTCTTGATACGCGCAAAATCCCATACTTTGATTTTGATTCGAGAAAAGTAGAATTCAGAAGTAACCAGCTTGAATTTGATTATAATAAGAATGAGGACCGGGACTTAGAGCGGATGAACACGATTCGGGAGAATTTCGTCCATCTGAATACAAGTAGAAAAATTCCCACTCTGTCGCAGTACAAAACTATTCTTTCAGGTGCAATTCCTCGGATAGCCGGTTCGGTCAAAAGGATGCGTCTTGAAGGAGCGGTATCCATAGCAGAGTGCGAGATCCATTTGGAAACAAAAATAAACAATAATGCTCACATAGAAGAGCACAAATCATCGCAGGGCAAAGGTCATATGAGAGAAGAATTGTCTGAAGCTGAGTTCACAAAACCTAGACCGCTAAAGGTGATCCGAAGACGTAAAGATACAGAAACAAAAGTCTTTGAGACCAAAGCTAAACCGTTTCCCAAGGCAATGTTGGAAGGTGTCGAGTTGCTGACTGAAAAGGAATTGGAAGCCGCTGGACGAGAACGCAATTGATTGCAATGCCGATCCTACTCCAAAAGGCATACATCTTTCAGATCGGGTAACCATAATTTCAAGGAATGAGTACCCCTAAAATTCCCGAACCTGCTCAGCTTGTTATTAGCGTTCTTACGCCGAAGAAAGAATCCACAACAAACGTCAGAGATTTTCTGGAGCACAAGTTCGGTCCCATAGAGTTGGACGTAGGTCCCTTTGCGTTCTTTTATACGAAGTACTATGACCAGGAAATGGGGCAGGGCATAAGTCGATGGATTTGGAGTTTCGTTAGGCCGGTAGAGCGGAATCAACTTGCCGAGATCAAGTGCTTGACGAATCACCTCGAACAGTCCTATACCATTCACGGAAAGAGAACATTTAATCTTGACCCCGGGTTATTAACCCTGGGTAATTTTGTTTTGGGCACCGGCAAGAATAACGCACATAGAATCTATCTGGATAATGGAATATTCGCGGATCTCACGCTCATTTTTCGGCGCGGTAATTACGTTCCATTAGAGTGGACATACCCAGATTATCGAGACGAACAACTTTTGCAAACTCTAAAAAACATAAGAGAGCACTATAAGTGGAAAATTCAAAATCCGTGAGCGGGGCCGTAAAAAGCATGACGGGATTCGGGAGAGGCAAGGCCGTCAAAGGCGACCTCGAGGTTACGGTGGAAATCCGGTCGGTCAACCATCGGTTCCTGGATGTATCCCTAAAACTCCCCAAAATGTACTCTGTTTTTGAACCTAACATACGAAAGATTGTGGGCGAGCAGATCAACCGCGGTAAGTTTGAAGTCGGAGTAAACCGCACGGGAGGGAGAAGTCATCTCGTAGAAGTTGTACTCGATGAAAATCTCGCTGCGGGATATTTCAAGTGCCTCAAGGATTTGAAAAGCAGCTTTCACTTGTCAGGCGACATTACCGTTTCGGACATGCTGAGCCTTAAAGATATAATTCAGCCTGTGGAGAAGGAAGGTGCCATCGAAGAAGAATGGTCTGTGGTGGAGCAGAGTCTTAGGGGAGCATTGGACAACCTTGAGAGCATGAGGATTACGGAAGGATCAGCTCTATGGCGTGATATTGAACTCAGGCTGAAATCGATAGGGGACACCGCTGCTCAAATTCGGCCCTTCACCCATCAAATCACTATGGTAGCTAAGGATAGATTGGCAAAACGGATTCAGGAATTAACCGGAGGCCTACAGCTTGACCAAGACAGGCTGGCCCAAGAAGCTGCCGTCATTGCGGA
The DNA here is from genome assembly GCA_964613745.1 of uncultured Syntrophaceae bacterium. Classification (GTDB taxonomy): domain Bacteria; phylum Desulfobacterota; class Desulfomonilia; order Desulfomonilales; family Desulfomonilaceae; genus CAZTJA01. The sequence continues at coordinate 27,488 of CAZTJA010000007.1, forward strand.
TCGTAGCGATGTGACGGAAGAATTAACACGGCTCGAAAGTCACATCGAGCAATTCCGGAAATTTGGAAAAGAGGGCTCCCCTTTAGGTCGGAAATTGGATTTTCTCTTACAGGAGCTGCATAGAGAAATCAACACCTTGGGGTCGAAGTCGGCATCTACGGACATTGCGTCTAGTGTAATAAACATGAAGACGGAACTTGAAAAAATACGCGAACAAACACAGAACATCGAATAAAGAGGACACGAATGGCAAGAGTAACAGTTGAAGATTGTCTTGAGAGAGTAGAAAACCGATTTGCATTGGTGATTTTAGCCTCAAAAAGGACCAAAGAACTAAAGCGGGGCGCTCCACTGACCGTTAAAGAGAGAGACAACAGGGAAGTTGTTATGGCTCTTCGTGAAATCGCCAAAGGAACCGTTTCGGGACGTCTCCCCAATCCCGAAGATATTGAGAAGACACCGTCCGTCGACATCAAAAAAGATTGAAAAAGCCTCCGAAAACCCATCCGAATCAGATCCTGATTTACGGCATCCATCCCGTCTTGGAGACAATCAAGGCAGGGCGTAGACAAATTCGCGAGCTGATTATGGCCCGGGAATCCCTCAAGGATTTGCCGGACATCAAAAATCTCTCGCATACCGGGATACCGGTGACGTTTGTGAAGAACAATGAGTTGTCGGACCTGACTCTCACTCAAAATCATCAGGGAATTGCCGCCAAAGTCGGACCTTTCCCCTATGCCGAAATTGAATCCATCACATCGGCGCCCGGTCCAATTATGGTGCTCGACGAAATCCAGGACACTTCAAATTTGGGTAACATTATGCGTAGTACGGAGTGTCTGGGTGGAGCGGGAATTGTATTGAGCAAAGATCGTGCGGCTCCGATTACTGCTGCTGTTGAAAAAGCCTCCGCTGGTGCATCGGCATACGTAAAAATAGCCCGCGTGACAAACCTCGCCAGAACATTGGAATCCCTCCAGAAAACCGGTTACTGGATTTATGCCGCAGAATCGGGCTCATCGACAAGTTTGTTCGATATTGAATTTCAGTCAAAAAGTGCTGTAGTCCTTGGTTCCGAAGCTACCGGAATTCGAAGACTGATCCGGGAAAAGTGTGATTTCGCTTTATCGGTTCCCATGATCGGTAAAATTGAATCACTTAATGTTGCTCAAACTGCCGCAATAATTCTCTCGGAGGCTCTGAGGCGTTCACTTAAAGCCTAGTGTGAGATACCACTTCACAGTATCCATTTAGAGTCCAATGAAGATCTACATTTCACCAACTCCTAGACTCAATCTGTTTTCGAAAGAAATGGAGTTAGTAATCGCTTTTTGTCGAGAATCTATCCCCGAAATCCTAGTGGAACACGGAAGACCAAAGCCGGATCGGCACCTGTTACTTGGACTCGCCCAGATGTCCGCTCTTGCGGTCGAAGAAGGCGACCAAACAATTTTCGAGTTTTTGCCGGTCCCGATCTCATTGAGAATTTCAGACTCGCAGAAAGAATTTCGCCCTGAAATTCTTATTGCACGCACTGAGAACAGTGAAATCGGCGTGCTAACTGCAGTCGACAAGGTTACGTCACGGCGAATCGCCCGCGAACTATTGCGTTACATGACAAGCACAATTCGACTGGATGTTCCGTAGCACGGAACTTTCACGTTTACCGGGTAACATAAGCTATAATTGCTGCTGCAAATGCTTGGAATTTGATTGATCAGAATCATGATTCAGATACGAAATTAATAGTAAACACCAAATATTCGGAGATCGGTTATGAAGAGACTTTTGCTATGTATTCTGCTGTCCTTGGGCTTAGCTATGCAAGTTTTTGGATCAAGTTTTAATTTGAGCGGCAATTGGAGCGCCGGCGTTATGGGTTCCAAAGTTAAAGCGCAGATTAATCAGAAAGGTAATTTCTTGAGCGGTGTAGCATTTGTGTATAGTCCAGGTGGAGCAAAAAATACATACCATTTCTCAGGCAGCATGGCGGGCACGTCGGTTTCTGTATCACATACCAGTGGGCATCGTTTTAAGGGGAATGTCACTCCTGATGGTAGGCTGGTGGGAACACTTACCACTAAGAATGGATATCAAGTTCCCGTGGACGCGTCGAGAACTCAATGATGAAAGCGTTATCGGGCTCAGCTCTAAGATTTCACCTCTTACATCCCATCGATGCGGGAATAATTCGGACATTCTGGTTCATTACTGCAATGGTTCCTATTTTGATGCTTGTCTGCTGTTTACTGGTCATAGCCTTCATATTAATGATTCCGGTTATGCTCTACGCAGGCATAAAGGGAGTGCATCTGAAAGATCCGTGGAGATCTAGGGACGGATTGATGTGAGTGGGTTTAGAATCTACAAGCACAACGGTCAGACCGTAGAGGCCGTTTACTTGAACAAAGGAGAGGCTTTTCCCGACACAATAATCGTTGCTCCCAGGCAAGGTGTTTGGGGAAAAACGAGAAACCAGGAATGGAGTGATGCCGTATTTATTGGTCATTCGTGGCGATTTATTGAATTGGATTTAGCTATCAAGTACTTGCCGACATCCAAGTAACTCTGATCTTCCAACAGACTAAGTTTGGAAGTTGCATATTCACTTAATTTTTGAAGCTGGTTGGTCAAAGATACAATTTCAGGGTCATCAGAGGACAGCATTCGCCAGGATTTGAACGTGGTCTCATCTTCGTTTCCGTTTTTAAATTGAAATACTACCTTCTTTATTTCCCCGGATTCAGTTATTTTGAGAGAGACTCTTCGAATTCTCTCCATTCGATTGTCGTTTTCCGGCCGAGCTTCCAACACGAGCGAGCCATCGCGAACACTGCGTCCATGAGAGACGAAATTTCGTAGATCACCATTACCAATGCCCTGAAGAAGGGTCATCAATGGATCAGACATTCGCGAAAGGTCGCGTTCCCCATAAACCTCAAACTTTTCTTTGTCTATTCCGTCGTGGGTGATCATCACCAGCTTACCATTTGAGATAATTTCCACATTTACATCGCCACGCAAAAACATTCGAAACGAATTAGGTTTTTGAAATACTAGGCTTCCTTCGACAGTCATTGGATTCTTAAAGATGTCCGTCGATCGAGTCTTTACAAATTCTGCCTTGAATTGCTTAACGAGGTAGGTTTTTTTCTCCGCCTCCGTTATTAGCTCGGATATGTCGATGTTCTTGTTGTCGGGACCTGTTGCACAACCGGAAAAGAGAAGCGAGTAGAACGAAAGAACAAGCAGTGCAATTTTGATGGTAAATGCAGTAAGAACATGTTTGTGTTTCATGAGCGTTTGATCCTGAGCATAGTGTACACGCATTTAGAGAGGATTTCGAGCCTGGAGACGCCATAATGATACGAATCATTGCACGTTTTCCGGCATCAAAATACGAGTAGACATGCGCATGAATGGTTGAAGTGACAACTCAGGTTTGTTATGTAAACAAAGCGCAAGATCGTTAACCATGAGGTGGCCCATGTGGGAATATAGCGAAGACGTGAAAGAACATTTTTTTAACCCCCGTAACACAGGTGTGCTGGAAGATGCCAATGCAGTGGGTGAGGTCGGATCACTTGCATGCGGAGATGCTCTGAAGCTTTATGTAAAAATAGACCCTGACACGGAGACAATTGTGGATGCTAGGTTTCAGACGTTTGGATGTGGCAGTGCAATTGCTTCCAGCAGCGCGTTGACGGAAATGATAAAAGGCAAAACAGTTGATGAAGCGTTAAAAATCACCAACCAGGATATAGCCGATTATCTTGGGGGATTACCCAATGCGAAAATGCATTGCTCCGTCATGGGTCGGGATGCATTTCATGCAGCAGTTGCATGTTACAGGAATGAGCCCGCTCCAAAAGAACACCTTGATGGTGAACTTGTGTGCGAATGCTTTGGAGTCACGGACGAACAAATCAGGAACGAGATCAAGGCAAATAATTTGTCCACCGTCGAACAGGTAACTCATTATACGAAGGCAGGAGGGGGCTGCGGCCTGTGCCAAGACAAAATTCAAGCAATTATTGATCAGGTCCGTGGTGAAATGAAGAAGGATCAGACCGCAAAACACTCGCCCACGAAAAAACTGACCAATATACAAAAAATTGCTCGCATTCAGGAAGTAGTGGAAACCGAAATAAGGCCCATGCTTCAGCACGACGGAGGTGATCTAGAGCTGATCGACCTTGACGGAAATAAAGTAACTCTAGCTTTTCGCGGTTTGTGCACATCTTGTCCAAGTTCCGCCCTCACCAAGAAAGGCATTGAATCAAAGCTCAAGGAATTGGTCGACCCGGATCTCTATGTCGAGGAGGCAGATGAATGAACGTCATTTACCTTGACAATAATGCTACCACCATGGTGGATCCGGCCGTATTCGATGCTATGAAGCCCTTTTTCGTCGAACGATACGGTAATCCTTCGAGCATGCACACATTTGGCGGTTCAGTGGGGCGCGATGTAAGGATTGCTCGTGAAAATCTTGCCAATCTGCTTGGTGTTTCGCCGCAGGAAGTTCTTTTTACCTCCGGCGGAACTGAATCGGACTCTACTGCCATATTAAGTGCGCTTGCGACCAACCCTGAAAGGCGTGAAATCGTCACAAGTAGGGTGGAACATCCGGCAGTTCTCAATTTGTGCAAGTATTTGGCAAGATCAAAAGGTTACACGGTAAGATGGTTATCAGTCGACAAGCAGGGTAGGCTCGATTTGGATGAGGTACGGGCCAAAATCACGGACAAAACGGCCGTTGTTTCGATAATGTGGGCAAATAATGAAACGGGGGTAATTTTTCCCATATCTCAAATTGCTGAGATCGCGGCGGAACATGGTGCGCTAATGCATACTGATGCAGTTCAAGCGGTAGGAAAGATCAATCTGGATTTAGCCTCGACGGAGACTCACTTTCTATCGTTGTCCGGTCACAAGCTTCATGGACCCAAGGGAATTGGAGCACTATATATCAAGAAAGGAACGAGATTTAATCCGTTCGTCCTCGGAGGACACCAGGAATCGAGTAGAAGAGGTGGAACAGAAAACGTACCCGGCATTGTTGGTTTGGGAGAAGCCGCGAAGAGAGCAATGCAGAAATTTGATGAGGAGAATGGAGAAGTTAAAAGGTTGCGCGACAAATTGGAATCGGGTTTGCTCGCTGCTATTCCTCAGTGCAGGGTAAACGGAGACAAAGAATTTAGACTCCCCAACACCTCCAACATAGGCTTTGAGTATATTGAAGGAGAAGCCATACTAATGCGCATGGACGATAAGGGTATATGCGCTTCCTCCGGCTCGGCTTGCACCTCGGGATCTTTGGAACCATCGCATGTATTAAGGGCAATGGGCGTTCCATTCACTGCGGTGCATGGATCAATTCGTTTTTCACTTTCTCGCTATAATACCGAGCAAGAAATAGATTTTGTTCTTAAAGAACTCCCGCCTATAATTCAGTTCTTGAGGCAAATGTCTCCTTTCGGACCAGAAAACTTTTCTTCTGCCTGCACGATTAATTAATGGATCATGTATTTTCTTGAATAGGGCCGGTACTTACCGGCCCGTAACTTTAAATTTGTACTATTTTGGCTTTTCCGTTAAGCGATCCAGATTTGTTTTCAGACGAGTAAGAAAATTCGAATCAATCACAAGTAATCCTTTCTCTTCACTCGATGGGTTCGTGATTGCGACGAGATCTGTCGTAGAGGTTTTGGATTCGTTTAAACTGGAATCCCCCTTGTCGATTCCGGATGTCTTTTGCCTGGAAGCTCTGATTTCAACTATTTCATCATTCGATTTGATGAGTTTGATCATCAATTCAGGGGTCTCGAGTCCAACCGCCGGGAAATCTTCCTGGTTCGATTTGATGGACGACTTCCATTCAAGATCTTTAATGTCCCACAGAATTGAGCTTACAAGCCATGCTTCCATGGACTCACGCTTTTCCGGCTGGTTTAGAGTCCATTTGCCTTCCGGACTCTTTGCGGCCTCCCAAGTCTTTCCATCCAAAATAACTTCCAATTGACGGATTTCATCAGGCTTGAAGAAGACCAGATTACGATTCTTGTAATCGTCTGCTGCTACTTTTAAAGATTTGGGGATCCTGTTTTCAATTACGTAGATCGGCTCACGTTCTCGTATTTTGGCGTAAAGCTTCGTCTCCGACTTGGATCCATCTTCCTTGATCTGAGGCCCCCCGATTTCAAGTGTTTGCTGAAAGTTTTTCCCTTTTAGCTCTACAGTAGCCATAGGACGATCCAAACCGTAAAAATTCAACGGTTTTCCAGGAACATCAATTACTTCATCTGCATTGAATGTCGTTAATGAGCGTACAAGTGCTGTTAACGTGGATTTTTTTGCCTTCGATCTAATCGGTTCTACAATGTACCATTCTTCGTCAGACTCTCGTTTCAGCTGAATACTGCCCTCATCCTTTTTTATAGCGAGATAATCAACATCATCCGTTGCAATATTAACGACAGATTTGTCTCTCAAATCCAAGAGAGATTTTCTGAGTGCGTTTCTCAGAGTGTCCGCGACCAAGTAAAGCTTGGGTTGATCGTCAATGCGAACATAATATCCGGTCCGCGAAGGATTCATTTCACCAAAATTGATCGTGGTTGACTTTTCCGGAGCGAACAGCGTCATTGAAAACTCGGGATCGGCTAAACCGTATTCCGTCCAATTAGTTTCCCTCTCGGACAGCGTCTTCTCCGGTTTCGCTTCATAAGCCGATTGAATGATCGACGAAGTCGTACCGGCATCAGCTTTTGTTTGAATTGGATCGGTTATGACCCATATGTCGGCCGGTTTCTGCAGTTTAGTCACGCCGCCATCTTTAGAGCGTAGTTCTATTGCATTGATTTTATCTTTGTCCAATTGCAACAGTTTTGACGACTTTTCTTCGGCCGCAGTTTGCTCCTGGCGTTGTTTCTTATCGTACAGTGCATACCCGCCGATCACCAGCAATATAATTAGGTATATAAGAATGCGACGCAGCTTCATGAAATTTTCCTCAAGCAGTTGTCGTCCGTCTTCTTACAATAAAGACGATGATCCCAGCGATAATCCATGCCAAGGGAACCAGCACGACCGGGATGAACAGAATTAAAGCAGGCTCTATCCCGGAGAGAATGATAGGTTGGGCTTTTCCGGTCTTAGGTCTGATCGCAATCAAATTTTCATCTTCGGCCAGCCATGACACCGTATTGAGGAACAATTCTTTATTTGCCTGGAGTGCTTGTATGATCTTGTTGGATGCAAATAAGGAACTACCCGTAACAACTATTCTCGCCTTCTTAGGACGTTCCGGTGAATCTTGAGACTCCTGTTTACCTTCATTTACTAAGCCCGATGATTTCGCTTTGTCGGGCTCATTGGTTATCTGAGAGACGGCCATAACTGAAATCGGTCCTTGAACTCCTTTGGCGGCATCAAAATCGGCTTTTCCTTCGTTGAGTTGTTCTTCGGAGATCGTCCAAGACACTGGACTGGTCAACGCCAGGTTCTGGGCCGTGATGGTGGGCGTAGACTGCTCAATTGCCTTAACGGATCGAGACTCGGGGAAAAACGACGCAAGTCCGAAGTCTTTGGTGATCGGGAATTTAATGTATGTCGTTATCACGGGAATAAGGTAGTCTCCGCCGAAAACACGACTCATCCGGTCGATAACGATGTCGTTTGCGGTTTCGAATCCATACTGCTTTAGGAACGCAGCCAACTGAGGCGTTTTGAAAGGATTTAGCAGCACCAATAAGCTACCCCCCCTTTGCAAATACCTTTTGAGTGATTCAAATTCAGGTTCGAGTGGATCTGTTTTCGGGCCGGCTATAATAACCAAATTGGCATCCGGAGGAATCTCAGGTGCTTGAAGCAATACCAGCTCTTCCGTTTTATAATTCTGTTTCTCGATAAATGCCTTGGCTGCACTGAATCCTTCCGGTTCAGTTGAGGTTGCGGAAAGCTCGCCGTGACCTTTCAAGAAATACACTTTCTTGGGTTCGGATCGCATCAATTTGACAAGACTGTTCGTCAAAGATTCCTCATCAAGGGTTGTTATTCTCTCTTCTCTTGTTCCCTCTTTGACGATTATGGTGGGATAATTTTCGATTTTATTTTGAATTGCGGCGGTTCTATCTTTGTCCGGATCGATAATCCTATATGTGAATTCGCTATAATAATCTCTGTATTGATCAAACAAGTCTTTGGCCTGATCTCTTTGTCCTAACTCCTTTGTCTCAAAGAAGGCTAAAACCTCTAACGAGACCTTCTTTTCTTTGAAATTATCAAGGATTTTCTTGCTTTGTGGAGCTAATGTGTAACGATTAGTGCCTGTTAAGTCCCATCTTTTCGGGTGATTGACAAGCAAATATTGGATTACAACGATTATTGCCAAAACAACAATCACACCGAAAAAGGTTCCGCCTCCGAGAAGAAGGTTTCTTTTGGAAATCTTGCTCATTAGCCCCTCCATCGGTATGTTTCAATGGATCTCAAAGTCATGAAAAGAAAAAAAACAGTGAAAAGGATGAAATAGGAAAGATCAGGGAGCGAGATGATTCCCTTGTTGAATGAATCCAAGTGCTCTGAGATTGAAAGATGTTTGAGAAAAGAACCTACGGTCTCATCGGCAAGAGCTGCACCCCAGCTCAGAATTTTGAAAAAAAGTACTGCGGCAAATGTGATGGCTGCAGCGACTATCTGGTTCTCCGTTAGTGAGGAAATGAAGATTCCGAGGGCCCCCAATGACGCCCCAAGCAAAATGAGACCCAAATAACCGGTGATTATCGAACCTATGTCGGGGCTCGTTATCCCAAACAGAAGCAAAATCGAGGGTACCGTACTGACGAGGATAGCCAGTATCATCATCTTTATCGCACCAAACTTCCCTAAAACAACCGCCCAATCTGAAATGGGATAAGTTAAGAGAAGTTCAATCGACCCCGTCTTCTTTTCTTCCGAGAATACCCGCATCGTCAGCAAGGGCATCACAAACAAAAGTATGAACCCCACATTGTCAAGATAGGGTCTAACGATGTAGTCATTCACATTGAATTTTTCGGCAAAAAAAGGATTATTGGCAGCCTGAAGGCTTACGACGCTCATGTACGAGACATTCGCCCAAAAAATGAAGCCGCTAATCAGAAGAAAACCCGATATTACGGCATATGCAATGGGAGAAACAAAAAAACCAGCCATTTCCTTTCGGAATACAGCAAAAAAACCTCTCATGAGGCATTCTCCTTCTGGATATCAGCCAATCCTGTGGGTTCATCTTCCGATTCTTCAGTCACGAGATCGATGAACACATCTTCAAGACTCAACTGCATCATCTTTAATTCGAGCAAGTCCCAGCCTTTTTCAACAATCGTTTTGGCCAATTTAGGACGCAAGTCGGTTCCGGCCGCCGATTCAACTAAAATATACGGATATTTTGCCGAGTCCTGATGGTAATCAGTCAATGACTTCACTCCTTCAATTTGACCGAGTACATCCTTCAACTCATTTTCAGGTGCTCTGGCCGAAACCACACATTTCATCGACTTGCCGTGCGTGCTCGTCAGATTTCTGGGTGAATCTTCTGCGATCAACGTCCCTTTGTTGATTATTAGAACTCGATCACAAACCTGACTCACTTCGGGAAGAATGTGGGTGGACAATATTACCGTCCTGTTCCTTGCGAAACCCTTGATCAATTTGCGGATCTCTCTGATTTGTCTTGGATCGAGCCCAATTGTGGGTTCATCGAGAATAAGAATAGGCGGATCGCCGATTAGAGCCTGTGCAAGTCCAACTCTCTGACGATACCCTTTGGATAAGTTTTTGATCAGCTTATTGGAAACACTCTCGATACCTACTGCGCTGCTGGTTCGTTCAACTTCTTGGGAAGCCATTTTCTTGTTGAGGCCTTTTCCTTTGGCAACAAACGAAAGGTAGCTTCTTACGCTCATCCAGTCATATAGCGGGACATTTTCAGGCAGATAACCCAATTGACGGCGAATTTGTAGAGAGTGTTCACGGGTGTCCATCCCTAAAATACGCGCTTCGCCGCTCGATGCAGGGGAGAAGCAGGTTAAAATACGCATGGTTGTTGTTTTACCTGCTCCATTCGGCCCCAAAAAACCAACTATTTCCCCTGACTCAATCCGAAAACTCACATTGTGAATTGCCGTGAGCCGCCCATAAAATTTGGTCAGGTCCTTCACTTCAATCATAAGTCGATCTCCTAGGTGCCTAATCTCAAAGAACTCCTTTTACTATTGGTTGTGAATTTGTCAAGAACTGAGAAGAAATTGACCAGTAATAAAAAGATTAGTAGGCTAAGCCTGAGATCCGTAACGAAGCTAAGTTCATTTAGTGATTTAAAAATTGATAGTAATATTCTAATATGTTATGTGATAACTTCTTATTGAAAGTAACGGAGATGCAGGCCATGAGTTTTTCCAAGAAAAAAACTAAATCTATATATGCTGCTCTATTTTTCGTTCTCGCTTACAGTTTGCCTGTTTCGGCTCAGCAGAGTTCAGACACTGTTCAAGCCGAAAATGCCTTTTTCCGTGGGAGTCACTCATTATCCAGAGGTAATACCACAGAAGCTATATCTGCACTGGAGAAGGCTGTTGAACTCGAACCTCAGAATTCGAAATATCGAAATGTGCTTATGGTTGCATACAATAATTCAGGGCTCCACTTTATCAAAGAGGGAAATTTCAAAGAAGGATTGTCATTGCTGCGCAAGGCGGTCGGCGTTTCACCCGACGACAAAGATGTAAGAAGCAATTTTGTACAAGCAATACAGCACGCTGTTTCGGGTGCTGACGATAGATTAACTTACGAAGAGAAACTGGATTTCGCCAAAGAAGCTCTCGAACTAGATCCTAACAATAAAGCACTGAGCGGGACTCTGGCAGCTTTGATAAATAATTCAGGTGTCCTTCAAGGTAGACGGGGCGAATTTGAAGAAGAAGTCTCGATTTTGCGCCAAGCCTTAGCCACTGATCCGGGAAATGAGAAGATCAAGAAAAACTTGGCAACAGCTTTGTTCAACTTTGGTGTTGATAAAGGAAAGCATGGAGATTACGGTCAAGAGGTTGATCTTCTCAAGTCCGCTCTCAAGTACAATCCGAAAGATCCCCTGGTTACGGAGCATCTAGGGCGTGCATTGTCCAACTTGGCGGTGCAGAAAGGAAAAGAGGGGGACACGACCACTCAAATTAACCTGCTAAAAGAATCCCTCGAGATGCTTCCCGGCGACCCTGTAACAAAGAGCAATTTAGCAGCTGCTTACAACAATCTTGCTGCTTCAGAAAACACCAAGATTTCTAATGCGGAAAAAATTGCGGGGCTCGAAACATCTCTTAAATTTGATCCGAAGAACCAGACGACCCTTGCCAATCTAGGAAATTTACTGGTTCGAGAAGCTGTTGGAGAAGCAAAAAACGGCAACACGGAAAAAGCCGTTGAGATATTGGAGAGGGTTTCGAAATTGGACCCCACCAACAAACACGCTCCGAGTAATCTCGCCGCCATATACCACAATCAGGCAATCAAGAAAGGTGAAGAACGGAAACATGACCAGGAGATTCGTCTGCTACAAAAAGCTCTCAACTTTTCACCTTCAAGTCAGGAAATTAAATCGGATCTGGCATCAGCCTACAATGATTATGCAGTAACTCTCGGGAAAAAAGGCGATAATAAACAAGAAGTTCTCTACCTAACAAAGGCAGCGAAACTGTTACCTGACAACAAAGTGATCCAGGAAAATCTTGACAAAGCTAAGCAGAGGACGGCGGACAAAACTGAAAAGGATGAGAAGAAAGAGCCTGTAGCTCAGAAGAAGAAAAATAGAGAGAGTTAATGTTGCTATTGAAGTTACGCCGAAAGCTGGACCGGATGCGGCCTCAACTCCCGATGTTTGTTGACTTTGCTGTAACCCGATAATAAAATAAACCCGTTTTATCCCCATTTGATCAGGTTTGCACATGATTGCACGGTTCACGCGCAAAGACTTTCTTGAAGCCCTATTTGCTCAATACTACAAAGAGCATCGTGGCTTCATTCTTGTGAAGAGTTTCAGGCGCGGCGATCCCAAAATGAGTACAAGGTATTTTCCTAACATTGAAATTCTGGCCAAAGAGCATTATGGGGATGAACGCGACGTGTACTTCGGGATTTGTCCAAGAGAACGGATGAAAGCCGAAAAAGAGCACATTCATTATCTGGTTGCATTGTGGGCTGATCTGGATATCGGACCGGAAGGACATGAAGATAAGCAAGTCTTCTTTGAAGGACCCCAACAGGCTGCAAAGGCCATAAGAAGTTTTCCCAGGGCGCCTTCGATCATAGTAGAGTCCGGGAGAGGGGCTCACCTTTATTGGCTGCTCAAGCAAGTGAATGAAGTTAATGATCCCGAGAGGGTAGAGAAAGTTCTGAAGAACATTAGCCAACACATCGGATGTGACACCGATATCAATCTGGATACCGTGCTTCGTTTACCTGAAACGGTGAACACAAAAATCACTGGAAAACCAGTCAATTGCGATGTAAAGTTCATAAACCCAAACTTTAGGTATACCATTCAAGATTTTGAAAACTTGGGCCAACGAATTGTACCTCCCGCCCCTACGAGAGTAACGGCCCCCGTGTCTGCTCCGGCAGCTCAACCCACGTCATCATTCACGGATGACCCGACCGAAAATCGCTATCCTGCCCACGGGACAAGTCAGACGCTGGATGATTCTCTCGTGCTTGATGAAACCATTATCGATGAACTCATAGACGATATTTCCATGGCCGGCAGCGTTGTAGCGGATGCCACTGCCCCCACTGAGCTGCCATACGGTCTTGAAGATGCCGATTCCATTGTAACGAACCTTGGACCCTCATCAACTCTCCATGTCCCGACTAGTTCCGTCGCGGTAGGAACCACAAGTAGTGTTTTGCAGAGAATGTCTACTGCACGGGCTGAAGTCCAAATCAGACTCGTAGGATCGGACACAAAAATTGATGGAATACTGATATGGAACGAAAATGGTCTTATCGGCGTTGAAGCCGGTGACGAAGTCTACACTATTCCCCTCTCGAGCATCTCCTTTATCAAAAGTAAATCATATATCTGAGAAGCCGGAATTATTTTGTTTTACGGACGGATTCCGAAAGAGTACAGAAACTCATGTTGAATGCAGTCTGGATTCTGCTGCTGGTAGTTTCAACAATTATTGCATTGTTGACGGGCAACACGAAAGAAATGATAGCAGGAGCGATGGACGGGGCGACCTCAGCTTTCAAGCTTGCGCTTGGATTAACCGGAGTCATGTGCCTCTGGCTAGGTATAATGCGCATTGCCGAAGACAGCGGTATTGTCGCCAAAATAGTTAAGTTGATTTCACCCCTGCTCAGGCTACTTTTTCCCCGTATACCATCTGACCATCCGGCTCTTGGATCTATGGCCATGAACATTACTGCAAACATGTTCGGTCTCAATAACGCTGCCACACCATTAGGTATAAAGGCGATGCAGGATCTCGATTCACTTAATACCAGGAAAGGCACCGCCACCGATGAAATGTGCATGTTCCTGGCAATAAACACTTCCAGTATTCAAATCATTCCGGCAGGGGCAATTGCAATGTTGGCAGCCGCCGGAGCCATCGAACCTGCCGTCATAGTCTTGCCGGCATTGATTTCGACTACAGTTTCCACTTTCGCAGGAATCTCATCCGCTCTCATTTTGAGTCGAATGCAGAGGTTTGTTTTCGACTCCGGTAAGGGGAAAGACACTGCTAAATAGCGTATCCACTACCGTTTCGAATATCGTATTGCTGCTCTTTCTAGTCGGCCTACCGCTTTATGCTTACCTCAAGGGCGTAAAGGTCTATGAATCATTTATCGAAGGAGCAAAAGGCGGTTTTGATGTAGCAATTAAAATCATTCCCTATTTGGTTGCAATTCTGACGGTCGTAGGAATGTTTCGGTCATCAGGAGCGATGGAACTCATACAAAAACACGCTCCGGCAGTGCTGGGTGAATGGGGGATAAGCCCCGAAACCATCGGGCTCATTTTGGTTAGACCGTTTTCCGGATCGGCTTCATTGGGTCTGCTGGGCCAAATTGTCTCAGCATATGGTGCCGACTCTTTGCAGGCCAGATTAGGAGGAGTTATCCTCGGAAGCACCGAAACAACATTCTACGTTTTAGCTGTTTATTTCGGCGCAGTCGGAGTTACAAAGACGAGATACGCCGCACATGCGGGATTATTGGCCGATATGGCCGGAGTCATTGCGGCAATCATTGTTTGTGGCTTTTTTTTCAGATGAAAGAGGAAGTGGTGAGATCAAAGTGTGGCGGAGAGAGAGGGATTCGAACCCTCGGTAAGACTCTACATCCTACACTCGCTTAGCAGGCGAGCACCTTCGGCCTCTCGGTCATCTCTCCGCATCGTTCAGCCGAATGTAAATTATGCTAGGGGTGCTGCTTAAAGTCAAGCCCGAAACGGCTCTTCGTCTTCACACGTCTCAAAAATTGTGAAATCTGAAGTAATCTTCAGGTATTTCTTCGAAAAACCGAGAAAACTTTACGGGGACTACACCTCTTGTACGGTCGAAGAATGTTCTCGGGGCGGTAATAACCAAATTGTGTTTAGCTCTGGTTGTGGCCACGTACAACAGTCTGCGTTCTTCTTCCAAATCGTCGGGCGAAAATATTGACATTGGAGAAGGGAGTCTGCCTTCGGCGGCCCAAAGTAAGATTACCGTATGCCATTCGAGTCCCTTTGCGGAATGAATAGTCGATAATACCAAAGACTCGGCTCCATACTCTCCAAAGGTAGTTTCGGAATCAGGAGGTTCTAGAGCCACATCATTGAGAAATGATGTCAAGCTTCGGTATGACAATGCCATGTCCGCTAATTGATCAAGTTCCCTCATCTTTTTCGGATAATTATCATATTTCTGCTGTAAAAAAGGAAAATAGTGCTTATTCACCTTATCGATTTTTTCCGCTAGGGTAGCGGATTCAGATGATCGAATTTCCTTCAACAGTTCTATTAATGAAATAAATTCGTTGCGAAATTTAGCTTCTGCATGTTTTGCCGGATTTTCGGGAATACCGTTGTCGCAAATTGATGCGGCCAATTTCATAGCTTTTTTGGGGCCAACTCCGGGCAGTAATTTGAAGATTCTAATCCAGCTCAAATGGTCCTGGAAATTAGCTATGACTTTAAGATGAGCAAGAACATCCTTGATATGACCGGCTTCCATAAACTTCATTCCACCGAATTTCACAAAAGGAAAACCACTCCTCGTCAATTCGCTTTCCAAATCGAATGAGTGGAAGCCTGCCCTAAACAGAACTGAAATTTCATTGAGGGGTAATCCATGATACTTGAGTTCTTCGATACATTTAATAACAAATCGGCTCTGGTCTCGTTCAGTTTCAGCTCTTACCGCCATTGGCAAAGGGCCGGTAGTGTTCTTTGAGAACAGAGTTTTGGGGAACCCGACCGTGGCACGTTCTATGATTGAATTGGTCACTTTCAAAATTGCCGTTGAACTTCGATAATTTTCTTCAAGTTTAACTATTTTTGTACCGGGAAAAAGTTGAGGGAATTCCATTATGTTTAAGAAATCCGCCCCTCTGAAAGAATAGATGCTCTGAGAATCGTCTCCGACAACCATCACATTGTCGTGAGTGTATGCAAGGAGTTTCACTATTTGTGCCTGCAATCTATTTGTGTCCTGATACTCATCCACCAAAACATACTGCCAATGATTCGAAACCTTGCGTCTGATCTCCTCATTTTCCGATAATAGACGTATAGTCAGGACCAGCAGGTCATCATAATCTACAAGATTGTTTCGTCTCTTGTGTTCTTCGTACAACCGCTTAATAGAATTGATTGAATCGGCATATTGTAAAAACTGAGGATGTCTTTTTTCAAGAATCTCCACAATGTTTCTCTGTGTTCCAGTGGCGCGGCTAATTACTTCGGCTACTGTTCTGGTTTTCGGAAAACTCTTAGCTTCCTCTTTTGTCAACGAAAGAGATACTTTGACGTGATCAATCGCATCCGTTGAATCGCCCTGATCCATTATAGTGAATGACTGCTGAATCCCAATGGAAGCCCCATATCGTCTTAAGAGCATGTTTCCAATGGAATGAAATGTCCCTCCGGCGACCTGCTGAGCCCTGGTGTCAAGTAAGCGAGAGGCCCTGGTGAGCATTTCCTGAGATGCTTTCCTCGTAAAGGTAAGAAGCAAGATCGACTCGGGCTCGATGTTTTTCTCCACTAACCAGGCCACACGATAGACAATAGTTCGCGTCTTTCCCGATCCTGCTCCTGCAATTACGAGTACCGGGCCGCTTTCTGTGGTTACGGCTGAAAGTTGAGGCGGGTTGAGGTCAGAAGCGTAGCTTATGCGGCTGGAGAAAGATTGTTCCATGATCTCCTCGGTTTTGCACCAAATATACTAATGTGTCTTGAATGATAGAGCAACTCGTTCATGCAGAAACTTATGGTCAAAAGCGATCATTTATGATATGTTTGGTTTGTCGCCGGGTTTTTATGGGGAGGTGCAATTCAATTGGATTTTGTTAGGAGGATTGCGTGAACAGCTCCACCACGGTTCTTGCTTGCCCTCTGTGTTATAATCACTTCTCGCACGTTAGAGGCACGGAACCCAGAAATGTACCTATATTCGGTTATGGGTTGGATTTTCGTGCCGTGCCGCGTGATTGTAACAGAGTGTCCGATATCGCGGTATGCCCTGATTGTTTATATACATCCATTGTGGCTGATTTTAGTCGCGGCGTTCCAGGACAAGTTAAGGAACTCGTGCATTCTCAGCAATACTCAGACACTTTTCACGCGCACCCACCCGAGGAGTTCAGCGCACGTTCAAGACTTGCTTTGATCAACATTTTGGATGCAAAAGGTCTGAATCCAAGAGAACTTGCGATAACCTGTTTGCGTGGTTCATGGGTTTCCAGAGAACTTGGCTGTTTGGAAGTTGAAGCCGCACTGCTGGAAAGGGCCGATCACTACTTTGATGACGCGCTGAGACGAGGGTTGACCAAAGGCGATCCCGGCCTGATTATGTATATGCTCGGAGAAGTTAATCGACGACGCGGAGAATTCTTGCGCGGACGAGAGATGCTTACCTTCCTCGGCAACAATCCTCGATACCGTTATCCGGCATTGCTCGAAACGGTTCTGATAGAGGAAGAAGATACAACACCATATTGGACGTTCCACGCTCCTGATCAGATGGAGCAGCATTCACCCAAATTCAAGGGACTCTTCCCCGCCCTTAGAAGTATTCCCCCGAAAAAGACCGATTACTCACCTGAGGAACTAAAAGAACAAACGAGCACAAGCGACGAAGACGATCGTCGGATATTCTGAATCGTACGCCCCGGCATTGTAGATGATGTCGGGGCGTTTTTATTTTGTTGAAATGCTCCTTTTCCTATTGTTATTCTGGCCTGTCTAATTCACTCACCCTCAAATCCGGACGGAGGATATTAAATGAGACCGTACTTCGAGAAAATGACGGAGATCGGTAAAAAGCTGCCTCAATCAAAGATAAAAGATTCACAGGAAAACATTGAACAAGTTAAGGCGGTTGAAGCGGAAATAACGGCGGCTGTCGAGAAGGTACAATCTGCCGGTCTACCTACCCAAAAGATCAATGAACGCGGCCAGCTAACAATATTCCAACGTCTGGAATACATTGTTGATCCGGGGACATTTCGCCCACTCCACTCTATTTTTGACCCGAAAGAAAATGAAGAAGGATCAACCGGCGTAATTGATGGGCTCGCTAAAATTTCCGGTAAATGGGCTGTAATCATAGGATTTGATAACAAAGTCATGGCAGGCGCATGGGTCCCCGGACAATCCGAAAACGTCTTGAGAGCGACGGAAATTGCTAAACGCCTCAGGGTCCCGCTTGTTTGGCTGGTTAACTGCTCTGGAGTAAAACTGACTGAGCAGCAGGAAGTTTATCCGGATAGGCGAGGCGGTGGAACGACATTTTTCCGACATGCTGAACTGGAAAAGCTCGGAATACCGGTTTTGGCCGGGATATATGGAACCAATCCTGCCGGAGGCGGATACCACGGTATTAGTCCGACGATTCTGTTGGCACACAAAGATTGCAATATCGCGGTAGGCGGTGGAGGGATCGTTAGCGGAATGAGTCCCAAGGGCGGATTTGATCTGAGTGGAGCGGAGCAATTGATTGAGGCCACACGCCATTTCAAAGAAGTGCCTCCTGGAAGCGTGAATGTTCACTATGACTCAACAGGTTTTTTCAAAGCTGTTTACGAAACTGAGGAAGCTGTTCTTGATGCCCTGAAGGAATATATGAAAATGGTCCCGGCGTATGATCCGAGATTCTTCCGAGTGGCCCAACCGGCTGAACCGAAATTCAGCGCCGAAGAACTGAACACCATCATTCCCATGAATCAGAAGGCCATATATAGTTTCGAGGAAGTGCTGGCTAGGTTAACCGATAACAGTGAACATATGGAATTTCGGCCGGATTATGGTCCCGAAGTATATACCGGCTTAATCAAACTTGACGGTTTTCTTGCTGCCGTAATCGGAAACAAACAAGGCTTCTTGGGTGCAGGATATCCCAAGTACGCCCCGTATCCCGGAATTGGAGGCAAACTCTACCGGGAGGGGCTCATTAAAATGAATGAATTTGTAACCCTTTGCGGTCGGGATAGAGTTCCCATTATATGGTTTCAGGATACTTCCGGGATCGACGTTGGAGACATAGCAGAAAAAGCCGAACTCTTAGGACTTGGACAATCCCTCATTTATTCTATTGAGCAAACGAATGTACCCATGCTGCTGGTTGTGCTACGCAAAGGCACTGCTGCCGCTCACTACATCATGGGCGGCCCCACTGCAAACAATCACACGGCATTCACCTTAGGAACTCCGGCGACGGAAATCTACGTCATGCATGGAGAGACCGCTGCAGCAGCTTCGTTTGCACGAAGATTAGTTAAGGAGAAAGATTCCGGGAGACCCTTAGATCCTGTTATTGATAAGATGAATGCATTGGCAAAGCAGTATTATGATCAATCTCGGCCAATATATTGTGCTAAACGAGGCTTTGTGGACGAAGTCGTTTCATTTACTGAATTGCGAAATTACATGACCTCCTTCACCGGATGTGTATACCAGAATCCCGATTCAATTTGCCCGCACCATCAGATGATTATACCAAGAGTTACCAAGGGCTGATCGTTTTCAAGAGCAACTTGCCGGGTTGGATCGGACTCGGCAAGTGCATCCTGTATTAACAAAATCTAAACTCCTGATCCATTCGATTCTGGGCGGATTTGAATTCAATTTGAATTGATATTAGCTACATTGCATTATCTTGACCCAAGTGACACCCTGTTATACTTTTTTGTAATCAGCGCGTTTCAGCGCACATAAATGCGGTAAACAATTCATTAACAAACATTTCTCGTAGAAAGGAGCACTGATGAGCCAAACGGAGAAAAACGTTGCAGCGGCATTTGCGGGGGAATCTCAGGCAAACAGGAAGTATCTGGCTTTCGCGAAAAAGGCCGAAGCGGAAGGACATAAAGGCGTGGCCAAACTGTTTCGAGCAGCTGCCGCTGCTGAGACCGTGCATGCCCACAACCATCTCGATGTTATTAATGGCGTAAAATCTACTTTGGAAAACTTGAAGGAAGCCTACGGCGGTGAGCATCACGAATTCACGGAGATGTACCCCAAATTCCTCGAAGTTGCCGGTGAGGAAAAAGCAGGAGCGGCAAAGAAGAGTTTTCATTGGGCAAACGAAGTAGAAAAAATTCACGGTAATCTGTACCAGGAAGCACTAAAAGTCGTTGAATCCGGCCAAGAATACCCGGAAAAAGATTGGTACATCTGTGAAAAGTGCGGATACACTATAGCCGACGGCGCTCCAGACAAATGCCCCGTTTGCGGAGCTAAGAAAGAAGCGTTCTTCAAAGCCGACTAGAGTACTGTATAATGATGATTGTGGGCATGTGCCGTTAAATCGGTGCACGTCCACACCGAACCCGCTTGGGATCGGATTAATTGATAATACAGAGAAGAGGGGAGTATGGAGCAAGCAGTTTCGGTAAAAAACATCGGTCTCAGGGGAGTTGCGGTAGCCGACACAAAGATAAGCTTTATCGACGGCCAACAGGGAATTTTGATTTATCGAGGCTACCGGATTGAAGAGCTTGCCGAAAGATCCACATTCATGGAAACCGCTTTTTTGCTTCTCAACGGTTCTTTACCTTCGGCTCAAGAATTGACAAAATTTGATGGAGAAATCAGAGCTGCTAGGGAAGTCCCTGACTACATTTACACTTGTCTCAAGTCCCTCCCAAAAAACGCTGATCCCATGGACGTGATTCAGGCCTGTGTTCCTTTACTAGCCGCTTCAGATCCGGATATTTCGTCTGAAGCCCGTGAAGGAAACACAAATATGGCCAAGAGGCTTATTTCCCGCCTACCGATTGTGACCGCAGCATGGGAAAGAATACGCAACGGCCTTGAACCTTTGGCATCCGACCCGGACCTGGATCATGCCGGAAATTTTCTGTGGCTGCTGACCGGGAAAAAGCCCACTAAAGAGACCGCCAAAGACTTAGATTGCTGCTTAATCTTACACGCCGACCACACTTTCAATGCATCAACCTTCGCCTGCCGAGAAGTTGCTTCAACTAGGGCGCATATGTATGCAGCAGTCACGGCTGGAATTGGAGCGTTGTCCGGAAGTCTTCACGGTGGCGCAAATACCAGAGTTATGGGAATGCTCATGGAATTGGACGGAATTGCGGACCTGAGAGGTTGGGTTAAGAACCAAATAGAGTCCGGGAAACGAATTATGGGCATGGGCCATGCAGTGTATAAGACAATGGATCCTAGAGCAAAATATCTGAAAGAAATGGCAACCAGGTTGGGCAAGAGCACGGGGCAGGAAAAGTGGGATCGATTATCTAAGGAACTTGAAACTATAGCCGTGGGTGAATTCGACAGCAGAGGAAAAAGCGAAATTCGTCCAAATGTCGATTTCTATAGTGCCCCAGTTTACCACATGATGGGAATACCTCGGGATCTGTTTACTCCTATATTTGCCATGTCCCGAATTTCAGGATGGTGCAGCCACATCATCGAGGAAAAGTTTGCGGAAGCCCAGGAAAAACCTATGCTGTACAGACCTCAAGCGGAATACGTGGGTCAATATTGCGGTCTAATGGGTTGTGAATATGCCGATGTGGGAGCAAGAACTTCATAGCAATTAAGAAAAGACGATCGTGAATTGGATTTTAATGGCCTAATTGCTCCACCATTGTAAACCTGATTTTTAAGCAATTGGTCAGCTTGTATATCAGCATTGAGATGGTCATTCATTAGGATTCTTTATGTCGCTTCAGCATGATGTGATTATTGTCGGCTCCGGACTTGCCGGACTGCGTGCTGCTCTTGAAATAAAAGCTTCCGCCGATACAGCCGTAGTGAGCAAAGTCTATCCAACTCGTTCTCACAGTGGAGCAGCCCAGGGAGGTATAGGGGCGGCCCTCGGTAATGAGGAGCCCGATTCCTGGGAATGGCACATGTATGACACTGTGAAAGGGGGCGATTACCTCACGGATCAGGACGCAGCAGAGATCCTTGCTCAGGATGCTATTAGAGCAGTCTATGAATTGGAGCATATGGGAGTTCCATTCAATAGGACGGCGGAAGGTAAGATTGCACAAAGAGCTTTTGGCGGACACACTCGCAATTTTGGTGAAGCGGCGGTTAAGCGCGCCTGCTATGCCGCTGATCGAACAGGTAGGGTGATTCTTGATACTTTGGCCGGCGAGGCTATCCGAAGAGGGATAAAGGTCTATTCCGAACATAATCTCATCGATCTAATTGTTGAAGACGGCGCAGTCAGAGGAGTCGCTTTATACGAATTAGCTTCGGGGAAAATTGAGGTCATCAAAGCGAAAGCAGTGATGATTGCCACCGGTGGATTTGGCAAAGTCTACAAGACCACCTCCAATTGTTTCGCCAATACCGGGGACGGAGTATACCTTGCGTACCGTGCGGGTGTGCCTCTCCAGGACATGGAATTTATCCAATTTCACCCTACCGGAATATATGGTATGGGAGTACTCATAAGTGAAGCTGCACGTGGAGAAGGAGGGATTCTTAGAAACAGAGATAACGATCGGTTTATGGAAAAATATGCCCCTACAATCAAGGATCTTGCTCCCCGTGATATGGTTTCCCGTTCCATAATGATTGAGATAGCCGAAGGCAGAGGGATAAACGGAAGGGACTTTGTCCACCTGGATTTAACTCACTTAGGTAAGGAAAAGTTACAACAGAAACTTTCAGACATCAGCTCATTCGCAAGAATTTATTTGGGAATCGACGTTGCCTCAGAACCTATTCCGGTTGCTCCGACATGCCATTACATGATGGGCGGCATTCCCACCGATGTCAACGGCAGGGTTCTCGATGCGTCAGGGCGTTGTGTAAAAGGCTTGTATGCTGCCGGTGAATGCGCCTGCATTTCGGTTCACGGAGCAAACCGACTTGGCTGCAATTCTCTGGTTGACTTGGTTGTATTCGGGCGAAGGGCGGGTCTGGCGATTAAAGAAGATTTGCCTGATCTTGCTTTTGAAACTATCTCAAACGAGAGACAAGAATTTGCAAAAAACAAGGTTGATACTTTGAAGAGCAGAACATCCGGTGAGAAGAGTGCAGTCCTAAGATCAGAGTTGCAGAATTTGATGGCTGAAAAGTGCTCGGTGTTTCGTAATGAAGTTGAATTGCATTCAGCTTTGGTCGAACTTAGAGCCCTCCAAGATCGATACAAAACCGTATACGTAGAGAACAAAGGCAACTCGTATAACACAGACCTCCTGGACGCATTGGAATTGGAATCGCTTTTGGGATTAGCGGAAACAATTTTGATTGGAGCTGAGGTCCGAAAGGAGAGCAGGGGTGCTCATTCCAGAGAGGATTTTCCTGTTAGGGACGATATCAATTTCTTGAAACACACACTCATATCATATTCCGACGGCAAGCACACCATATCCCATAAACCGGTCGTGATCACGCGATTTCAACCCAAAGCTCGAACTTATTAAAGAATTGACATAGGCCACACAATGGAATTGGAACTAAGCATTTTTCGATACGATCCTGACAGGGATGATGAACCATACTTTAAAAATTACATGGTATCGGCTGAGCCGTGGGAACGTATACTTGATTGCCTGAACAGAATCCGATGGGAACAGGATGCGACTCTTGCCTACAGAATGTCTTGCGCTCACGGTGTATGCGGATCGGATGCAATGAGAATTAATGGCCGGTGCGCACTTGCCTGTCAGAAGTTGGTTAAGGACTACCACGGGGACGTCATTGTTATTGAACCATTGCCCACATTCAAGGTGCTAAAGGATTTGATAGTTGACCTTACCCCGTTCTATGAAAGAGTGGAGTGGATCAGGCCGTTTCTTGTTGCTTCCGCCCCACCCGAAAGGGAGCGCATTCAGACACCGGACAATCGTGATATCATGGGCGAGTCCATCCGATGCATACTGTGTGCATGCTGCGTTGGAGCATGTCCCGTCAGCAACGAAAATGAACGTTTTCTTGGACCGGCTCCTCTAGTCCAGGCCTTCCGAAGAATCTTCGATTCTCGGGATGAGATAAGACCCGAACGACTGACGCAGGTTGATTATCCGGAAGGAGTTTGGGGCTGTAAGAATAAGTATGAATGCACAAAATCTTGTCCAAAAGAAATTCCGGTTACCAAAGAAATTAATCAAACTAAAAAAGCTGTTTCAGCTCAAAATGAACGTAACCGATCAGCAGACGAATAAGTATTGACCCGGCAGCCTGAATCCTAAGTAAAGTCCCGAGAATCCTGCCTCCAACTACTTCGATCATTCGCCATTGAATTTTTTGCCGTTTCATGTTTTTTCTAAATCGCTTAATGAGAATAACCGGAATGCAAACAAAGAAAGGAAGAGCCCGAAATGCTTGCGGAAATAAGTGTTTTCCCTTTGGATAAGGGTGGTTCAGGGTTGAGTGAGTACGTATCACAATCAATCAAAATAATAAGGGAAAGCGGATTGGATTACGAAATGCACGCTCTCGGAACTCTTGTTGAAGGTCCGGGAGACGAAGTCTTTACGTTAATACGAAAGCTGCACGAGAACATGGCATCCCAGAGCGACCGGGTAATGATGAATATAAAAATTGATGATAGAAAAGGAGTTTCTGGAGCAATCAGGAAGAAAGTTCAATCCGTTAAGGACAGAATTGATCCATAAATAATTTCCTTTCGGGAATAATTCATGATGTATTCAACGGACAAAGAGATTTTGGAGATTGTCGATGAGAACGACACGGTAATCGGCACGGCGACACGCGAAGAAATCCACAGATTTGGTTATCTGCATCGATCCGTACATGTGTTTATTTTTGATTATAAGGGCAGATTATTTGTTCAGAGAAGATCAGCAACCAAAGATCGACATCCTCTAAAACTCGATTCTTCTGCTGCGGGGCACGTTGATCCCGGCGAATCTTACTTGGATGCGGCAAAAAGGGAATTGTTTGAAGAGCTAGGGATAACCGCTGGAATAGAGCACGTGCTGAACGTTGCAGCTTGCGATATTACGGACAACGAGCACGTTGGCCTGTTCGCTGCTTTTACGGATGCCATTCCGCAGATAAATGAAGCTGAAGTGCTTTCAGGCTCATTCATAAGTCCGGATGAACTTGAATTGGATATAGAGAGCAACAGCAGTGACTATGTTCCAGCTTTTGTGCATTTATGGATAAAGTTCCGACAAAGCGGCTCATTGCAAAGTCAAACCATATTACAACTAGAGAAGCAGAATTAGTGATGCCCGAATCCTCAGCCAAACCAGGTGCACCAGGACCATTTAGACTCTTAAAGTATTTCATGATATCCGGATTCGTGGTCATCGCCGTAGTAACTTTCTTGTTGGGGGCATTTCTTTATAGTCGAAGCCTAGACACCATGCTCAAGAGTGCAGAGAATTACGCTCGGCTGTTGGCCGAAAATCTAAATTACAATATTTACATCGGATACTATGCTCCTTTAAAGGCACGTTCAACTCCCATGGACTTGACCAAGTGGGATCAGTTCGGTGCTCTTGATTCGTTGATAAAAGATTTCACATACGGTCAGAAGATTCAGAGAATCCGTATAATAGACCCCCAGAATAAAATTATTTACAGCACGGATTACGATCAAATCGGCAAATTTGAACCTCCTGATTCTCCCGTACAAGCAGTATTGAACGGAAAGGATGTCACGACATTCTCTGCCGACAAGAAGACCCAGGCAATGATGCAGGCGAACTGGATTGCGGCAACCTACTATCCACTCCGGGAAGTCACCGGAAACTATTGGATGTTAGGTAACGTGTACGGCGTTATCGAAATTAGTCAGGATGTCACCGATCAATATTTAACCGTTAGACGTTCCGTTTACGTGGTAATCCTTGTAGCCGCAGGTTTAATGGCATTCCTGTTCATAATGCTTGCCCTTATTGTCAGACGTGGAGAACGCATTTTGCTGCTGCGGGCAATCGAACAAAAAAAGTTGGAAGAACAACTGCAACAATCAGAAAAGATGGCATCTATCGGTCAGATGATTGCGGTTGTTGCTCATGAGATCCGAAATCCGTTGGGAATTATCAAATCTTCCGCTGAGATGTTGTCAAAGAAAGTCAATCCTGACCCATCTCGTATTAAGCGTCTTTCCCAAGTAATAATGGAGGAGGCAACTCGGTTAAGCGTAATTTTAACGGATTTTCTCGATTTTGCGAAACCCCGTTCTCCGATCCTACGAGACTTGAATATACAAGACGTATTATCCCGGGTTCGAGAAAACCTGGAAACGGAGCTTGTATCCAGAAATATTGAATGGATCGATCGTCCCACCAACGGGACATCCCCAATTGTTCAAGGCGATCCCGATCTCCTGTACCAGGCGTTTCTCAACATTGCAATGAACGGATTTGAAGCAATGAAGTCCGGAGGGAAACTGGAGGTGGAAATTCTTCGTCAGAATGGTACCTTGAATGTAACATTCTCCGATGATGGCCACGGTATTTCCGACGAACACCTGTCCAAAATTTTTACTCCATTCTTTACAACCAACCAAATGGGCACGGGCCTTGGATTATCCGTGGTGCACAACATAATTTCAGCGCATTCCGGGACCATCGAAGTAGAAACGAAACCTGGAGAAGGAACCTCATTTCATATTAGGTTGCCTGTCCAGGAATAAGTCTCCCGAAGTTTCTTCGAGCCTTTAGGTCGCCGGTGAACTTTGGACAAAAGGCCAAGCTCCCGGGTCTCACACGGCAGCCTCGGAGATTGTTATTCATGAAATTTTATGCAAATATAATGATAATCTTTTCAGATATTGATCGTGAATTTCTTAACAAGACCCTCAGGTATTTACAGGTGCTTACATGAGTAGCGTTTTGGTCGTTGATGATGAAAAAAACTATCTCGTTGTTCTAGAAGACCTTTTGCTGGATGAAGGGTACGACGTTTTAACTGCGTCGTCCCCAGTGGATGCCCTCGAAATATTGTCGAGGACTCCAATAGACACGGTTCTTTCGGACATCAAAATGCCGGGAATGACCGGAATAGAGCTGCTTGAAAAAATAAAAATTATAGATCCGGACTTGCCGGTAATCTTAATGACTGCTTTTGCCGAAGTCGATCAGGCCGTAGATGCCATGAGAAAAGGAGCTCTCGACCACATTCAAAAGCCTTTTGACAATAACCAAGTCAAGATGGCGGTGGCGAGAGGAGTAGAGAAAAGAACTCTGACGAAAAACATTCGTCACCTTGAATCGGAATTGGGAAATATGTGGGGCAACATTATTGGGGAATCAAAAGCTATGCAAGACGTGTTTTCCCTGATGAAAAGGGTTGCGAATACTCCAACAACGGTTCTCATATCCGGTGAATCCGGAACAGGCAAAGAGCTGGTGGCCAGAGGACTTCACCGGGCTGGAGCGCGAGCAAATGCCCCGTTTGTCTCCATCAACTGTGGAGCGGTTCCTGAAAATCTACTCGAATCAGAACTATTCGGCTATGAGAAGGGTGCTTTTACTGGAGCATATTTTCTCAAAGAAGGAAAATTCGAATTCGCTAACGGAGGTACACTCTTTCTCGACGAGATCGGAGAGATGTCCCTCAATCTGCAAGTCAAGCTGTTGCGGGTTCTGCAAGAACACGAATTCCAGAGAATCGGAGGAAATAAGGACATAAAGGTCGACGTGAGAATACTTGCAGCGACAAACAAAGACCTCAAAGAAGAAGTTGATGCAGGAACTTTCCGCGGAGACCTGTACTTCAGGCTCAACGTGGTTCATATTCAGGTTCCCCCATTGCGGGAACGGCGAGCCGATATTCCTTTGCTGACGGCACACTTCATACAAAAGTTTGCCGAAAAATTGGGACGTCGGATCACCCAAGTCGACTCGGACGTCATGGCATCTCTCTACAGGTACTCATGGCCCGGAAACGTGAGGGAACTTGAGAATGTCATCGAGCGAGCAATTGTGCTTTGCAAAAATAAAGTCATTAAGCAGGATGACTTGCCGGCTGAAATCAAGAATTCACCGGAAACGAGGGAAAGTCTCGATCATCTCATTTCCTGGGAAAAGCCTTTGGCCGAAACCCTCGATAACATAGAAGAACAGATCATCCGTCAGGCTCTCACCAAAGCCGGAAATGTTCAAGCCCAAGCGGCAAAAAATTTGGGTATTTCTCGGAGCAACCTCCAATACAAAATGAAAAAATATGGAATGTTGTCGTAGCTTTGTAGGAATTCCTAAAAATATAACCTTAATAATTCCGCGTAATTCGGATTTGTTGACACCATAATTAATTTACATTATAGCTGAAGTCGATTTAAACCTGGGAGTTGTTTGTGATCATGCGATCAAAAGAGGGATATGTAATGTGGAGAATGATTCGGCATTTGGCCATGACTCCGGCATTATTGGTCTTTGTCGCTTCATCATATGCTCAATTTTATCCGATGGATCAGTACGGCCAGTACGGCGTAGATCCCGGTATTCAACAGTACATTCAGGGTCAGTACGGCGCCCGACCTCCGGCCAATCTCCAGTATGATCCGCGGGATGCCGAAAGAATACTGCGCGATCAAGTAGCGAGGAGCAGGTCACAATCGCAAGTTCCCCAGGGATACGAACGTTCTATGACTCATATGCCGCAAGGATACGAAAACTACTATGGCCACCGTTTGCAGGACGAAGGGCAAGTCCAGAGCGTAATGGAAGAAGCCCGCAATGTTGCCGTGCAAATAAAGCAGCGCAACGGCAAACCATTCATCGTGGTTGATAAGCGAAATTTTCAATTCTATCTGTTTGATCAGACCGGTAGATTGCTGAGAATCGGACCCGTGGCGATAGGGAAGGGTAAAACCCATGTCGGCGCTTTCGAAACACCGGTTGGAGTCTTCCCAATAAAGAGCAAAGTCCCTGTTGATGACTGGATTCGACCTGATTGGTATTTCATAGAGGAAGGAGAACCCATCCCTAAAAAATGGGAAGATCGTAGGGTTCCGGGCTTTTTCAGGTATAAACTTGTTTTCGACGGATCGCGTTATATTCACTATGCTGAAGCTACCGGCGGACGTTTAACTCATGGCTGCCTCGGGCTCGACTGGCAGGATGCTGAGGCAGTGTTTCACACAATGCAAGTCGGGTCCTATTGTATAATTATTGATAATCCTTTCCTCGCCAGACTTGCCCGTGGTGAATTCCCTATCCAGAAACAGGCCCAGAAAAAACCGGAAGATTCCGGCGAGAGAATAGCGGCTGATAATTCTGAGCGCAAAAGCGCTCCAAGCCAAAGACTTGCCGACGAAGACGAAAAGGTTTTCAATAGTCTCTGGTAGACTAGTGTTAGGAATTGAAATGGGGTCATTGAACAAGCTTTTGGTAATCATCCTTTGCTTATGCCCCTTCGTCTTTTGTTCTTGCCTGGCCGTTACTCCCAAGACATCCAAAGAAGATCCCGGTCCCGGACGCTTAGCTTCCGCCGATTCGGTCGATTCATCCCTTGTGGATAAATGGGAACTTTTATATCAAATGAACGACAAAGGAGTTGAGGAAAAACCGAGAGAGTCCACCAAGACATTGATCGAATTCACGAGAAAAGGTCAGGTAATCTTCAATAGATCTGCCGATGAAAATCCTGAAGCAATCAAGAGTAAGACAGGCAAATATCTCGTGGAAAAAGAAGAAATCAATATTACCGATGATGGCGGAAATACCGTAAAATGGCCTTATCAAGTTACAGGCGACACCCTCATACTTACAATGCCGGAAGTTCAAAAGAAATTTTATTGGAAAAGACATCGTTAACGCTTCTCGTCACACAATGCCGTTCTCAACAATTCTCTGGAGTTTTGCCATTTTGAAAAAGCTAGTTCTGCTGATACTGCTTGGATTTCTCATTCATCTCATGCCCGCAGTTGTCTGGGCTCTCGAGTCATCGGAAGTGCTCCGTTATGAAGTCACGTGGAATGGAAGCAAAGCAGGGCATGGCGACATCAGTGCCACAAAAGATTCCGGAAAAATAGTTGTGACCGCTCAGGCCGTTTCGGACGGCGTTTTAAAGGCCCTGGTGGAAGTTTGGAGCCGTATTCAAGCAACATTTCATGCAGGGACTTTCAAGCCCCAATCGTACAAATTTCATCTCAAATCCAGCCTCGGGAATCCCGAACTTGTAGATTTATCTTTTGATCATAAAACGAATCTCGTTCAGGTAAATAAACAAAAAGGTTCCGAACTCGAATGCCATGCCGAAAAATTTGGTTCCGTTTATGATCCGATAACCGCCATATACCTTCTCCGATATCAGAAAGATCTACGCAAACCCATGTTTGTGGATATTTATGACGGTAAGGACAGAGCACGGCTTATGGTGAGTCCCGCAGGGACCGAAATGGTGAATGTCAAAGCGGGTCAGCAGCCGGCAATAGCTCTTAACCTACGTTTAGTAAAATTGACCGGGGACAAAAAAGAGATCGGCACAGGAAAATTGTGGGTATCGGATGATTCCCGAAGAATTCCCCTACTACTGACATCTTCGCCATTGGTTGGTACTATCCGCTTTGAATTGGTACAGGCTCAACTCTAATCCCTCATTATGAATCAAATGCTAAACCCCCAAATGGTCCGACTGGTTCGGTTCATTTTGGACAACTCCGAAGAAGCTTATCTCGTAGGGGGAGCCGTACGAGATTATCTTCTGGGTCGCGATTCTTCACCGGATTTTGATATTGTCACACGTCCGTCTGCGTTTGAGCTGGCCGCCAAGGCTGCAGCGGAGCTTAATCTCACCTTTATTCCGTTTGATCCGGAAAGAGAAACCTCACGCATTGTCCTAAAGGACCCGTTTTCCATTATCGACATAAGCAGCTTTAAAGGCGAAACCATTGAGGCCGATCTCGTTAAACGCGACTTTACGATCAATGCTCTGGCCATTTCGCTGTCTGATTTTGCCGCAAATGACTCGCCTTTGGTGATTGACGTAACCGGCGGCATTCAAGATCTAAAAAATGGAGTGATCAGGTGCTGTTCCGCTGATTCATTCAAAGATGATCCGCTCCGGATACTTCGGGCGTTCCGGTTTGCAGCACAGTTGAAGTTTGACCTTACCGAAAACCTTACCGACTCAATACAATCCGAAATAAGTGGATTGAACAGAATATCCGGAGAGCGCATCCGTGATGAATTGATGACTACTTTAGCAACTCCGGGCTGTTTTCATCTGTTGCATCTGATGAGCGATCTCAAAATCATTGACACCATATTTCCGGAACTCATTCCAATGCGCGGATGCGACCAAAACCCGTTTCATCATCTGGATGTATGGGAACACAGTTTTGAATGCGTTCGGATATTGGAAGACCTACTCGATAACAGACTTGCGGAATTCGAACCGGCATCACAAGTCATTTCTGATTACATACGGATTGAATATGTGCAGGGTAGACAAATTTATGCACTACTGAAACTTGCCGCCTTATTTCACGATGCCGGAAAACCGCAATCGAAATTTAGGCTTGAAGGAAGAATCCGTTTCTTCGGACATGAGTCTGTTTCCACCGAAATGCTGAACCAAGCTTTAATGAGACTAAAATTCTCCGGTCGGGAGATCAAATTTCTGAAGACCATTGTTTCCGGACACATGCGTCCAACGATTTTCACCGGTGAAATGCCGTCCACCAAAGCTTTAAGAAGGCTCCACAGAGACTTCGGCAAGCATATAATTGGTCTATTGATGCTGTTCCTAGCTGATCTGGGAGCCTCACAGGGACCGGCAAGGCCAAAATATACTTTTCGAGATGCATTCCACAGAGTTCGCGATGCTCTTACAATGCTCACGGAGTCAACAGCGACAGCTCCGGAACCCCTTTTACGTGGTAGGGATCTCATCAGAGAATTCAACATTCCCCCGGGACCTCACATAGGTCAAATATTGAAGCAAATAATACAACTGCAGGACAACGGCGAAATTGCGACATACGATGAGGCAATTGAACGGGCCGGAGTTCTATTGATGCATATGCAGCCGGTTTCGAAATAAAAAATCCCTCCAATGCGGAGGGATTTGTAATCGACGCTAATTGAGCCTAGTCTTTTTGGAAACTAAGGTTTTCCTTCAGCAGGTCGCCCAGGTTGGAAGCTACAACTTCCTGGCTATGCATATAGCCCTTCACCTGATCATAATCTCCCACTTTTTCCAGACTCTTGATTGAGAGAGCGATTTTTTTATCTTTCTTGTTGACCTTTAGGACCATAGCGGTGAGTTCTTCTCCTTCTTTAGTAA
The DNA here is from genome assembly GCA_964613745.1 of uncultured Syntrophaceae bacterium. Taxonomy (GTDB): domain Bacteria; phylum Desulfobacterota; class Desulfomonilia; order Desulfomonilales; family Desulfomonilaceae; genus CAZTJA01. The sequence continues at coordinate 59,424 of CAZTJA010000007.1, forward strand.
AATCATGAGGAGAGTTAACTCTGTCCTTCGAGAGTTCCGAAACGTGTATCATGCCTTCGATGCCGTCTTCAATTTCCAGGAACACGCCGAAATCAGTTACTGAAGTCACCTTGCCCTGAACTTTAGCACCTGGAGGATACCTATCGGGAATCGTTTCCCACGGATCTTCATGCATCTGCTTGATGCCAAGCGAAAATCTCTCGTTTTCTTTGTCGATGTTGAGAACTACGGCCTGAACGGTCTGACCTTTCTTATAAAGTTCACCGGGGTGTTTTATTCTCTGGGTCCAGGAAATGTCGGAAATGTGAACGAGTCCATCGATGCCCTCATCTATACCGACGAAAATACCGAAGTCCGTAACATTCCTGATTTTTCCTTCTATCTTGGTGCCCTCCGGATAACGCTCGGCGATAACATCCCAGGGATTAGCTTTCAACTGTTTCATTCCCAGAGATATGCGCTTTTGCTCTTTGTCCACATTGAGCACCATTACATCCACATCTTCGCTGACTTGAACGATTTTTGAAGGATGTCTCGGTTTCTTCGTCCAGGCCATCTCAGATATGTGAACGAGACCTTCGACTCCCTTTTCGAGTTCGACAAAAACACCGTAATCGGTGATGCTGACCACCTTGCCGGTCCATTTCGAGTTTATGGGATATCGCGCTTCCACATCGGCCCAGGGATCTTCTTGTGTCTGCTTTAGACCAAGAGAAACACGCTCTTTGTCTTCATCGAATTTAAGAACCTTGACTTGAATCTGATCACCCACTTTAAGAATGTCGGAAGGATGATTTATTCTACCCCAGGACATATCAGTGATATGAAGGAGACCGTCGATCCCTCCCAAATCTACGAATGCACCGTAGTCGGTTATGTTCTTGACTGTGCCGGTGAAAACACCTTCACCTTCAAGGGCGGTCATTATCAGTTCTTTTTTCGATTCTTTTGATTTTTCCAAGAGGGGTTTTCTGGACAGGACAATGTTGCCGCGTTTGCGGTTGTATTTGAGTACATTAAAATCGAATGTCTCGCCGATGTATTTTTCAAAGTTGCGAACAGGCCGCAGATCAACTTGCGAACCCGGTAGAAAAGCAGGAACGCCGATATCTACTTGTAATCCGCCTTTTACACGTGCGATTACCTTTCCGGCTATCGTCCTTTCCGATTCACAAACTTCTGCAATCTGTTCCCAAATGCGAATTTTGTCGGCTTTAGACTTCGAAATCCTTACCTGTCCGGAAGACTCTTCCGTGTCTTCCAGAAAGACCTTTACCTCGTCACCGACGTTGACCGTCAATTCACCTTGTTCATCCGTGAACTGCTCAAGCGGAATTTGTCCTTCCGATTTGGAGCCTACATCCACCATGACGTATTCATTGGTGATCTGCACAACAGTGCCGGTTACGATTTCTCCTTCTTGAACCTTGTGAAAGCTGCTTTCGACGAGTTCGGCAAAATCCTCTTCTCGTGAAATTTCCTGTTCCGATTCCTCGGCAGGAAGGTTATTGTTGGTTTCCAAGTTATCCATCCAGTTGCCACCCCCAGACTATTTCTCCCAATTTGGTTGTTGGACCGAGCCAGGATAATCAATTATATATAACCATTTTTGAAAATTATAACAAGCGAAACTTAGAACATCGTACACTATTTTGACAGCAGAGACTCGCTTGAATTCAAAATTCAAACACGACTCACGGAACGTCGAACCTGAAGCAGCACTTCACGAACTACTTCATCGATCCCGCTCCCGGAAGTATCCATTATAATCGCGTCTGCAGCCGGTTTAAGCGGTGATGCAGATCTCTTCTCGTCACGTTCATCTCGAGCGCGCATATCATCAATCACTTCTTCAAGAGAAGGGCTTAATCCTCTATTAACAAGCTCAAGGTACCTCCTGCGAGACCGCTCCTCCAGACTTGCGGTTAAAAAAAATTTAACTGAAGCATGTGGGAAAACCACCGTTCCCATATCACGACCTTCCGCTACCAAATCCCAGTTTTCGCCCGCAGACCTCTGGATATCCAAGAGCGCAGCACGAACATCGGGTAATGCAGATAATATGGATGCGGCCGTTCCGATGTACTCACGCCTAATGACGTCGGTAACATCGTCTCCGTTTAAAAAGAGCAGCATTGAACCGGGAACGGGATCTATGCGCATATCGAGACTATCCAGGTCTGCGCTGGACACCTTTGGGTTAGTAATCGAGACGCCTCGATTGAGAAGATGTAAGGCCGTCACGCGGTAAAGCGCACCAGTGTCCAACAGAAAAAAACCCAGTTCTTTGGCAACCCTGCGGGCCAGGGTGGATTTCCCGGACCCGGCCGGACCATCTATTGCGATTATTTTCTTCATGCGGATCAGTTGCACTCGCCTGTTTTTCTTGAAAGGTGCACAATGTTAAAAGCAATTTTAACTGTTCTCAATCCTGCACCACGGGCCGTAATCACCAGCGGTAATCTTTACTTTTGCACTATCGTTTTCAAAGCCTCAATGAATCGTTCATTTTCTTCCGGTTTGCCGATTGTCACCCTGATCCAATCACTCATGCCGAATGATGCTAGATGTCTCACGATGACACCCTTTTGAAGCATTGCATTGTAGACGTCCTTTGCACCGGCACCGATTTTAAAGCAAATAAAATTCGCCTCCGAAGGAATCGTTTCAATCCCGAGTTCATTGAGTTCCGTTCCAACGTAGCGCCTTCCGGAAACGGCAGCTTCGGCTGAACTGCGCACATGATCCAAATCATTCAATGCAGCAATTGCGGCAACTTGAGCTGAAGAGTTAACGTTAAAAGGCGCTCGTACTCGATTCAGCAATTCGATAATCCATGGCGCCGCAAGTCCGTATCCGACTCGAAAGCCCGCGAGTCCATATATCTTCGAGAAGGTTCTCAAAACCATGACGGGAACACGATCAGTTATGTAATCTAATCCTAAAGGACAATCGGGATTCATCGCGAATTCCCTGTAAGCTTCGTCGAGAACAACAATCAACCCCTCAGCAGGCAAATCGTTCAGAAATGAACGAAATTCGTTCTTCGAAACTATTGTCCCCGTAGGACTGTTTGGAACGGCCAGGAACAAGAGACGAGTCCTGTCCGTGACAGCGGCGGCCATTGAGGTCAAGTCCGAACAATAGGACTTCAAGGGAACTCTGACGGGTTTACCTCCGAATGCCTCTACGCAGATCCGATACATGGAAAAGGAGTTTTCGCCCATTATTGCTTCAGCATTCTCATTAATAAACACATGGCAGGCCAAAGCCATTATTTCATCGGAACCATTGCCGCAGATCACATTGGTTGGATCAATTCCGAAATGACGGGCTATCGCCTCGCGTAGTGCCGGCGCAGACGATTCCGGGTAGATGTGCGATGAAGCGAGATGTTGTTCAACTGCTTTCAATGCCAATGGTGATGGTCCCAGGGCATTCTCGTTTGACGCCATCTTGATGACATCGGTGATCCCTAGTTCCCGAACCACTTCGGCAATGGGTTTGCCTGCCACATAGGCCGGGATCGAAAGTACGTGAGGAGAAACAAGACGAGAAGCCCATTCCGGCATGTTGAACATAGAGCTCGATCCTTCCATGCTGATCATAAACCTAGGACTATAGCTCGTTACATCCATCCTGGTCAACATCCCATTAGCCGATTGCCACGCAATTATTCACATGAGCTTCCGGCGAATTAGCTGACCCCAGCATAACCTCAAAAAGTGATTGTACCCTTCGGAAACTTACATTATCATGTAAGAAATTAATAATAATTTTGTTTAATAAAACTTGATTATAAGCTATAATTACATATAAATCTTGACAACCATATTTTGAGGTTTTAGTCTCTTCTCAAGGGAAAGACCAGAAATTTGATATGAGAAGGCATAGCACCGTTCTTACTATTGGATTGCTGCTTAGCTGTCTATTTTTGACGGTAGCTCTACTGCCTTGTCCAAGCCATGCCTCGGAATTCTTTTCGGCCCAAACCTATAAAAAATATGGAAAAACCCCACTGGAAACCCTGAACACCGCTCCTTATGAAACGAAAACCTCCGAACCCGCCGCCTCCCATGACATGTATATAGCTCCCGCCCTTAAACAGGGAATTAACTATGTCGTGCCGACTCCGATTCAAAAAAATCTCAGCTTCAATGTTGGGTATGATAAGTGGGACAAAATCCCCACTCTTAATTTTGATTACTTCATGCCGATTAAAGCATGGAACGATAAGAGTGTTTTTCTTACTCCCCGAGTTTCCTGGACGACGACGAGGGAAAGCTATTCCATGGGACTAGGGCTCAGGCAGATGCTCACGGGAGACATCATGGTCGGTGCCCATGCGTTTCATGATTGGGTGCGCAGGAGGAACAGCCGAGAAGATTTTTTGAGAGAAGCGGGTTTCGGATTAGAGTTTTCAGCTCTTTTGGGCAAACATTCCGATCTCATATTGAGTGCGAACGCCTACTTACCGACGAATCAAAAATTATCCCCGAAGAGTGATTACGAATCCGTAATAAAGGAGATCCTTCCCACAGGTGGAGACGTAAAACTTACGTTTCAATTTCCTGCAATGAGCAAACACTTTGACGCAAAGTTGGACGCCCAATATCATTCTTATCGCGGCGAAACCACCAATATATCCGGCTATAAGACCGCCCTTAATATGAACACGAGAAACGGTTTGTTTTCAACCACTCTGGAATACGGCAGGGATTCGCGGATTGGAGAATCTTACTCGGTACAGGGCAATGTAAGCCTCGCATTTGATTGGACTCAGCTTATAGAAGGGAAAAATCCATTCTCGGCCCCGTATGAGGCATCTGATTTTCGATTTACCAGGAAAATACACGACAGTCTTTACGATCGCGTCAAGCGCAAACACGACCTGCCGTTCGACAAGTCTGAAAAGAAAGTGGCCATGCTTGCCGAGGTTCTCGACGAGACCATCTACTTGACCGGAGGATTTCCTCACTACTCAAACGAATGGCTCACGGTGCAAACATCTCAGAGTCCCTGGGAAGACCATCTCGATGTCATGACGGATTCCAACGGCAAATATTCTTGCAGATTAAATCTTCCGCCCGGCACATACAGAATTCGCCTCGTACATAAAGGCACAGGCTTGGCTTCTCAAGCCCAAACAGTGGTTGTGGGACAATCCGGGGAATTCGAATCCGCAAAAAACCTCAATGCTCGTGCCCTGAATTCCAAGACAAAATAGCAATTACTCTAGACCGGCTACATGTTTCGTCTATACTGACCGCCGGCCTGGTACAATGCATCAGAAATTTCACCAAGTGAGCAGTACTTAACAGTCTCCATCAACTCTTCAAAAATATTTCCACCGGATTTTGCTACGCTCTGCAACCTTTTCAGTGCAGGACCGGATTCATTCTTGTGCTTCTCCTGAAATTCTCCCAAACGACGCAGCTGTGAATCCTTCTCCTCCTGTGTCGCTCGAGCCAGTTCGATTGAGAGCTGTTGAGAATAATCCGCATAGGGATTCAAGAAAGTATTCACGCCTATAATGGGGTATTCACCTGAAGACTTGAGCGACTCATAGTACAGCGACTCATCCTGTATCTTATTCCTCTGGTAGCCCGTCTCCATTGACCCGAGAACCCCGCCGCGCTGAGAGAGTCTGTCGAACTCCGCCAAAACGGCTTCTTCGACCAAATCCGTCAACTCTTCAATTATGAAGCTGCCTTGATTGATATTGTCGATTTTACTGATTCCCCATTCCTTGTTGATAATCAACTGAATGGCAAGTGCTCGCCGGACTGATTCTTCAGTAGGAGTTGTTATCGCTTCGTCGTAGGAATTCGTATGCAGCGAATTGCAGTTGTCGTAAATGGCAATTAGTGCCTGCAACGTCGTTCTTATGTCGTTAAACTGGATTTCTTGGGCGTGAAGCGATCGACCGCTCGTCTGGATGTGATATTTCAGCTTTTGCGACCGTTCATTTGCTCCATATTTTTCCCTCATGGCAACAGCCCAAATCCTCCGAGCTACCCGGCCTATGACGCTGTATTCAGGCTCTAAACCGTTTGAAAAGAAGAATGAAAGGTTCTGGGCAAAGTCGTCAACACTCATTCCCCGGGAAAGGTAATACTCCACGTAGGTAAAGCCATTAGCCAAGGTGAACGCCAACTGAGTTATGGGATTCGCTCCGGCTTCTGCTATGTGGTACCCCGAAATTGAAACCGAGTAGAAATTCCCAATCTGATTTTTGATAAAATATTCCTGAATATCGCCCATCACCTTGAGCGAGAAGTCCGTTGAGAAAATACAGGTGTTCTGCCCTTGATCCTCCTTGAGTATGTCGGCTTGAACCGTGCCCCTCACATTCTTCAGGACGTCCGCCTTTATGGACAGGGCTTGTTCCGGTGTCGGTTCGCAACCATTCTCCTCCCTGAATCTATCCAATTGCTGATCTATAGCGGTATTGAAAAACATTGCTAAAATCATCGGGGCAGGGCCGTTTATGGTCATTGACACGGATGTATTGGGCGAATAAAGGTCAAATCCCGAATAGAGCACCTTCATGTCTTCCAGCGTGCATATCGAAACCCCTGAAGTCCCGACTTTCCCGTAAATGTCCGGTCTCTCATTCGGGTCCTTGCCGTAGAGGGTCACTGAATCAAAAGCCGTTGAAAGCCTTTTGGCAGTGTAGTTTTCCGATAAATACTTAAATCTTCGATTCGTCCGGTAAGGATCGCCTTCGCCGGCAAACATGCGTGTAGGATCTTCGTCCTGCCGCTTGAATGGAAATACCCCTGCGGTGTAGGGGAACATTCCGGGAAGGTTTTCTCTCAGTCGCCATCTCAGGATTTCTCCGGGATCTTCAAACTTGGGCAACACAATTTTGGGCAGATACGATCCGCTCAGTGTCTTCACTTTGATTTTGGTCCGGATCTCCTTGTCTCTGACCTTAAATACAAATTCGTCTCCGGAATACGCCTTCTTTACCTCTTCCCATTCACCGACGAGTCGCAACGCCCTCGGGTCAAGCTTGTGTTCGATGATCTCCTGGAGATGCCTCACGACTTTTATTGCTTCCTGAGTGTCCTCAACTTCTTCTTCCCGCAGAGCATTGGCCGCACCGTCGAGCTGCCACAATTTGCGAACCAGAGCCTCCTGTTCTTTGCCCCATGAGTGGTATCTTCGTACGGTGTTCGCAATTTCCGTGAGGTAGCGGGATCGTTCAGGTGGAATAATTATTGTTCTACTGGAGGGCTTCTTGTCCCTTCTCGCCTTCATGGATGTTGACCATTGAGCACCCGTCTTTTCGTTTATCTTCTCGATTATTCCGACATACA
>CAZTJA010000008.1:0-66559 GCA_964613745.1 uncultured Syntrophaceae bacterium
CAACGGTGCTGCCGGCAAATAGTGCCACAAGCGTACCTAACACGACCACCCAGATAGTTTCTGCCGCTAATTGGTCATTTTGTTTGAGCTGTTCCTCTCGGATACCCCTTTCATTTTTCATAAAAGACTGAACTTGGCTGAAACTTTCCCCAAAGAGACTCCTCCCCTTGCCATCCTCAAGATCTACCGGCAAGACCTCGGATTCAGATCGTCTTTGGTTGTTTTGAACCGCCGTCATCTGAGGAATAGCTGCGCTATTTATCCAAATCTGAATCCGTCTCTCGATATCATTCAGGATTCGGAGTTGTGCAGGGTTATTCGAAACTTCATTTTTCAGATCGTCGATTTCCTGCTTATGCTGCTCCCTAACTTTTTCGAATCGCCGCCCAAAATCATCAGCCGGATTCAAGAGAACAGCCCGTTTCGTGTTCTGTAATTCCACGGTAAGAGTCTCGATTCGGCCGGCCGCATCAATGTTTCGGTTCGTATTTTCTATGATATTCTGAGCTTTGATGAGGGAATTGGTGCTCTTGTAAATTATTGCCGCATTAAAAACCATTAATGCGAAAACGATTAAGTATCCCAGAAATAGTTGCGTTCGCAGTTTCATAATTCTCCGCCTATTCGATGAAGGAATTTCGGCAGCTAATGACGTATGCTGTATTTAGAAAAAGCGATTGTTGGTCCGTGTAAAACCGGGTGACGAAATTATCTCGAACTAGAGCATACCCTGCGGAACGTCAGGTGCAGAGCGTTCTTGCAATCACAATTCAGCTAAGTTTATCAATGTGGAAATTCAATAATGAGTCTCTCAACAGAATATTAAAGCTATTTTTCACAATTTTTGCCTTAACAGTCAAGGAATTTATCCGGTATCCATGCGTAAGACGGGCATAAAAGGATCCAAGCACATGTCGGGTCGGGCATTTTTGTACTAATGGGTTGGTATGTCCAGCCATTCGACAAAATGGGTCGGTAAATTTCTAAATCAAAACACTCAGGCGAATTAGATCAATCCGGTGAGATTTAAACTTCTTTCCGCAACTTAATGTGGATCAGAGTTCTGTCACCATAGAGCTGCACTTTACGCTTATGGCAGTACGCAATATAATGGACGAATGGTAGCTTGATGAACCGTAATTGGGTTTTCCGGATAGTGCACGGCAATTGAAAACGATCCATGGATTATTAAAGCAAATTTATTTCCCATTCGAGACCGACCACAATTGATAAAGGAGAAGCCATGCCCCGCTGTTTAGTAAAGTCGTTATTGGGAATCGTCCTTGTCATCACATTTATCTTGGCAATGACCGGGGACACGCAAGCCCAACAGAAAAACCCGCTTAATGTTGGAAACCCCAACCTGCCCCCTGAAGCAAAACCAGGTGCCACCACTGCTCCCGTAGATCCCAAGACGGGAATTGTAGTCGCTCCCAAAGACAAGAGTCCGGGAAGCTCAGTTCACGTACCTCATGACGCTGTCTTGGAAGCTCAAGTACCGAGATCTTTGCCGATCACCCGTGCCGAACAGCGTAAAAACCCTGGGGACGATCCGGCAAAATTCGCTCCAACGAATGTACCGTTATCCTCTGAGGCTTTGGCGGATCAACCCGACGAAGGCAGAATGCTGGGCTTCGATTTTTATCGAGATCCCCTAAATTCTCCTAAGCCAATGATGTCGTTCGAGAATATCATGGAGCAGGACAGAGCGGAGAGACCCAAGATAACGGCCAATCAGCAGAAGTTGCTGGAACGGCGCTATAACTTAGTTCCAAATCTTTCCAAAGACGTTTTCATGTTTAGGGGAAAACCCGTTCCGGTAGGTCCTACAGCCAAACTGGCCAATGGTTTAACGTGGGAAAAATTGGCTGAAATGAATCCTGATGATATTCGTTCAAAAAACCTCTTTCCCTATCCTCCACTGCCGCACCCAAAGCAGAAAACAGGCGGACAAGTATTTCCCCTGATCCAAATCCAGATGTTCCCACGGCTGGAACGTTTTGACGTGGATTTCGATATTCCGGATGCTTTCCTTCCGGAATTTCCGCCTGCCATTTTTCTTAGCAATAGACCGGAGCTGGGGGACGTTTCCCGGGGAGAAGTGGTATCCATTAACAATTATTATCGCCTATTCAAGGATCTTCTTACCCCGGTGCAACTGGATGGCTTGCGTATGCTGTTGACCCCGTTTCCGCAGGAAGAATTCAATCCCACTGACGATAGAAAGACTCTCCACCCGTCCTTGGGTGTAACATGTCTGGATTGCCACGTGAATGGCCATACCACCGGGCAATTCCATCTTAATCCCGATACTCGTCCGGAAGAAAGGCGTTTTAGGCTCGACACAACAAGTTTGAGAGGTCTTTTTAACCAGCAGATCCATGGTTCAAAACGAAGCCTACGATCTGTCGAGGACTTCACCGAATTTGAGTTCCGGACAGCTTATTTCAATGGCGATCCAATTCATTCAATGAAAAAGGGATTTACGATAATACCTCGGGTTCAAGTAGCCCATATGGCACAAATGCAAAACATGTTTGATTTTCCACCGGCCCCTAAATTGGATCCTTCCGGAAGGCTTATTCCTACGTTGGCAACCAAAGCAGAGTTGGACGGAGAAAAGATTTTTTTTGAGAAGGGAAAATGTGCATCTTGTCACGTTCCCCCGGCCTTTATGAATCACCAGATGAACGATCTTCGCCTTGAAAAGTTTACCCGAGAACCGGGAGACGGATCCATTAAGACTTTTACTTTGCGAGGCATTAAGGAAAGTCCCCCATACTTGCATGATGGACGATGCTTAACTCTCGACGATACAGTGGAATTTTTCAATTTGGTCCTGGGCTTGAAGCTTACAAAACAAGAAAAGGCTAATCTCGTTGCATACATGTATCAATTGTAAGATTTGACTTTAAAGGCAGTGAGGCGGATCTGGTTCGCCTCACTGTAAATGCATGCATAAATTTCGATTACTTAACCATTGTGTGAATAGCTATCCGGCGGTTACCGAGAGAACAGACAATTCGTTTGAAACCGACCTCACTCCTTCTACCTTGCTTACGATTTCCAGCACTTTCGCCTTGCTCGCAGGATAGTGCACAAATCCCGTTAATGTAACTCGGCCGTCTGCTTCAACCTCGATCTTTAGAGAAGAACCGTAGGTGAACGACAATGCGGATTCGTCTCCAGGAAGACCCTCTTCCAATGCCGCGTCTATCCTTCGCTCCAAGGCCATTTTTTCGATGGACTGCATGGAATCCAAGTAGCAATGTTTGAATTCTTCCGATTGCATGCCTCGAAAAATCATCTCAACGGCCATTTCAGTGTCAATTTTGTCCGTATTTATGACAACGTCATATAATTCGGCATTATTCCAGTCCAATTCAAATGCGTATTTTAAGAACAGGGCTCGATCATGATCACTCTTGTCAATTGTTTGAGCAGCCATTTCTTGGGAAAAACCTCGCTGGATGAGATTTTTGATTCTCGTGGGTTGCGATGCGGTTACCATTATATTGAAAGCACAATGATAAGGCTTCAACAATACCTGACTTCCCCTGCCTACGAAAAGGACGTTTCCGCGTTTGGCCATCTCATAAATCACGGAAGCTAATCGGTGAAGTCCGACTTTGGGTTTTTCTGAAAAGATTCGCTGAATTATTGAAGGGTATTTATGGTCAAGATCCTCAACACTGCCGAGAAGGCCCATTTCTTCGGCCTTCTTGTTGATGGCTTCGTTATCATAATAAGTGAACCCCAACTTGTCGGCCAGCATTTGGGCTATTCTTGTTCCATTGGCTCCTAACTTCCTCGTTATCGTGATGAACTGCACCTGAGACCTCGCGAATGTAATCTGATTAATGCGGAAGATTTCCAACTATATCTCAGTTCACCACTTTGCACTACAGTCCTAAACCAAAATTACGGAACAAAAAGCGGCTCACAGGATGTCTCATAAGCTAATAGTTTTTACGAGGAGAGGATTATGGGATCGGAACAAAAAATTGATCAGAAACTTAAAATTTCCAGGACGTTTGATCCGGTTACACTAGCGGGAGGATACACCACAATATATTTCATTCCAGTGGAATTTAACCAAGAATTGAATGAAAAATGGGTTGTGAAGCTCAAGAAAAAATATGATGAGCTGTCCCAGGGTAAGACTGAGAGCATAGTATTTCAACCTGTGGGAGGTTCGCCCTTGCTGGATTGGGCGAACGAAAACGTGGATGCTCAGAAACTCCTTTTTATTATGCTCAACAAGAAAACCGGTCCCGAAGGCACACATGTCGAACCTGAACCTGAAAAAGCCCTAAACTGGCTGACGGAATCAGTCAATTTTGCCAACGAAGCCGACAATTAATGGATGGGAGCTATAGAGAGAAAAGTTCGGCGGATATCAGTTCGGTTCCATTAAATTACGCTGATTCTCTCAGAGTCTTTGATGCTATTCTTTGCTCGGTGAGAAATACTTTTTTCAGGATTGTCCTGAGTGTAAAGACGGCAACAAAAATAAATATTTGATTCCATGTCATAAGTTGGATGAACTTGAGAAAAGTCGCCACCGTTTTGATGGTTAACCCCGTAAGTGCGCCTTTCGCAACCGTGTACTGTACCGGCACCGGATTTCGAAATAATCCGATTTGCACCACACCCAGAAGACAATACCCGAATATTACAATTGCACTCACCATTTCCAATATCAGAACAGTGTAACCTACTATGACCATCATGCGAGATCAGTTGCCTTCTTCCGGATAGCTGCTTTATCAATTTCTTGCTGAAGGAAATAGTTGAGCACGGTTCTCAAAACGACAATTGCCGCAAGCAGTCCGATCTCGTTCCAAGTTGGTGCCACTGCGGTCCTCAGGATATCCGCGGCAAGCTCGAATTCCAAGCCTAGAGCCAGCCATCGCCCTAGTCCTAATCGGATATCCTCTGTGGCTGATTCCAGCGCTCTTCTGTTTGCGAAAAGAGCAAGCGCTCGTATTGTGGCCTGGATCGCAGCAAGACCGATGATTATAGCGGCGGCAGTTTCGATTCCTGCAGCGAGGTAAACGGTAAGTTCCTTAAAGATCTCCAGCATTGTCGAGATCCTATTCGTTGAGAACGATGTCTACAATCAATTTTGACATATGCCGAAAAGCCTGGAGGCATTCCCCCAGAACACAAGATCTTTCTCTTCTTGATTGAGCCCTGCGTTGGTAAGCAGAGTTTCAATCAGCATCAACTCTTTACGATGATCGAACCATGGCCAGTCCGTTCCAAAGAGAATCTTTTCAGGTCCGTGATCGAGCACCAATCGAATAAACTCTTCTTGTCTCAAGACATGAGCCGCATTCGAGGTATCAAGATAGAAATTTGGACGACGTACCAGATGCCTTCTTATATGATCGATTTCTGCACAGAGCCCACCCATATGTGCTGCAACGAAATCTATTCCTTCGTAATCGGCTACGATCCGGGCCAGGGTTTCGGGTCTTGTCAGAAAACGCGGGTCCGCTCCAAAATGCATATCCGCCTTAATGAAGGTATCCATTACGACAACCGGACGAATCGCAATTGAAGATGAAATTCTTTCAATCATGGAAAACATGTTTTTGGTTGCGACTGATGAAAGCTCAAATTTTTGCGAAAAGCTGCACATTTTAAATCCGGCTATGTCTTTTTCAAGAACGAAGGATATCTCATCTTCCAAGTTTTCCATGTCCGGATGCAAAGTTGCCAATGTATGCAGTTGGGAATAATCTTGGGCCATTTTCATGTGTCGAAGATTCTCTTTGTGTACTTTGTCCGGATTTGCCGTAGGCAACAATAGACATGCTTCTACATTCGCTTCGGCACAGCAGTTCACCAACGACTTCGGCGTTACTCGTGCTGAAACTCCCGTAACACAAAGACTCAATTCCGCCACCATATCCATTCTACTTTTCACATTTTCAACCGTGCGAGGACTAAACATGTGGCAATGGGAATCAATGATCATTCCCCTTGAGCCTCCTCCAGCATGAATCTGTTGCATTGTTCCCTAAATTCCAACACAATTTCTCGAACCGGTTTTCCTGTTTCTTTGGATTGTTTACCCATCATTTCCCAGAATCTTTCCAAAAGAGGAAAAGTATCTGAAGTGAAATTTATAGAAAGTGTGCTGCCGCATCTGCAATTGCGATACTGCATCGTCCTTAACACGTCCATTGAATCGGTGTATGGCTCCAGACCGTGTGCAACGGGTGATGTGCGGTTAATATAGTCCGGAAAACTCTTGTACACATTTCCGCATGTACGACAGGTCTTGGGAAATAATCCCGAATCCTGACCAATTTCAGCAAAAGCCTTTATGAACTCCAAATATTTCTCGTTATAGCCGTCTTCTCTGTGCTTCATTTTCTCTTCCGGTTCATATTGTTGGCATGGAATGATCTCCATGGCGGTATTCATTTTTCGATCACATCAAAATCCTACATGGTTTCTAAATCTGGCTAATCGCATTTTCCAATATGCGAGGTTTATCGGAATAAGATTTCTCCTGTCAAAATTCACATTAGGAATTTTTCCAAGATGAGCAAGATATGTTATGTGCGAAGCCACGGAAACAGGACACCCTTTGACATGAAGGTAGCGTTTACTTCCATTTTTCAGACAATCAAAAATTGAGACGGCCATCTTCATGATCATATCGTTTGACACAGGTTCCGCGGTACTGGGATCAACATAGCTCGATTCAATTTTAACCTTTTCTCCGTCTATGTAGCCTTCCCATTTCGTGCAATCTCCGACAAAAAGCACTTTTTCATCCGGAGCCAAATCAATCGGGCCATCCAATTCGCCCACGACGTAACGAACTTTTCTCATAAAATCATCTACGGTCGGGTAATACATTCTGAAGATGTGCATCGATTCTTGCAAAGCACCGGGGCACCCACCCCAACAGTAATTCTTGGAATGGGCTTCGGGGAATTGCCCCACAACACAATTCAATTTGCTGGTTTCGGAATTAAAGTAATTATCTATTCTCTCTATACAGAATTCGAAATTCCTACATTTTGCGATCAGTTCGTCTAAGGGAAAATCACCGGTAATGTCAATATCCTCCAGATCCAAAGGACCAAATCCCCTTTCGGATGATAACTTGAGATGATCAACAGACCATGGGTCAAGGCCTACGGCCTTACACCCCACCGCATCTACGGCACACGGATTAGTGCCCATAAAGACAGCGCCCATGTCAAAAGGCGTCGGTGTGAGCATCATTTTTTGTCCGGCTGTTATTGCATCAATGGCTATAAATCCCGGGCGTATCACTTCCTGCAAATCAGCAATCTTATGCTCGAGAAAACTGTTGTGATCAAGCAGCCTGTAGCTGTCGTCTTGAAGTCCGATGAAATTTTTCTGGCCCAGGGTGATCTTGGTCCAGGGATGTGCCTTGAACTTGGGTAAGTTGATCAAAAAATCACAATTTGCAACCGGTTCCGGAACGAATACTTTCTCTCTTAATCGCGATGGATTTTTTAACGGCACGCCGACATTTCGGCATTCATCAAAGTAATAGGCTTTTAGCCGGTATTTCGCAATAAGTTCGTCGTAACCGGCATTCTTGAAGCAAAACCGCGTGGGGACCGTAATGCCGGAACGTTCGCCAATGGAAAGTTCTCTTAAATTCTCTGAAACGGTATTTGTTGCTATAACCGCCCCTTCTAAAAACTCTTTTCTAGTATAAGAATGTGGAAAAAGTTCCGGATGCGCTATTACGCAGTTCGGTTTCAACATGGTCCTGCCGTAAGGGTGAACGCCAAGCTCCTCCATACCCTCTAAGAGCAATCGTGCAATCCCCTGAGGATCATAATGATCGCACCGACGTATAATCACTTTCGGGCGCATGTTCCCTCTCCTCACAATGTGCTGAATACTTCCAATCTATTAGGGAATGCGGAACAACGCAATTGATTTGCTCGACTGAGCTCAAAGATTGGTCAAACTTGACGGTTGACTCCGGGACGGTTATTTTAGATGACGTTGTTCTATTCGGATCAGAAACATGAACCAGAGTAAAACATAAGTATAAGAGTACAAATTCGTTGTTTCCGCAGGGGTTCAGATGCAGCCGTTCTTCAGATGAACTGAACCACACGTGCCGGGACATTTTACAGTTTCCCCTTTTATAGTTAGGTAATTATCATGAGTCAAAGCTGGGTTCCCATAACCACAATCCTTAAGACTGCTCCGAAAATATTGGAAAGTCCTGCATATTCCAAGAACGTGGCCATGGTTCAAGTTGATAAATTCCTGAGAAATCTCTTCCCGGGAACGGAAAAAGGGACAGCCAACAAGATCCGCCAATGTTCAATTCGAATAACCGATGTCTGTAACCTGAGATGTCACACATGCGGTCAATGGGGAGACAGTGGTTTCCTAAGATCGTGTTCACTTAAAGATCTCAAGAACAAAGAAGTGGCTCCGGAAAGATATGTTGAACTTCTCCACGACTTGAAAAAGCATGGTCATACGCCCTCAGTGTACCTATGGGGCGGAGAACCTATGTTGTACAAGGGTTCCGTCGAAGTAATTGAATGTGCCGCAAAACTCGGCATGGCACCCAGCATTGCAACGAATGGAACAGGTCTTTCCGAGAACGCCGAGCGATTGGTGGAAGCTCCGATGTTCCTGGTTCAGATTTCTATCGATGGTCATGATGCTGCTACACACAATGCGAGCAGGCCTGGTTCTGTTCCGTCAATTGACAATTTTGCAACTATAAATAAGGCAATAGACACAATACGACGGCACAGGAGTGAACGGCAACAGAAGCTGCCTCTTATTGCGGGATTAACCACAATTAACAACGTGAACTATGACAAGTTGACCAAAATCTATGATGTTTTCCGAGACAAGGTGGATATTTGCGTATTCTATTTGGCCTGGTGGATCGATGAAAAATCGGCTCACAAGCATACGGAGGATTTTCGAGAGCGATTCGGATTTGAGCCTCAAAAACATTATGGTTGGATTGGTTCTTGGAGACCACCCGACTACAAGATTCTGTCTGATCAATTGGCTCAATTGAGTAAGAAATCCCATGACATGACTGGTCCGGCCGTAATAATCATGCCTCCGCTGGTTGATCCTAAAGATTTGGAGAGGTATTACGCCGACCACAGTTGCACGTTCGGCTTTGATCGATGCGTTTCCATCTTCAGCGCAGTTGAGATAAACTCTAATGGCGACATGTCTCCCTGCCGAGATTACCACGACTACGTAGTAGGCAATGTAAAGGAAAATACTATTACCGACTTGTGGAATTCAGAACCGTATCGCAAATTCAGAAAAAGCATTGCCGAAAAGGGATTGATGCCGGTGTGCACTCGCTGCTGCGGATTGATGGGTTACTGAAAACTTTTTGGTGAGATCAGACGGAGACTCCCGGGTGATCATCATAATAGTAAAAATTTTGATGATCACGGGATTCATTTAATGGCAGCCATATCGTGAAGACGGTTCCTTCCTCATCACTCTTGACTGAAATAGACCCTCGATGATCTTCAACTATCTTCTTCGAGACGGTCAGCCCTAAACCCGTTCCATGTTGCTTCGTAGTAAAAAAAGGGTTGAAAACATTCTGCAAAGCTTCAGGTGGAATAGTAGGTCCGGCATTACGTATTTTCATTTCAAAAAAACCCGGTGAGGCCAATTCCCCCGTTTTGAGGGCCTTCTCACTCGGGATTGAAACGCCGGTCTCGATGTCTATAATGCCCCCCAAAGGTGACGCTTCAATGGCATTCGAAAGCAGGTTTAAAATAAGTTGTTGAAAACGTCCGGGATCCACCGGTATGTCACTGATTTCAGCGCCTAAATTGACTTTAAGTCGAATGTGCTTTTCTTTTATGCGATTTTCAGTCACGGCGAGAATATACTCGATCAACTCATTGGGATTGATCTTTTGTAATTTCAGATTGTCCCGCTTGGTAAAGTCGATTAGTCGATCCAGAATTTTCTCAAGTCTTTGTATTTCCGAAACTATTATACTTGTATATTGCCTTTGGCGGTCTAAATCGGGAACTTCCCCGGATTCAAACTGCCTGGCCATCCGCCGTGCGAATCCACCGACTATTGCTAATGGTTGTCTAAGTTCGTGCGCCACTTCGGCTGTGTGCTCTTCAATTGCTTTGCATTTTCCCGACTGAACAATATGCTCATAGAGTTCATCAATTATTCTGATCTTTTCAACAAGAGCCTGCTTTGACGCCCGCAGCTCTTCTTCCAGTTTTCTCCGTACCGTACGGTCTCTCATCACACCGTCATATCCGGAAACCGTACCGTTTCCAAAGGAAGCCTTACAACGTATTCGGGCGAATTTATCAACTCCTTTGGCATCCGTTATGGCAAGTTCCTCATCCCAGATTTCATCATCCTTGAGAGTCCACATCGAATCCAGTTTTGCCTTATCTTCTTTGACGATGAAATCCCCTAGTTTTTTCTCCAGTATCTCCGCTACGGGTTGGCCGAGAAATTTTTCGGCTTGAATATTAACGAAAGTAAAAAGGCCGGACGAATCGAGCGAAAATATTATATCAGGAACCTGTTCAACCAGATTCCTGTACAAACGTTCGGAATCTTTCACCCATTCCTGGGTTTTTTTATGTTGCGTTATATCGATGGTCAACTCACTTGCCCCAATTACATTTCCGGCCTCATCTCTAATCGGAGTGGCCGTATGCTCCAACCAAATTTCGTTACCTTCTTTATCATAACGCATCCGCTCGGAAACGGCACGTTCCGCTCCATTAAAGACCTGCTTAACCGGGCAGTCTTTACAAACACCTTTGCTGCCGGACATGAATTCATGGCAACTCGTACCAACAGGATTACCGAATTTTTCTATGAGTTGCTCATTGGCAAAAATCACTGTAAATGATCGATCAATCTCCCAGAACATGTGACCGGCAGAATTCAGTAACTTACCAAAGAGCTCTCTTAAAGACGAGTTTGACAAATCCAACTCCGGATTATGAATCAGCAGTTAACCAATTATTATCACGATTTGAAGAGTTGTCCAGCGGATTGTTTGCGTCGGGTTAGAAGCCGGCCGGAGCAGTCAACCAACTAAGGGCATCCCGGGCTATTGAGTTTAGCGGGTTATGACCGCGGGTTTTTCGAGACCAACTTGGTTATTCTCGGGTCTTCGCTCAAACTGAAAAACAAGCTCTTCTCGTCTTCGAGATCTTTCCTTAAGCGTTCCTGAAACTTGCTATTGCTTCTGATCGCCTTTTCCAGGTACGTAACCGTCTTGTCTTCCTCATTCAGAGATGCATAGCAATAAGCCATAAGGTAATAACCTAAACCTTTGTCCTCGGCAGGTTCGAATTTTTCAAGATTGATTTCGGAGCTCTCCAGCGACGAGAGTACTTTACGAGCACGTTCATAATCACCCAATACGGCAAAGGTTCTGGCTATCAAAACCAAGTACAACGGATGTGCTTCGAACTCCGAAGCCGCCTCTTTATAATAGCCAAGTGCAACCTGGTGTTTATCTGCTGAAAAATAGAGATTACCTATATTTGCAAGGACCTTGGCTTTTTCTTCAGGTGTTTCGGCGAATTCAAGGGCACGTTCAAAATTTTTCATCGCATTCGATTGATCGCCCGTGTTCTTATAACATACGGCTAGAGCATTGAACCCGAAAGACTGCTCTGGTTCTTCTTCGATGTGTTGCGTAAATACTTTGATTGCTTCATCGTAGTCCCGGTCTTTGGCCAGCCTCATTCCTTTTGCTTTTAAAGTCTCCTGTTGCACTACATTACTTCCATCGAACACAGTGTCGAATCCGAACGGCACTCCTTTCTTGACGGTCTTTTGGGCACACCCCATGAGAACAAACGAAATCTGCAGCAGCAAAAAGCAACTCAGGATGGAAAGTGCAGAGATTTGACGATGTCCAAAACTTCCGTGCGGCGTTGTTTGCATTCGGTTTAGTAGATCAAAAGATGATTCCGGGGACAAATTACTTAATTAAATGAGGTAGAATAGAGTCGCCACCATTCGGGCACGCACAGGATACCTTTTTTCCCGGAAATCACAAGCCGTCACCACCGAATCCTAGGGCATAGGTCGATGGGTATTGTAACCGCTTTACATGGTTGACAATTGGGTGCATGGGCTATAGAACTTCGTTATTGAAATTATTAGCGAATCAAAACGAGTACCAATGTCTGAGGGTAGTAAAAAAGTTGTAACCGTAGGATCGCGATTAGCTTCCTACATAGGATCAAAAGCCGGCCGCGACAAGAAGCTGCAAGCTGCGGCTATGCAGGCCGAGTTTACCCTCAAAGACACGCTTATCATCTTGTGTTATTTGAGCAAGGATCCGGATCCTGAGATTTCAAGCCATGCCCGGAAAAATCTAATCCCAGCCGCTCGAAGTTGGTACTCAAGACCCGACCGTCCTGATCTTCCGGAACCGATACATGAGATAGTAATGAAGGTTATCGAGAAAATCGGACCGGGAGAAAAGACCAATTCTCAATTTGACGACGAATTTGTTCAGGGAAACATCGGTTTGCTTGGTTTAGGGGAGATGATTCAAGCAATAGATCATAATAACCGAACCGTTACTATAACCCTCACCAACAATGGCAACACGGCAAAAGTGTTTAGCGAAACCGGCAAAATCGTTGGAGCGGTATGTGGAGATGACGACGGAATGCCCGCTTTGTATAAAGCTTTCGCTTGGGGGGACGCCTCATTCACATATTACCATTCACCTCCTGGGGCATTTGAAAACAGAATAAAAGTCAACACGCTTAATCTTGTAATTGATGCGCTTGAACATGCGCCCGATGAAGATCCTTTCAACTCGGAATTGAGCAAAGATTGGTCGGTTCATGGAAATCTCAAGGTCATGAATATATTTGAACTGGCCGAAATCTTTGAAATGAACTCCAAACAAACCGTCTGTCTTTTGCAAACAGATGAAGATACAGGGCATCTTTATTTCAAAGATGGACGAATTGTAAATGCTTCGCTCAAGGAAATGACCGGAATGGATGCCGCTTGCCATTTACTGGCATGGCCGAATGCCAAGTTTACCATCAAAAGGGGTGGTGAACAGATTCCAGAGGTCATTCATGTCGGCATGCAAAATCTGATCATTGAAGCTATGCGTCTGCTCGATGAAGGCGTCACCGTTACCGAACGAATTGCTACGGAATTGGCACTAATCAATGAACTTTTTGAAGGTCAGGATATTTTCTCTCTCCCGGTGCTCGAGAAAGTCCGTTTGGTTTTCAGCGACGACCAACATGCCCGTGAGTCTCTTGAAACGGATCGCAATCCTCTGGTCAAGAAGGCGATTAAAGTTAAAATTTCCAAAACGGTTCACAAGTATTTGAGTCCGTTGACGGAACATGAAACGAGAATACAAGCTGCCAAGGGTTTGGTTCCCCTTTCAACGAGCGAGAAATTGGTTCTGCTCAGTTACCTCTCTCATGACGATTCGACCGAAATCCGTGAATTGGCCAAATCGACACTTGAAAAACTTGATGTGACCACCTTAAGAAAGGGTTTTGGTGCCGATCTTCATCCGTCCGTCATGGACTTCCTAATTAGGGAAACGATCAAAGACGAATCCCTCATCAAGGTTGCCTCGGCTTCCGAGTCCATTCTGGAAGACACGGCTCTTTTTATACTGGAAACGTGGCAATCCGAGGAAATTCAAAGTGCGATATTGGAAAACAGAAAACTGATCGAGAGAAGCTCGGCCGTTTCGGAGAAATTAGCTCAAATTTCTAAAAATCCTGAACTTATCAGAAAGATTAACAGCATCGAAGATGCAATGTTGCAAGGCCAAACAGAAGTGAAAATCGAAGGTCCCTTGAACTTTTTCGGATTGGGAGGCCTTATTAGAGGAGCCCGGCAAGGTATGCGGTCAGGAACGGTGGTCGTTGAAACCCCGGGTAAGACCGGAAGAGTTTATTTTAAGAACGGCCGGGTCTCTGGATCCGTTTGGGGTGATGAGATCGGAGTAAAAGCTTTGGAAGGCATAGTCCGATCCGAATCCCCGCAGTTCCGATATGTACTGCGAACGTTTTTCCATGAAGATAATATCGAAGGTAGTGCTGCCGACGACATACTTGAAAGCGCCGATGCTCAACCGAAAGCTTTGCCTGCCGATACTTCGGGCGTGCGATTTATAACGGGCAGTCTTAAGGCAATAGATCTCTTCGAACTCTTGAGCGGGCTTGAGGGAACGCACGTTCCCATAAGCATCACGGTCGTCGCCGAAGAAGGAACAGGGCAGGTTTTTAGAGACAGGAGCAGAATATTGCATGCCCATGTGGACGGGAAAGAAGGTCCCTACAATGCTATGGCTGCAATGGTGTCCTGGACGGGAATTCGCTTCATTCTCAGGCATGCCGACTATGACTTCCCGGTCACTGTAGATAAACCTTTAGTCGAGTTTTTCACCGAATCCCTGAAGTTAATCCCTGAAGAAATGGGGAGACAGGCAAAGCCGGGCGAATTGCCTGAATGGGAGCTTTCCGAAGCCGAATACGAGAGCCTTTATTTTCAAATTGCGCAAATGGGCGTAGCGGAAAAAATAAAATTAGCTCTCATGGGAAATAAGGAAGCCCGAAATATTCTGGTGAGGGACTCCAACAAGCTTGTGGCCGTAGCCGTAGTGAAATCTCCCAAAATAATGGAATCCGAAATTGAAGCAATCACCAGGTCTCGTCATGTTTGTGATGAAGTCCTTCGCCACATAGCCGCAACAAAGGAGTGGATGAGATCATATAATATTAAGCTCAACTTGGCGGGGAACTCTAAAACTCCTCTGCCCATTGCAATGCGACTTTTACCTCAATTGATGGAACACGATTTAAGGCGGCTTGCAAAGAGCAAAAATGTTTCGGCCATACTGGCAACTCAGGCCAGGCGCTTAGTTGACACCAAAAGAGGTTGATGAAAGTAATTTTGGCATAGTTAAATGAATCCGATTGACAATCATTAAATTGCTGCAAATCAAAATAATTGTATGTTACAGTCTTTACTATTGATAAGATGCGTGACGGCCGTTCACAACGGAGCTGATCGTCATGTGATCAGGACGGCTCGAAGCTGCTTCGAGATAATTCAGCTTAATATTTAGGATCTCGGCTCATGACATCGCAAGAAATCAGTTTCAAAGATATTTTTCAAGGTTCCGAGAAAATTGAACTTTTCGGAAAGCTGCCGTCCTTCATCTGGGGCTTTTCGGACGCTGCTCGAAAATTCATGGCCGATTTTGCAGAAAACCGGGGTAACAGTGACAAATCCCTTGCGGATGCAAAAAAGTTATTATCTATGTTGGATGCAATCGCAGGCCACATAGAGAATACGGAACTCCAGGCAAGGATTACCGAGACAAACTTGTTGCTGGATAATTTGCAGTCCGGCAAAGTGACGAATTTAGATTTCAATCAATCGTTCACCACAAATGTCGAACAGCTTGAAAAGCTTGCAGGGGGAAACAGGGAATCTTTTGCCCCGGACATCCTCGAAAAGATGCTTTCGGACAGGGAGATGGAGAAAGCTGATCGAGTAAAGACCGGTCGAAGCGCAGACATTGTAATTAGTAGAGAAGTATTGGAAGACATTCACCAATATCTTGCAAGTGAGATACTCACCGAAGGGATTTCTGCTGTTCTTGTGATTGATAACGCAGGAACCCTCATAATTAATATCGGCAACCGATTGGATTTAGATGTCATAGGATTATCCGCCGTAGCAGCGGCAAACTTCGCCGCCACCGAGCAGATAGCCCGCATAATAGGCGAACGTGATTTTGTGTTGCTTTTCTATAAAGGACATTCTGAATCGTTTCATTTCTGTAGAGTCGGTCCCGACTATATTATTGTAACTATTTTCAGCAATAATCTTTCATTAGGTTTACTGAGACTCAAAATAGGGGAAGTTACCAAAATCTTGGAACAAAAACTTCCAAAACGGCAGGGTTGATTATGGCATTCATAAACAAGAGTGCGAAGGAAATCCAAGTCAAGATCGTCTACTACGGTCCGGGGAGATGCGGAAAAACAACGAATCTCTTGTATATTAACCAGAAAATGAATGCCCAATTTATGGGAAAAATGATTTCCATAGATACCCGGGGTGACAAGACGCTTTTTTTCGATTTTCTTCCATTGTCCTTGGGAAAAATACGTGGGTTTAATATTCGGGTGCAGCTCTATACGGTTCCAGGTCAGGTCCTGTACAACGAAAGCCGAAAAATGGTTCTCAAGGGAGTGGACGGCGTAGTCTTCGTAGCGGATTCCATGGAAGTGCAACAAGCGGCCAACAAGGAAAGTCTTCAAAACCTCAGAGAGAACCTCGCCGACGACAATCTCGATCTGGATGAGTTGCCGCTGGTCTTACAACTGAACAAACGCGATCTGGAAGGAAGCGTGATTCCCATTCTTGATCCTTCCACCATGGAGAAAGACTTGAATTCCATGTTGAAAAATCCGGCTCCAGTAATGCCGGCTAGCGCACTTCAGGGACCCGGAGTATTCGATACTTTGAGAGAAGTTAGCAAAATAACGATTAAATCAGTACATCATAAACTGAGAGCCTAATTATCTCGAATGACAGATAAGTCCATGGCAAAAATGGATGATGATGACGATCTCGATGCTCTAATTGATAGAGCGGTCGATACTTTTTTCGTGGAAGCACCGTCTCCCGATGAAGTTCCCGAACTCAAAACGGTGGCGCAAGCGAAAACGACTTCTCCGAAACAAGACCCCCAAATCGAAGATGCACCTTCCTTTGATGAAGCCCTAGAGAATCTCTTCACCGGATCTTTTGACGGATCGACCCAATCAACTGTTATTACATCGGGCGATGACGAAACAGACCGAGCTATAGATTTAGCTGTCGACACATTATTTGTGGAAGAACCGGAGACACAGCCCCCTGAAACCGCTCAACTGGAAATTAAAGCCGTAGAAGCGAATTTGCAGGAAATTGAATACGAGTTCATAGACCCTGTTCCCGAACCGGTCAAGCCAAAGGTGCGCAGCGAACCCCCACGTGCGCCGGAAGTGTCCGTACGTTCAGGACACCGCGTCCAAAGGCCTGAGACTGATACAAAGCCTAAGACCGGAATTCCCGATGCCCAAAAATCCCAGGATGTTTCAAGAAAGAAAGATACTAACAGGATTACGGATCAACCAGTAATCAGTGGATCGAAATCCAGCAAAACAAATGTGTCCTATGATGATGCTATGGCTCAAGAAATTGAGCGTCACA
This sequence comes from uncultured Syntrophaceae bacterium, assembly GCA_964613745.1. Taxonomy (GTDB): domain Bacteria; phylum Desulfobacterota; class Desulfomonilia; order Desulfomonilales; family Desulfomonilaceae; genus CAZTJA01. Next base: position 17,281 of record CAZTJA010000008.1, read on the forward strand.
TCCATACGATTTACGAGGAGCAAACAAAAGCTCCTTCAACAACTCCGAAGCCGGATGTCGGTCGACCTAAAACGAAACACATACCCGCCACTCATGGGGTTTCTCCGCTCAGAAAATTACAGGAAGCAATACTGACGCTGGAATGGGAGATTTCCAAGAGATCCGTCACGGTCTTAGCCAACGAGCTTCAAAAGGTCCGCTTGGCATACAGGGACAATGTCGTTGTGGATTTTGCGGCATTGTCAATGAGAATTGTGCTTGATTATTTAGTGAAACGAATGTCAAAAGCACATCCGGAGTCTATACGCTTTTTACTTGAGATAACCGACTATCTCGACCGCAGCCTGCATGCGTCTGAGGAAGATCCGTTGCGATCTTTTCACCATATAATGACTCGATATGAAAGATACAAATCCACAGTCAGGTTCGCGGAAGGTTTGAGGGATGCCAAACCTCCTATTTTGGATCAACTCGAAATCAGCGACTTGGGAAAATTTTCCGATATTGTAGACCAGCAAACCAAGACAATAATGTTAGCCGGTCAGTCTTTGGCCAAAAGAATGGCAAAAACACATGATCCCGAAAACCTCATCAGAAGTTTTAGATTACTTGTAACAAGATCCGTAAATCGTATCTTGGAGAACACGCACAAATCAAAACCGAAAACGGTTAAGAAAACAAAGACACGTAGCTGAAGCATATTGATTAGTGAATCGCTCCGAACTATGATCATTTTTCGTCGAGAAAGGTTTAGTTCTCGATTTTCAATACCCGTTACGGAAACACGGGACTTTTGTTTTTGCCTTATGCCGGATTTCTCACACTCGTTGTTTTTAGAAATCCGGTTAGGAGGGGAATATGAGTGAGGAAAATCCCATGACTTCATGGGAAAACCGAAGACGTCAAAAACGAAAATATATGCTGTTCAAGATACCGGCTTATGACGCCCAAACGCGGCGCTTCCTAGGTTTGGTTCAGGACATTACCGAACAGGGCATACAATTATTTGGTGTGAAGATCGACGTCGACGCTACAAAAACACTCATAATTCAGGCTTCGGACTACATTAAGAGTGCCCCACTGTATTTTGACGCAGTATGCAAATGGACGAGAAAGGAAAATCCTCAAGGCTACCATGTTTCAGGATTTGAAATCACTCAAATCGGTGATGAAGCCCGCAAGAATCTCATCCGACTTATGGAATTCGTGACTCTCGGTTAATCTCTCGAATAACCAATGTTTAAACTTCACATCATCAGACCTGATGGACAAGAAATAGAGGAGCTGTTTAGGGAAGATAGGACGATAATCGGACGTCACGAAGGCTGTGACCTGCGCCTCGTTGATAGCATGGTATCGCGCAACCATTGTATGATCAGCCGCGAAGGACGACGGTTCGTCATTAAAGATCTTCAAAGCCGAAACGGCACCTGGATCAACGGCAAGAGAATAAAAAACCGGAGAAGCGTGAAAAAAGGGGACGTAATACAGATCGGCCCCTTCCGCCTGTTATTCCGACCTGATAAATCCGACAAAATCCTTCAGGCTCCCATTCAGTTTCAAACGTTGGACATGTCCCAACTGAATCGAGAAACTTTCGTTCACAAGAATGAAGAAGAATCCATACTCAATCCGCTCGGCATGATTAGTAGCTATTTGTCCGAAGCTGTAGGCGAAGAGGATCTCGTCCCTACACGAATCCGTCGTGAACGGCTAAACCGAAACTTACTTACTCTTTATAGAATTACCGAAGAACTCGTTATTCGCAAGGACTTGGACGAAATGCTTGAATATCTTATGAACCAGATATTCGAGATCTTTTCCCCTTCTCAGGCGACAATTTTAATGGGTGAAAATAGTGAATCATCTATTCCCATCAAACAAAGGGCTGCAGTCGGGAAGGCAAACATTCGTCCAATAAGCAACACTATTATTAAGCGAATCTTCAGAGATCGTGTAGCAATTCTCACGGACAACGCCCTTGAAGACCCTCGCTTTGAAATGGGCGATAGTGTCATTATCGATGGAATAAGATCAGTGATGGCCGCTCCGATCTGGGAAGAAAAAACAATACTCGGCGTCATATATGTAGACAGTCTGGACATTATCGGCGGCTATCAATCGGAAGATTTGGACTTACTTATCGCTATTGGTCATCAAGCGGCACTCGCGATTCAACGTTGGATTTTAACGGAACAACTGCGAGAAGAAGCCGTAAAAACAGCAGTCATAAGACAGAATCTGAGTCGGTTTCATTCCGAGCAGGTGGTGGATCTTATTCTAAAAGGGGCCGCAAACCTGGAAGCAAAAGAGACTATCGCAACAATATTCTTTTGTGACATAGTTGGATTTACGGGTCTTTGCGAGAAGAGAACGCCTCAGGAACTCCAGTCAATTCTTAATGTCTTTTCAAAGACCGTCAGCCGAATCGTGTTCGATGAGCAAGGTACTCTGGACAAATTTATAGGTGACGCGGCCCTCGCCATCTTCGGTGCGCCCCTACCCCAAGCTGATGCCCCAATCAGAGCCGTCCGTTGTGCAATAAAGATTCGTCAACAGTTGAAACAAGAACTTCTTGGACTATCTCCCAATCTGAGGTTCCAGGTACGCTACGGAGTGAATACCGGGCAGGCGGTCGTGGGCAATTTCGGATCCGACGAACGCATGGATTATACTATCTTAGGACATGCCGTTAACATCGCATCCAGGATATGCCAGGCGGCTGAACCGGATCAGATCCTTATTGGGCCTGAAACCTACAGACAGATACGAAGTTCCGAGCTGTTTATAATAAATAAGGCGGGCAGCCGAGTACTGAAAGGCCTGAACACCAAGCTCAGACTATTTGAAACATCTGATTTCAAATGATATAAATCAGGGCTTCCACAGTTCCCGAATGAGGGTTAATGAATCAAGATCCCAAGTTGAAACTCTTCATAGATTATTTTGTGTATATTCTCGTCCGACTTTTCGAGATTACCGTAAACATTCTCCCTGAGAGTTTTGCAGCAGCTTTCGGCAGATTTGCCGGCAGGCTCTCCTACATTATGCTTTCCGATAGACGAAAAGCAGCCATAGAGAATCTTACGATTGCATTCAAAGACAAAGATGCCAAATGGATAAGAAGCATCGCTCGCAAAAATTTTGAACACATTGGATTACTCGTAATAGAGTTCTTCCAGATTCGTCACTGGTCTCAGGACAAAATTATCGCGAGGATTGAGATTGAAGGAAAAGAAAACCTAAGTCTTTCGATGTATCCAGGGCAAGGTGGAGTCCTTCTGCTCAAGTCGCACTTCGGTTGTTTTGAAGTCAGTGCGGCCACGGTGAAATTTCAACGCCTTAGAATGCATCTCTTGATGACTCCACTAAAAAATCCGTTCGTTTCGCGTTATCTGTTTTCCAGAGGCAGTAACGACGGGCTTACGACGTGGCCTCACAAAGGAGTCATAAGGGAGCTTATACCCCGACTTCGGGACGGTGCCACTTTGGCGGTTTTGGCGGATCAGCGCGGGGATGCCGAAAGAGGGGTGTTCGTGAACTTTTTCGGAACACCTGCCCCGGCAAATGAAGTATTCGCGAAACTTGCGATCGAAGGTAACACGCGAATACTGCCTTTCTACACATATCGGACCGGATTAGGCAGATACAAGAGTGTATTTGAAAAAGAAATTTTATTTGAACCCTCTTCGGACTATAAGCATGACCTCATCACTTTGAGTCAACTGTTTCATGATCGATTTGAGGAATGGATTCGTATTGCTCCGGAACAAGGGTTTTGGGTTCACCGAAAATGGAAACGAGCATCTTCGAGAAAAAGACGAAAGAAATCGGCACGCCGGTCATAACCTTCCTAAGAGGATCTACTCATGAGCGAGATTGAAAGAGATATTCTAGAACGCATTAACAATCCAGGATGGGTTACTACACGCGGCGTGTTGAAGGATTCATCCGGGAGTCTCCCTGAAGACGAACATGTTGAAGTCGAGAAGATTATGAGAGATCTCAGCGAGAGAGGTCTCGTCGTTTTGTGGAAATTGCACATAACACACGAAGGAATCTCGTTGCTTGCCGCCGCAAGGCCCGGTTACGAACTGGACAAAGAACTGGAACAGCGAGGAGCCTGGGCTACTGCCGAACGAGCATGAGAGTACTGTTTGATCGTCAAATATATGATGAATTTACTCAGGACTGTCTGCTCAAGGCGGAAGATTTTGTGTGGATTGCAACCGCCAACATCAAGAGCACGGGATTAAAGTATGGTGGTAAATTTATTTCTTTCGTCGAGCTTATGATGATTCAACTAAATCAGGGTGTCAGCTACCGCATTATTCACTCAGAGCTGCCATCCAAGCCCTTTCTTGAGGCATATGACAAATGGGATGCCCATGGTCACCTAAGCTCAGGAGTCGAATTCCTTCATTGCATAAGAATGCATTCGAAAATTTTCATAGTGGACGGACAAGTTGCGCTCGTTGGTAGTGCCAACTTGACCGGTGCCGGTGTTGGAGCAAAAGGCGAAAATAATAGAAATTTTGAAACCGCAATCCTTTTTGACGGCCAATCTGAAGTTGAGCCGTTTATGAATTATTTCGATTACATATGGATGGGAGGATGCTGTCGCCGATGCGGCAGACGTAAACTTTGCCCGGCACCGGTAGGCTAACCGGCGTCATTTCTCAGGAACAAACCATCCTGCAACCTCATTTCCTGCTGAGTCTCTTCCCTTGAACGGTTCCATTCTCCTTAGAATATCTGCAATTTTCTTGGCCTGCTCACATTCAAAATCATCGCATGTATATCCTTGTTTGCAAGGAGAGCATATTCTTGCGTCAATCCATTCCGCCATATCTTTCAATTTCATTTAGTATTCTCCTCATTTCTGTATTCTTATCATCAAAATGGAGATAAAAACCGCTCGGTCAATACCCACTGGCCGGAGGCACATACGGTGAACTCCCCGTTAATCCCGGCGGGATCATGAAAAAAAATTGTCCGCAACCATTACATATGGAACTATGATTATTTATATATTACAATAGTGTTACATAACCTGTCTGATCTTGAAAGAATACTTACAGGCCATATGACCGGGATGTAGTACCCGGCAATAAATACGACGAGAGGAGAGCGGTATGCATAAACGGGTGCTCGTACTCTTGGTTGCAATGACATCTTTATGGATCGTCTTAGTGCCGACCGTGAGAGCCCAAGAAAATCTTCCTTCCAAGGCTGATGCAAGTTGCATCAAATGCCATGCGGATTATGAAAAAAAACCGAGTTTGTTCGCAGGCAAATTTGTTGATTCATCTTGGAAGTCGAAAACCATCCAGCTTCAGATTAACAAGGATATGGAAGTTATCCATTATGATGACGACACCATCCTCAAGAATGCTCCTTCCATCAAAGAGATTCCCAAGCAGGAGTCCGTCCGAGTCGTTTATGCAAAGAAGAACGGCAAGAATATTGCCACTCTCATAGAAGTAAAGAAAGGAATTGATGTTCCCAAAGAACAGTTGGCAACAGTCGAAGAAGTAGCTGCTCTCGTTGCCAAAGGGCCTGAAAAGGGAAAATACGTACTGTATGATAGTAGGCCCGAAAACATGTACAATGAAGGACACATTCCCAGCGCGTTACCGCTTCCTTTTTTTGCCTTTGACAAAATGGCAGACAAGTTGCCGCAGGACAAATCAATCCTCCAGATTTACTACTGCGCAGGTTTCTCCTGAGTGCTCAGCCCACTTTCTGCCAGGAAGGCGGAAAAGCTCGGTTACACCAATACAAAAGTATTTCATGCGGGACTACCCGAATGGCGCAAGGCCGGCCATATCGTTGTTTCAAATGTCGCAGCAATCGAAAATTTCAACAAAGAAGACCTTTCCTACATCCTGATAGATCTTAGAAAGAAAGATCTCATTGAAAAGGGACATATTCCTAATGCAGTGTCGATTCCGGACTCAGGCATCGACTCCTTAAAAGACCAGTTCCCCAAATTCATGTCTGCACCAATAATTCTTTATAATGAAGATGGGAATTTGGATGCTTCTAAGGCTGTTTTCAGTAAGATTTCCGAATGGGGCTATAAACAGGTCAGCGTTCTCAGCGGTGGCCTACATGCTTGGGAAAAAGCCGGAAAACAGATTGCCAAAGGTCCCGCCGCCACAAAGATCACCTATGTTCGTAAGCTCGCACCCGGTGAAATCGAATTATCCAAATTTCAAGAGCTGCTCGCATCGCCCAAACCGGATACGATCATACTGGACGTTCGAAACAAGAACGAAACTGAACCCGGAGTCTTCCCCAATGCTTTGAACATTCCCCTGGATGAAATTGAACAGAATCTCGATAAGCTTCCCAAGGACAAGAAGATTGTAATTCACTGTGCCACAGGAGCAAGAGCTGAAATGGCCTACAATGTTCTAAAGAAAGCCGGGATAGATTCAACGTACCTGAAGGCAAAAGTTGATTTTGATGAGAAAGAAAAAGGAAAGTACACCATAGAAGATTAAGCACCATTCTACTTGGCTGCCGCACTGAATCGGCAGCCAAGCTATCCTGTAACACTCAGAATGAGCAGTTAATTCGCCTTGAATAACGCTTAACGGTTTAATCCCACTGGTTCTGATTGCAATAACAACAGCAACAGGGTGTTTTCTGTAAAGGGCAACGGGATCGGAATTGACAAAAGTATCTTGACGGTTCTTTTTTCAGCAACTTGAGAGAAAAGGACACGCACAGGTACTGAGATTCGGCCTTTCCATAGCAAAAAAAGGTGATCGAGAATCATGGAGCAAAAGTTTGGGTCCAATCCGAATCAGGCAAAGGATCCGAGTTCTTTTTTTATGATTCACGTGAGAGAACTTGAAACCGAGCCACCTATGCGGTCGTTTTCAGCCTCATCATAAACCCCATTGAACTTACCACCTACCCGATTGCTCCTACAGATTGTTTAAGAGCATCGCGTTCCATTTCCTAAAAAAATTTGATCCTAGTTCCCCAATTTTTGCTCTCATCAAGATAAGAAGTCTGTTTTTCTTTCTTGCATTTGTGATTGTGCATTACAATGAATGAGAATGAGCGAACCGGAGGTGCCGAATGGGTTTATGGGATGCGATCACAGGCCAATTCATAGATGTCATATCTTGGCTCGATGATACGGGAGACACCTTGGTCTGGCGTTTTCCTGATAATGACAACGAAATCAAAATGGGGGCAAAGCTCACGGTCCGCGAGAGCCAGGTTGCTGTATTCGTCAACGAAGGTCGAGTTGCAGACGTCTTTAGGCCCGGCCTCTATAATTTATCGACTCAGAACATGCCCATTATGACCACGCTCCGGTCTTGGAAATACGGATTTGAGTCACCGTTCAAAGCCGAAGTATATTTTGTAAATACCAAGAACTTTTTAGATCTTAAATGGGGCACCCAAACTCCTATCATGATGAGGGATGCCGAATTCGGCATGGTACGTCTTCGGGCTTTTGGAACCTATGGAATCCGAGTAATGGATCCTACGTCATTCATTAGGGAAGTTGTGGGGACACAAGCAAATTTCACCACGGATGAAATAGAAGGACAGTTGCGAAGCATTGTAGTCTCGGCTTTCTCCAGTCACTTGGCTTCTTCAGGGATTGCAGCCCTGGACCTAGCGGCAAATTACCGATCTCTGAGCGAAAAATCTCGGCAAGAAATGGCCACGGATTATGAAACGTATGGACTTGCCCTCACAAGATTCGTCATTGAAAGTATTTCTCTGCCTCCTGAAGTACAAAAACTTCTGGACGCTCGAACTCAGATGAGTGTCGTCGGAGACCTTTCCCGATTCACTCAGCTTGAAACCGCAAAAGCCATTTCGGATGCCGCAAACAATCCCGGAAGCGGTGGAGATTTCGTCGGAATAGGAGCCGGCATGGCTCTTGGCCGGCAAATGGCCGCTGCCATGAGCGAGGCCGCTGCTCCGCAAAAAGCTCCAGATCACCGGACACACGAAACCTTTGAGGCAAAAGGTATCTTTTGCGCTCACTGCGGGAAAAAGGTCGAGAATGCGAATTTCTGTCCCGAATGCGGCACGCCTCAATCCGCAAAGTGTCCCAAATGCAGCAATCCTGTGGGAGAAAAGGATAATTTCTGCAAGGAATGCGGAACCAAACTGATGGTCTAGACAAAAACGGGCAGTCTTTTTACTATTAGATTCAACTGTTACTGGTGTGTGAGAGTATGTTGGGGGAGGGATCAGATTATGCGAAGTTTCGGGTATGTTTTACTCACTGTGGTAATTTTTACTTCCGTAGTGCCTAGTGACGCGGACGCCGGCCACTTCTATTCGTGGGACCCGTACTGGTGCTGTGGGCTGTCCGTCTGGAATGTGATCAGAATACCTGTTTACAAGAGCGACTTAATCCTCAGGAGATTACTGCTCCGCGGCATTTACGATCCACTCATGCATCCGGACTACTTGCGTCAGCGAGCCCGTGAACATCTTATGCTGCCTTACGTGTATCGACAAAATGATAGGTGGCTCAAGGCTCAGAGCATCTACAGTTTACCTAAAATAGCGGTTGCCTATCCCCCGAGATGGGGATGGTGACGAATAATGAATCGTTGAAAAAAATAAAGTTTCGTTTACTCAGCTCTCATCCGCTCAGTAAATCTTTATGATCAACTCTTAAACGGATGGCGAGCTGAGCCGATATCTGACTTTCTCGAATACGACGTCCGGAGTTATTTGAGCCATACAAGAGTGATCCGTACAGGATCTCTTCCTGCAGGCCAAACAGGACAAATCTGCTCGAATGACCTCATGACCCGATCCGTAAGGTCCTACCTTGTCGGGATCGGTGGGTCCAAAAATGGCTATAACCGGTGTGCCCGAAAACGCGGCAATATGCATTGGACCGGAATCTACTCCAACGTACAAATCTGAAGCTTCGATCAGCGCAACTGCCTCTTGAAGCCCAAGTTTACCTGCTACTACGAAAGGTTCGGATTTCATATTTGTAGTGATTCGGCTTATATAGTCGAGATCTTCTCGGCTTCCCCCGAAACACAATGCACAATTCAGTTCTTCGATGAGCCTGTCGGCCAAAATCGTCCAGTTCTCCGGAATCCAGTGCTTGCTCACCCATCGTGTTGCCGGATTAGCATAAATGATCTTTGCTCCGCCCTTTCGTGCCTTTTCCAAAATGCCGCTGATATTATTCCTCGCATTATTGTTCACGCAAAGTTTGAAATCTTGCGATTCTGGACGGATTCCCAGGTGCTTGAGAAATAACAGATTTTTGTCAACAGCATGCGTTATGGAATCGGGTACATTCAATGTGATGTTCTGAAACCAAGTGTTCAACTCTTTTGCATCGGCAAAGCCTATCCGAATTGCCCTGGGATTTATGAAGGAGATAAGCCCGCTTTTAAATGACGCATGTAGGTCGAGCACAAAATGATAAGGGTTTCTGTGAAACCGTTCTCGTAACTTCTTCAAATGCGAAACTGTTGAAAGGGCCGATTGTGGAATCGCTCTCCAATCGGCTTTAGGATCACTGGTTGAGGGAATGTCGATAATAATAATTTCATCAATGGCAGGGTCACCGGTCAGAAGGTTTTTCAATCCCTTCTGAACAACCCATCCAATGAATACCGTTGGTTCCGTTCGTTTAATTGCATGCACTACGGGCAAAGTGTGGACGACGTCCCCCAAAGAACTCTGTTTTACAACAAGAATTCTTTTGTTCTTGAGGTCCGTTCGGCCGGTCATTTTTGCGTCCTTGCATATGATCATCGAACACGTATTTTGGAAATGACGAAATCCATAAATCGGTCTAATTCGTCAACAAGCAATGATATGGGCAAGTAAAAGACATTGGCTTCATTCGTAAACCATGCTGGGAGTTTGACGGCATCTTTTTCCGTGACAAGTATCGCTTCAGCCTTCTCGTCCAATAAACCTCTTAGCTCTTGATCAGATAATTTGTGATGATCCGGATATACAATATGTTTTGAAAAATGGCCGCCTGCAGTAACAACCGATTCCGAAAACCTCTCCGGATTTGCAATTGCTGAAACTAATAATACCTTCGTATCGGCCAATTCTCGTATATCGAATTCCTTACCGGAAGGAAGTTTAACGATGCGCCCCAAATGTACTTTAGATCGGAACACCAGGGGATTTTCGAGATTACCCAGGACAGCAGGCGATTCCTCGACTCTATCCGCGATAACGAATACATTCGCCCTTTGCAGCGCACTAACCGGTTCTCTGAGATTTCCCACAGGAAACATGCTATTCTCATTACCGTTTAACATCACTATATCGACATCTCGGCGCAAACTAAGATGTTGAAACCCGTCGTCTAATATACCGACGTTGCAACCGAAATCATCAAGAGCTGTTTCAGCCCCAAAGTATCTTTTCCTACTTATAAGAACAGGAACATCGGGCAATCTTTTTGCCATGAGGAATGGTTCATCTCCACAAATCTCAGACGGCACTAGGGGACCGCTTCCATCTCCGAGTGAAACGGTCAAAACTTGCGACCTATTTGATCCTCCATATCCTCGACTCAGAATTGCAGGTTTAAAGCCGTATTTTATGAGGGATTCCGCAAGCAAAACAGTCATAGGGGTTTTACCGCTGCCTCCCATAACAATATTTCCCACAGAAACGATTGGTAGCCTTGAACGTCTTGCTCTCCACAGTCCACTTTTGTACAAGAATGCATGGATTTGCTGAATGAAGCCATACGAAAGGGAAACGGGACTTAACAATAAAGAGCTTAATGCTTTAGTTGCAGGCTTGCTTGAGCTGATCGGCATCGGAGTGATCCGAAAACTGAAGGTTGTATAATCTTGCAAATTCTCCGTTTATAGAAAGCAGTTCGTCATGGCTCCCCTGCTCAGCCACTTTGCCCCGGACAATCACGTATATCCGGTCAACATTCCTGATGGTGGACAGACGGTGGGCTACCATAATGGTTGTTCTCCCTTTCATCAGGGTCTCTAGAGCACGCTGCACCATTGTTTCCGAATCAGAGTCCAAGTTGGAAGTGGCTTCATCCAGGATTAGTATAGGCGGATCTTTCAAAATGGCTCTTGCAATTGCGATGCGTTGGCGCTCTCCACCGGACAATTTGATCCCGTTTTCACCAATTACCGTGTCATAACCGTTTGGCAGTGAAGATATAAAATCGTGGGCGTGCGCAGCTTTAGCTGCAGCTATCACGTCGTCCATTGATTGGTCGGGTCTCCCATACGCGATATTGTTCCTAATAGTATCATCGAACAGGATCACCTGCTGGGTAACCATGGCAATCTTTTCCCTCAGTGATCTTTGTGTAAAATCCCTGATGTCGTGACCATCGATCAGAATTCTACCTTCAGTTACGTCATAAAATCGAGGGAGGAGATCCAGTAACGTGCTTTTGCCGGCTCCGCTTTCACCTACAATAGCAACCGCTTTACCCACCTCTACTCGAATATTGACTTCATCCAGGACGATATTGCTTTCATAACGAAAGCTCACGTTTTCAAACAAAATCTCTCTTTGAACCGGAGGCAGAACTCGTGCATCCGGTTTGTCGGTTATCTCTGGCTTTGTGTCGAGGAGACTGAAAATGCGTTCTCCTGCGCTGATTCCCTCTTGAATCGTGATATTCACGTCATTGATGCGCTTTATCGGTTCATAGAGCATCAATAGAGCCGCCATGAAGGAAAAAAAGGTGCCCTGTGTTGATTGACCGTTTATAACTTGGTAGCCGCCGTAAAACACTATGGCGCAAACTCCAAATCCACCCAAAGTCTCCATGACGGGATTAGACAGAGCCCGTACTTTGAAACGTCGCATAAAAGCGTTGAAGAGGTTCGAATTTACTTCAGAGAAACGCTTTTTCTCGTAATCTTCCATCCCGAAGGCTTTTACTATCCGAATGCCGGAGATGGTTTCATTCAGGCGTTCAGTAATGTCTTCCAAAGTGATAAGCATTCTGCGGGAATACCTTTTCAGGCGTTTCCCGAAGCTCAACAGCGGGTAAATAGCAAGCGGGAATACGAGCATTGCAATAAGGGCCAAGGCAAAATCTCTGTAAAAAACGACAAAGACTAAGGCCAGGATAGTAATCACGTCCCGGACTATTCCCGTTACGGCACTCGTCATTGCGCCTTGTACCATGGCCACATCATTGTTCATTCGAGATAGAAGTTCGCCCGTATTGTGTCTTACGAAGAACCCGACGGACATGTCTTCGAGTTTCTCAAACATTTCCTCCCGCAAATCTCGAATGACACTCTGTCCTATGTAAGCCATGAGATAGTATTGCCCAAAATCACATAGACCTTTAAGACTGTACACTGCAGCCACAATCAAAGGAATGATTACCAGCATGCGGCTGTTCTTGGCAAAGAATATGTCGTCCAGAGCGGGTTTAATGAGATATGCCAATGATGCCGTCATGATTGCTACACCAATCATGCACAATCCAGCCAAAACCAACCTGGATTTATAAGGGCTTAGGTATCGTAGTAGACGGCGATAAACTTCCACTCTATTAACTCTAACGATCAGAAAACTAGATAACTATGACGATTCTCGCGTTCGTATTAATTGCGGGACTCCCTAACCGGTCCCTCGGGCGGTATTCCCACTATGGACACTCGTGCTTCGTCAGCTCTATTCAATGTATCCCTTAGTTCCACTATCATGGTCTTTCCGGCCTCAACGGCTAATACTGAAGCTCCGGACTTGATCATGCTGTCGAGTGTCTTTGGCCCGACCCCGGGCACATCGAAACGCATGTCTTGCTTCGGCTTAGCGGTCTTCACAACCACACAGTCGGTTATTCCAAGTTCGCCGGCCCTCAAGATGCACTTGTCGGTTCCTTCAATGGCTTCCGCTGCGATTACTGCAGAATTCTTGACCACTACGGTCTGGCCCATATCTAATGCGCCAATTCCTTGAGCCATCCTACGGCCGAATTCGATATCGCCCCATTGACGCTCCGTAGGTCTTCGCCTTGTAATGACTCCAAGCGGAGCCATCAATTTGGTGGCCCAATTGGTAATCTCATCCACTATTAGGCCGTCCGAGGCAAACTCATGGGCGAGAGCGGCCAGTATCGTGTCGTCTCGCCAATCCTTGAGATTACGGATTATCCGCAATGCCCTTCTGTCCAGTCGTAGGTTCCAGGGTTTGAGCAAATTAGATTTTTCAATCTTTCCCGCCATAACCAGTCTCGTAATGTTATTTTCGCGCAGGAATGCCACAGCCCTATCGATTTGCCCAAGTTTCACCCAGAAAATATTTTTCGTCTTGCTTCCGAGGAGTGGATCTGTGAACCCGGTCAGACCTATTATGAATACGTCAAATCCGCGTTCGCCTGCTTCATTCAGGATGTGAGCCGGCAAGCTTCCCGTACCGGCTATTAGTCCTAATCTGTCCACCTACTCCATCCTGAACTGATGTTTGCTCAGCGAGACCCTCGCAACCCCACGCTTCGATCCCGCTATGAAGTCCGCGAACTTGATTGCTTCGGGGATGTGGCTCATTTCCGAGTAGATTCGTGCGACCGCCTGGTCCATTCGCAATCCGGACCTAAAGGCTAACTTGAACGCTTTCTTCAGATTAACTATGGTATCTCTAGAAAAACCGTTTCTCCTGAGCCCTACTTCGTTAAGGCCGTACACATAAATCCTGGCACCTGAAGCTAAGCAGTAAGGCGGGACGTCTTTTGCGACGCCGGAAACTCCCCCAACTAGAGCGAATTCCCCGACCCTAACAAATTGATGAACGGCTACAAGACCGCCCAGAATGGCCCTGGGACCGAGTTCAATGTGTCCACCGAGATGTGCGGAATTGGCCATTATGCAGCCGGGTCCAAGTATACAGTCGTGAGCAACGTGGCAATAAGCCATGAGAAAGCAGCCGTCACCGATAACAGTCGCACTCCGTCCCCTCACCGTGCCTCTGTGAATTGTGACGTACTCACGGATAGTAACTTGAGACCCAATGCGAACCTCGGTCGGTTCCCCTTTGTATGAAAGGTCCTGGGGAGCTGCCCCGATCGACGCAAATTGTGAGATGGACGTGTTGGAGCCTATGGTCGTGTTGCCCTCAATGATAACGTGCGGGCCTACCGTGCAACCATCACCCAGAACCACACTGTCGCCGATAACCGTATATGGCCCTACAGAAACGCCCTTCCCAAGGACCGCACCGGAACCGATAACTGCGGTAGGATGGATCATTTTTGTTCCTTAGTTGTAGACTGTAACCGCTCTTCAAGTTTCCGAATGCGATCAAGCATTTCCGGCAGCCTCTTGAATAAACTTTGAACCCGAAGAAACACTTTGTGAGTCATTGCAGGAATAGAACCGGCCATCACCGACCCTGACGGTACATTTCGATAAATGCCCACACGAGTCGCCAAAATCACGCCGTCTCCTACGTGGACGTGATCCTTCAGACCAACCTGCCCGCCCACTAATCCGTATTTTCCTATGGAAGAGCTACCTGCAATTCCGGATTGTGACGCAATTACGGTAGCTTCTCCAACCGACACATTGTGTGCGATCTGAACCAAGTTGTCGATCTTGACGCCTTTTTCCAAAACGGTAACGCCGCTCATTGCGCGGTCTACTGCACACAGAGCTCCAACTTCTACGTCATCTCCGATTTCAACTCGACCATGATGATACTTCTTGATATTAAACGGTATTCCATCTGGGTCGGCGTCTCTTGCATAGCCGAATCCATCGGAACCCAACACCGTTCCCGAATGAACCGACACACGACTTCCGAGGGTAACTCTTGGGTAGAGAACCACATGAGGAAAAATGAAACAATCTTCACCGATCACGCAATCGTCCCCTATCACCGAGTGAGCGCCTATGACGGATCCTTGTTGAATCAAGCAGTTTTCGCCAATGACGGCATAAGGGCCGACATGGACCCCGTAGCCGATAGTCGTGGACGGATGTATGTCCGCCTTTTCGGATATCCCTGGTGTAGGTTTCTTGTTCGGATAAAACAATGACGTCAGTCGCGCAAAAGCCGCCTCCGGATTTTTGCAACGTATATAGGGGCGACTGGTTTCTGAGTGGATTGGAATCAATGCGGCACATGCCAAAGACGAGTCAAGCTTGACCATAAACTGGGGAGAAGCAACATAAGTGATGTCTTTCTCCCCGGCATATTCTAGTGGACGCACTCCCCCTATTTGGGGACCAGGAACAAGGGATGGCTGACCACCGACATATTCCGCGAGTTCCTGCAAACTGAACGTCCGAGTCATAAAGTATTCCCGAATTACTATTTGCCGGCCGGCGCTTTAGGCTTTGCGGGTCCTGCAGCAGGTCCCTGTTTTGGAGCGGCTGAGGCTTTGCCTGCATCTGCATCGGCGTCGTAGAGCTTTATTACTTCATCGGTAATATCCAAATTATCATCAGCCGAAATGAGCATCTGAGAACCGAAAACTATCAAAAGTTTGCGATCGGTTCGGATTTTGGAAACAATCTTTGTCACATCTCTCTGCAATATTTCCATGAAAGCTCGCTCTTCATTCTGAACAGTTGTCTGAGCTTCCTTTTCGGCCATTTTGTAATCAAACTCTTTGCTGCCGATTTCCTTGATCTTTTCGTTGCGAGTTTCTTCCTTTAGCATGGGAGCTTGCTTTTGTAATTGCTCCTGAAGCGTGGCCAACTCTTTTCGTTTGTTCTCAAGATTACTGGCTTTCAGCTCTGCAATTTTCTTGAGTTTTTCCTGCTGTTCCTTTGCCTTAACCGACTTGTTGACGAATTTCATCAGATCAAAAAAAGCGAATTGTGAAGGTTCCGCATTCGCGGAGACGGCAATAAATGATCCAATTACGGCCACAATAGCCGCCAAGAAGAGTCGATTCTTCATTACGTAACTCCTTTGTTATTAGTCAGGACTTAATTAGTTACTTTAAAAGAGCTGTCCCATTCCGAAGGCGAAAGCGCCGGGCTCCTCGCCCCTATCCGGATTTACTTTCCAACCATACTCAAGTCTCAATGGTCCCATAGGAGAAACCCATCTGATTCCGAGCCCGTAACCAGCTTTTATGTCTTTCGGAAACGGACTATCGGAAACATTCCAGGCATTCCCGGCATCGAAAAAGAGAACTCCATTGAGTTTGAGAGCCTCAACAATGGGAAAGAAGATTTCCATGTTGCTGTAAGCGGCACGATCACCGCCCATCACGTTACCATAACGATCACGAGGACCTATCTCGCCGTATTTGTAACCCCTGATGCTCTGAATCCCCCCAAGAAGAACTCTTCTGTCAAACGGAATGGGATCATCGCGAAATTCTTGCAGTAACGTCGTGTTGGCTTTGACCTTGAAAATGGCCTTCCAGAAAAGCAATTTGTAATAAATGGTCTCGGAGAAATAATTTGAATACGCCACATCGCCGCCGAATCCAGAAAAACGGCTTCCAAGGGAAATCTTGCTGCCGGCAGTAGGTATTACGGCATTATTACGAGTATCTCTGTTGAAACTCATTGACATCGAATTCTCGGAAACATTCATAAAGCGCTGTGGATTCGTATTAAATTGCTTGTAATAATTAATGATCGAACGGGCAAATCCCTGCTCTATTCCACTCAGCTTAGATGAATCTCTGGCTATGCCGCTCGTCATACTCCAGAGACCATAAAGTGGATAGCTAAAATAAAGACTAAAGCCGTCGCTATCCCTGAGATACTGACTTTCCCTGCTCTGAGATTTGTAGCCTCTTCCGGTGGTACTTATCGGATAGTCGAATAGCCATGGATAGGTTAGAGATCCCTCATAGCTATTACGTCGGCCTGAAAAATTCATCTTGGCATTTGCGACTATCCCCAACCCAAGTAGGTTTCTCTCCCTCAGGTTGACGTTTCCCATTGCCCCTTCCTGGGATGAGTAACCAAGACCCGCCGAGAGAGAGCCCGTTTTCTTTTCCACCACCTCAACGGTGACATTCATGAGATCAGGTCTCGCACCGGGAGATGTTTTTAAACGGACCGCCTCAAAATAATCCATTCCCTCTAATGCACTTTTTGTCGCATCAAAACGGTCAGAGCTATAAAGGTCCCCCTCACTGAATGCAAGGGCCCGCCTTATGACTTTATCTCTCGTGCGCTCATTGCCTGCTATATCAACACGTTCTATGGATACTCTCTCGCCTTTATTAACTTTGTAAGTTAAATCGATGAAATCGTATTCGTCATTCACTTTCTGCTTGGGTTCTATATCCGCATAGGCATATCCCAAATTGTTGTAGATTTTGGTTATGGCCTTAATATCATCCGTCATGCTCGTTCTGCTGAACCATGTCTTTGGCTTGGTAGTAAGTTGATTCAGCATTTCATCAGCGGATCCGACAAGATCGCCTTCAATATTAACTTTTCGGACCTGGAACCGATCTCCCTCACTGATGGGGTATTTTACTTTGGCTGAGCCATCGGTAATGTCCATTTCCGGTGCGCCGACCTGGACGTTGATAAAGCCGTTATCGAGATAGAACAACATCAACCTTAGCCGGTTTTCTTCAAGCTTCTCCCGTGTGAATGTGCCGGAATCGTCAATCCACCAGAGCCAGCCCTTTTCCTTTATGTTCATTATTTTCTTGAGCTGCTTTTCAGACAGGGATTTACGACCATCGAGGGCGAGTTCCGTAAGGTAGCTTTTTGTACCTTCGTCTATTTTAAAGACAAGAATAGCCTCACTGGGAGAAGCCTCTTTCAATTCGTAGGTTATATTCGGTTGATAGTATCCTTCCTTTTCATACATTTTCTTGAGCTTTTCTATATCGTCTCTAATTTTCTGCACACTCGCCACAGCAAAGGACTTTGTCGTGAGAGCGTCCAGTATGTTGTCTTTCGAATAGACCTTGTTTCCTTCAACTTCAATGGACTTAATTGAAGGTCGTTCCTTAAGATTAATGGTTAGGTCGATTTCACCTTTTGGCGACTCTTCGGCTTTAATCTGGACATCTTCAAAATATCCCATATTGTAGAGTTCGCGAATCTCGTTGCTCAAAGCGGATTTACGAAAAGAACTCCCTGTCTTCATTTCCAGTTTATTAAGGATGGCGTCTTTCTGGATCCGTTTATTTCCTTCAATTTTGATTTCACCGACCTTGAGCCTATCGAGAGCGACGTTGCTGATCTGAACCCCAACGTCTTTGATCCTACTGAGCAGGTCTTCCATGTCTTTGCCGGTGACGGAAAAGAATCTTGGTTTAGTCTGACCCTTTTGGAGGACATTCAATTCCAGGGTTACGCCGTCATCAAGTTTGCCGATGGTGCCCCATACCGCAGCAAATGCATCCATCCTCTCTGCAACGCGAGAAATCCTTGGAACATCCGGTTTTTTGTCTTCAACTAAGGACGCAAACGGTTTTCCTGAAATGATTTCAATGTCGCCGTCTCGAGCCAATTCGGCTCCGAGAACACCGGCTATATCATTCCCGAAACTTTCGGATATTTCTTTTGAAGTAACCTTAAAGGGAAAGATGAGTATCTTCTTGAATTTTGACGTTTGGGCATCAGCGGACATGCTGAAGATTAAAAACGCCAATACTATATAGGGAAGCCTCTTCATCGAAGCTCCTGCAGCTGTCCCCCAACAAAACCGACACGCCTCTTCATTGCGTCCGCAAGAGATTCTTTGTGCGTGACGACAATTAAACTGGTTTGTCTTGATTCGTTGAGTTTTAGTAGCAAATCTTCTATTTCCTGACCTGTCTCAGGATCTAAATTGCCCGTTGGTTCATCGGCCAAAATGATATCGGGTTCCATGATGAGAGCCCTTGCTATGGCGGTTCTCTGCTGCTCGCCACCGGACAATTCTCCGGGGCGGTGATGAATTCTTGCTCCGAGGCCCACTTCTTCCAAAAGTCCCTCAGCTCGGGCCTTAAGCTTTGAGCGCCGTTCGCCTGCAATCATTCCAGGCATTATGACATTCTCTAACGCCGTAAATTCGGATAGGAGCTGAAAAAACTGAAAGACAAATCCGATTCGTTTATTCCTGAGGCTTGATCTTTGCGAATCATTCAGAGTGTCTATATCAACGCCGTCAAACGAGAGTTTTCCCTCAGATGGACGATCAAGCAGCCCTAGAATGTGCAATAGGGTGCTCTTTCCCACTCCGGAAGGACCGGAAACGGAAACAGTCTCCCCATGACGGACCTTGAGATTTACTCCCCGCAAGACCTCCACCAATTTGGAACCGTTTGTATATGATTTTTTGAGGTCGGAAACGTCTAAGATGTTAGCATCACTCATACCTGAGAGCCTCCACGGGTTCCATTCGGGCAGCTCTCAGAGATGGATACAGGGTTGCAAGAAAACAGATCGTCAACGCCACACCGCAGATAATGGCAACATCGGTGAATTCTACGGATATGGGTAATGTAGAAATCGTGTAAATTTCCTCAGGCAATTCAATGATTGGATATCTTGCCAGAAGAGCAGACCCGAGCAATCCACCTATTGCACCCAAGAGGGTCCCAACTACTCCGACCACCATCCCCTGAATTATGAAGATCCTCATGATTCGATCGGATGTGGCTCCGAGGGCTTTGAGTATCGCAATGTCTCTGCTTTTCTCCAGCACCAACATTATAAGCGAAATAATAATGTTGAATGCCGCAACAAGAACAATGAATGTCAATATGACGAACATCGCAATTTTCTCCAGCTTTAAGGCACTGAAAAGATTGCGATACATATCCTTCCAAGTCCGTGTCCAAAAAGGTGACCCAAGACTTGATTCTATCCTGGCAGCCAATTTGGGGGCATAGTAAACATCTTTTACTTTGACTTCAATCCCAGTTACTCCGTCGCCCATTTCAAAAAATTTTTGACTTTGATCCAAACTCATATATACGAGATTCGAATCAAATTCGTACATGCCGGACTTGAAAATACCTACGACTTTGAAATTATGTACGAGAGGCAGTGCGCCGATTGGGGTTCTCTTTCCTTGAGGAGAGATCAGTTGAATGATGTCCCCAACTCTAATAGCGTTCAGTACTGCCAGTTCCTTGCCTATGATTACGCTTCCTAGTCCTTCAGTTCCGACACGAAGCTCATCAATTGACCCGGAGGTCAGATATTTGTCCAGGGATATGACTTGCGCAGCCGTTCGAGGATCTATGCCTCTCACAATGACTCCCCTGACTTTCCCTTTCGTGGAAAGCATGGCCTGGCCATAAATGTACGGAGTCGTCGCCTGCACTCCATCGAAAACATTGATTCTATTCATTACTTGATCCCAACCGGTGACCAATCGATTGGAATGGCTCATAACCACTAGATGCGAAACGGTCCCAAGAATCTTTTCCTTGAGATCCTTTTCGAATCCGTTCATAACACCCAAAACTATTATGAGCGTCATGACGCCCAACATAACGCCGAGCACGCTGAAGCCGCTAATTACGGAAATGAAAGCTTGTTTTCTCTTGGCCTTCATGTATCGAAGACCGACGGTTATTTCGAAGGGCAGGTTCATCCGACCCCTTTTTCAGGCCTCATATGCGGAAACAGAATGACTTCTCTGATGGATTGCGAGTTCGTGAGAAGCATGACCAATCTGTCTATACCTATGCCTTCTCCCGCAGCCGGAGGCATTCCATACTCAAGTGCTCTAAGGAAATCTTCGTCAAGAAAATGAGCCTCTTCATCGCCGGACGCTCTCGCTCGGACTTGTTGCTCAAATCTGTTTCGTTGATCAAGGGGATCCGTTAACTCAGTAAAGGCGTTAGCCATCTCTCTCCCACAGATGTACAGTTCAAAGCGGTCCGTCACCGTGGGATCTTCATCATTGCGCCGTGC
Source organism: uncultured Syntrophaceae bacterium (assembly GCA_964613745.1). Lineage (GTDB taxonomy): Bacteria > Desulfobacterota > Desulfomonilia > Desulfomonilales > Desulfomonilaceae > CAZTJA01. The sequence goes on from CAZTJA010000008.1 coordinate 38,106, forward strand.
TAAAGGCGACACATCTACAGGATAGCCATAAATAAAAACCGGCCCCCACAAATGTTTTTCAACGCACTCGTCGAAAATCGCCATCCAGATTTTGCCTAACGAATCATCCTTTTTGACATCCAAGCCCATCTCGACCGCTTTTATGAAAACTCCATTCCAGTCGTTCAATTCTGCTTCGGTAATTCCTGCATGCTCCATCACGGCTTCTTTGACCGTAAGCTTTTTCCAAGGCCTACTGAGGTCCACTTCTTTATCCGCGTAAGTGAATTTTTCGCTCCCCTGAACATCCAGTGCAAGTTCGCAGATCATCTGTTCCGTCAATTCAATCAGATCTTCGTATGTTCGATATGCTTGATAGAATTCGAGCATTGTGAATTCCGGATTGTGCTGCGTCGAAATTCCTTCATTTCGAAAATTTCGGTTTATCTCAAAGACTCTTTCAAATCCCCCCACAAGCAATCGCTTCAGATACAATTCAGGAGCTATCCGAAGATAAAGCTTTCGATCTAAAGCATGATGAAAGGTCTCAAACGGCTTGGCCGTGGCGCCCCCCGGAATTGCCTGCATCATTGGAGTTTCTACTTCGAGAAAACCTCTAGCCGTGAGGAAATTGCGAAGAAAATTGATGATCCTGCTGCGAGTTCGGACAATTTCCCGTGAATCCGTATTGACTATCAAGTCTACATATCTTTGCCGGTGCCTCGTCTCAACATCCTGGAGACCATGCCATTTCTCCGGAAGCGGCCTAAGTGATTTGGTCAAAAGAACGAAGGATTTACATAAGATGCTGAGTTCGCCGGTTCGTGTCCTGAATGCTTGCCCTACAACACCAATTATGTCGCCTATATCAAGCTTTTTCACTAATTTATAGGAATCCGTCCCTATGACGTCTCTCGCGATGTATACCTGAAAATCACCGGTTGAATCCAACAAGCGTAAAAAAGACGCTTTGCCGAGGTTTCGAACGGCCAAAATCCGCCCGGCCATTTTAATTTCGGGGGAATCGTCCGTGACCTCGGAAGAATCAGCAAAGTTATTCTTGAATTGCCATGAATTATGATCAGGCGTAAAACCAGACGAAAAAGCCGGAATTCCGCTATCTTCCAGCTCCTGGATTTTTTGCAATCGTACGTCTGTTAGGCTTGTACTTGATTTTTTGCTTTGGGGCCCGGAATCAGACAAATTTCCGATACTCCTAAATTTTTCCGAAAATCAGACCGGTTTTTTATCCTCTCCCCGTTCAAAAGTCAAGCACGCATCAGTTAACCTGTAAAATCTTGTGGTAAAATCTGCAACATGACCTTAATTTGAGCTAAATTCCGAATCCTCCTAATTTTTGACCTAAAAAACAAAAGAGAGGCACTAAGCCCCTCTGTTGAATTGACACTCTATAAACCCGAAAAAAATCTCGATTAGTCTTTCGCTCCGGAAATTGCACCGGCCATGGAGAAAACCGGAAGATACATTGCTATGACCATGCCGCCGCAAACACCTCCCAAAAACACGATCATGATGGGTTCCATTAATTGCGTCAGAGCCTCAACTGCAGCATCAACCTCTTCGTCATAAAATTCAGCAATTTTTGCAAGCATAGCATCCAGGGCTCCTGTTGCTTCTCCAACTGCAATCATACGCACCACCATGCCCGGAAACACTCCCGTTTCCATTAATGGTTCCGCTATCGTCCGCCCCTCTGAGATGGCAGTTCTTGTGTTCATGATGGCCCGTTCAATGATTACATTACCTGCCGTTTTGGCGGTAATTTCCAGAGCGTCTAATATCGGAACACCACTGGAAATCATTGTACCCAGAGTTGAACAAAATCGCGCCACTGCCACTTTCTTGATTAATGGACCAAATACGGGAGAGCGGAGAATAAAGCGGTCCATGACTTCTGTGCCGTATTTTGATTGCCGGAATTTGCGGTAAGCGAATACGAGAATTCCAAATACGACGGCCATATGTATGAAATAATTCTGAAGGAATTCACTGAGAGATAAAACGAAAAGTGTCGGTCCGGGCAACTTTTCGCCGGCGCCTTCAAACATTTCCTTGAACACCGGAATGACGAAGAGAAGAAGAACAGTTACGACCGCAACAGCTATGGTTAGGACCACGGCAGGATAAACCATTGCGCCTTTAACTTTTCGCTTAAGGGCTTCGGCTTTTTCAAGGAATACAGACAGACGTCTCAGAATTGTGTCAAGAATACCTCCCGTTTCACCTGCATGAACAAGGTTGACGAAAAGTTCATCAAACACCTTAGGGTGCTGCTTCAAAGCATCGGCAAACGTACTACCTCCCTCGACGCTCGTTTTTACCGAAGTTAAAATCTTCTTAAATGTCTTATTTTCCTGCTGACTCGCTAGGATTTCGAGACACTGCACCAAAGGCAAGCCCGCATCGATCATGGTGGCGAATTGTCTCGTAAAAATGACGACGTCTTTCGTTGTCACTTTAGGCTGAAAAAACTCTATATTTTCAAGAAGATCTTTGGGCTTTTTCTTTACTTTTATATCCGAAAAGTTCATCTTGGCGAGCTTGGATTTGACGACGGATTCGTTCACCTCCATCATCTCGCCTTTTACAGTATTCCCGGCTATGGAACGTGCCGACCAGACATACTCCGGCATTCATGCCTCCTTGAACACAAGCTCTCAACTATTTTCCCGGTATCATTGCCTTTTTCTGTGCTTTTGCGACAGTCGCCATCATCTGCTTCAATTCATCGGGATCACTCGATCTTGCCATTGCATCATCGAAGGAAATAATGCGTCTCTGATAAAGCATCAGCAGAGATTGATTCATCGTTTGCATGCCCGACTTGGCTTGTCCGACCTGAATTTGCGAATAGATCTGATGAATCTTATCTTCTCGAATCAGGTTCCTTATTGCTGCATTCGGGACCATGATTTCCATGCACAACGCCCTGCCCCGTCCATCCATAGTAGGAATCAAAGACTGACACAAAACGCCCTCTAAAACGAAACTTAATTGGGCTCGAACTTGTGGCTGCTGATGAGCGGGAAAAACATCAATTACTCTATTTATGGTCTGAACGCACGAGTTGGTATGAAGAGTGCCGAAGGTCAGATGGCCCGTTTCGGAGACCGTCAATGCGGCCTCTACAGTTTCCAAATCTCGCATCTCACCGATCAGAACAACATCCGGATCTTGCCTAAGGATTGATCTCAAAGCACTATGAAAACTCTTCGTATCTTGTAAGACTTCTCGCTGATTGACAATGCATGACTTATGCTGATGAGTGAATTCGATTGGATCTTCGATCGTTATAATGTGCTCTCTGCGAATCGAGTTGATTTTGTCGATCATGGCCGCAAGTGTCGTTGATTTTCCCGATCCGGTGGGACCGGTAACCAAGATAAGACCGCGTGGTTTTGAGCACAATTCATTAACAATGGGCGGCAAACCTAGTTCATCAAAGCTCTTGATCTGATACGGTATGAGACGAAACGCCCCGGCAAGAGCTCCCCTTTGCATAAATATATTGGCCCGAAATCGACTCAGCCCCCTAACTCCGAAAGATAAATCTAGTTCCTGATTTTCTTCAAAACGGTGTTTCTGAACATCCGTCAATACGCTGTAACAAAGTTGTCTGGTATCCTGAGGCTTCAGAGGAGCGTAGTCCAGTGGAATCAACTCTCCTCGAACTCTGATCATCGGAGGAACTCCAGGTGTAACATGCAGATCCGATGCACCGCGTTCAACCATTTCCTTAAGAAAATCATGAAGACTGGCCAAAATTAATTCCTTTCGGGGTAGAAATCACTGTGATGTTCCGCTATTTGACCACTGACATGAAAAAAGTCACACCCGGCGTCACTGCTAGTCGGCCATTGTTGATCTGGCGACTTCCATGATGGTTGTGACCCCTTCCTTGAGTTTATTTATTCCGGCCATTCGCAACGTATCCATACCAAGACGAATGGCTTCTCGCTTAAGTTCTAATGCGCTGGCGCCGGCTAATATGAGCTCTTTGATCTCATCGGAGATCGGCATCACTTCGTAAAGGGCAATGCGTCCCTTGTATCCGGTGTTCGCACATTGAGAACAACCCGTACCCTTATAAATCGGAAATGTGCCTATTTCCTCCATTTTTACTCCCAGATCACGCAATTCTTCCGTCGGAATCGGCACCACTTCCTGTTTACAGGATTGGCAAACCCTTCGAGCGAGTCGCTGGGCAATGATGCAATTTACGGAGCTTGCTACGAGAAAGGGTTCGATGCCCATGTTGAGGAGACGGTTTATCGTCTGAGGCGCATCATTCGTATGGAGTGTAGAAAGAACCATGTGACCTGTTAAAGCCGCTTTTACACCGATCTCAGCGGTTTCAAAATCACGAATCTCACCAACCATGATAATGTCCGGGTCCTGCCGCAAAAAGGAACGAAGTGATGAGGCAAACGTCAAACCAATTTCTTCGTGCATTTGCACTTGGTTTATTCCATGCAAATTGAACTCGACCGGATCTTCTGCTGTAGACAAGTTCACTTCCGGTGAATTCAATTCGCTCAGAGCGGAATACAGAGTAGTTGTCTTTCCGGAACCGGTTGGTCCCGTAACGAGCACCATCCCGAATGGCTTGTGAATAGCATCTTTGAAGTGTTTTAAAGGTTTCTCCTCAAACCCCAGCTTAGTCATGTCCAATTGGAGATTCGATTTATCAAGAAGCCGCATCACGACCTTTTCGCCGAATAGCGTGGGCAGCACGGAAACGCGAAAATCCATGTCCCGACCTTTTCCAAGTTTCAGCTTGATTCTTCCATCCTGCGGCAATCGGCGTTCTGCTATGTCGAGGCGCGACATAATCTTGACCCTGCTGATGATTGCATTCTTCATTTTCATGGGCGGCTTCATTTGCTCATAGAGAGCGCCGTCTATTCGAAACCTGACCCGAAAAGATTTTTCGTACGGTTCTATATGAATATCACTGGCCTTTTTTTGAATGGCGTCCTTGAGAACGTAATTCACCAGTTTTACGACGGGGGCCTCCTCAGCCGCCTTGGCTGCATCGAGGGAATCGAGATCAGCACTCTCGGATATGGACTCTAGGCCGTCATCTTCAAAATCCTCGAGCATGCTTCCAACGGAAATGCCCGTGTCATAATAGATATCAAGGGCTTTACGAATCTGTGATTCGGAAGCGATGCTGACATCAACCTTGCACTTTGTCCTAAACTCGATTGCTTCGACTGCATTGAAGTCCGTCGGATCGGCCATTGCGACCTGAAGAGTCGAATTAATCTGATTAAAGGGTATTGAAAGATATTTTTGGGCAAGCTCGGAAGGAATGAGTTTTATCGCTTCAGGATCCACATCAATTTCGTCCAATGCCACATTGGGAACATTAATCTCTCTACAAAGGAATTCAACAAGTTCCTCTTCATCAATAAAATCTAACTTAATGAGAGCACTCAGCACTCGTCCGCCGTTATTTCGTTGGTATTCGTATGCCTGTTCCAGCTTCTCGGCATCGATACGTCCCTGGCGGAGCAGCAATTCCCCTATGCGATCCTTCATGGATTTCCACTCTGATGATTTAATTTGCAGTCCAGAAAAAATGCAATACGTTTAGCCGTTTATTCTAACTCTTTATCTCCGTTTTTTCAAAATTATTTTCTTGTGATTTAATGACTCTCGCGAGATAATCTTGCAACAATTGATGCTTAAACAAGGAGATCCAATTGAAAGCCGAAGTATTTATGATTGACTTGTCGGCCGGCTGGAAGAAAAGCCTACCCGCCAAAGTAGGCGATCTCTTCGAGGCCCTTAAGCCTGCTGAAGTGTTCGGCAGGAACGATTTGGTTGCAGTAAAATTGCATTTCGGCGAAGCAGGAAATACAGCTCATATAAGACCACAATTCGTACGAACGGTAGTCGATCGTCTCATTGAAATAAACGTTAAGCCATTCTTGACCGACACCAATACTCTATATTCAGGTTCAAGGACTGAAGCATATTCACATCTCATAACAGCCTACAATCACGGATTTACGAGAGAAGTTGCCGGAGCCCCGGTGATAATCGCAGATGGATTGCGTGGAAGTAATGCTATCGTCGTAAAGACAAAGGGAAAGCACGTAAAGAAAGCGCACATTGCTGCAGATATAGCAAACAGTGACGGAATTGTCGTGTTATCACACTTCAAAGGGCACGAACTTTCCGGCTATGGAGGTTCCCTCAAGAATGTGGGGATGGGATGCGCTTCCAGAGAAGGTAAGCTTGAGCAGCACTCGAATATTTCACCGAAGGTTACTGCAAAGAAGTGTGTGGGGTGCGGCGAATGCATCATTCATTGCAGAGGAAAAGCCATCGAATTAAAAGGAGAAAGTGGCCGAAAAAAAGCTTCTATAAACCCTGAAAATTGCGTCGGCTGCGCAGAATGCATTCTGTCGTGTCCTCAAGGAGCCATACAGGTCCAGTGGAATGAATCTATTCCAATCTTCATGGAAAAAATGATGGAATACGCATCTGCTGTTCTTGTCCCAAAAAGACCAAAGGCCCTATTTCTGTCGTTTTTAACCGACGTGTCGCCTTTATGTGATTGTACCCCATTTTCAGATAGACCGATTGTGCCCGGCATCGGCATATTGGCATCAACCGATCCTGTTGCTCTCGATCAAGCATGTGCTGACCTTGTGAATGAAGCTCCCGGAAACCCAATCTCTTCACTGAAAACAGCTTTGAACTCGGGTGAAGACAAGTTCAAGGCGCTTTTTCCTTCCATCGACTGGAGACATCAGCTCTTATACGCGGAAAAACTAGGTTTAGGTTCGACACAGTATGAATTGATCCAGCTTTCATGACATAAACCGAGGTAAGTCATTTTAAAGAAAAATCTGGATATTAAGGATTTTTTGTTAAGAGCTTGATTGACAAATTTTTCTATTAATAATAGAATCACTCCGGATAATTCTAAGTTCTACAATCTTACGTTCTTAACCGCAAACAGGAGTTCAGCATGATCATCAGGTTTCTTGTGGTCATTTTCCTTTTGACGGTAGTTCCGCACCCTTCATACGGGCAAGGCCTTTTTGATTCGGTATTCGGACCGGGAGGCCTTGGCTTATGGGGCGGCAATAGTTCAAACTTGAGCAATCCAAATTATGGCAACAACCCTCAACTGCCCCAATATCCCCAGCAGGGGCAGCTTCCGCCACCGACTCAGCAAGGTTACGGGTATCCACAACAGCCCAGTCAGCCTCAGCAAGGTGTCTATTCGGATTGGCAGAGCTTTCCGCCGGCTTCGATGGAACAATATTACGAACAGCCTGGACAGACTGATCCACAGGTTCAATATCAGAATCAGTATCCACAACAGGTTCCGCAACCCGTTCCTCAGTATCAAGGGCCGCCTGTCAACCAGCCTCCAAGGCAACCTGCACAAGCGCGCCGTCAACCCGCTCCACGTGCTCAACCTCAAGTTCCTCAGCAGCCGATTCAACCCACCGAGGTTACTGCCGAGGATCTACCCGCAGGAGCCGTAAGAGTTACTACTACGACCCCGGACGGAACTACGGTTCAGTATTATCCTCCGTCGGGAGCTCCAGGAATTGATCCAAATGCAGTGCAGGCTCAACCAACCCCCAAACGAGCAACGCCCAAACGTTCCGGTTTGGCAGCTCCGCAGGCGCCTGCTACTACTGGTTCCAATACCGGCGAAATTGCCATGCCTAAGCCGGAACAAATTCCACAAGGATCCGATCCGAGACTTGGTTGGGGTGCAGCGGTAAATCGAGGCCCTGCTACAAATAGGCAGTGATTGTCTGATCGACGTCTTTATTTATGCGGATTATTTCGCTATTCTGTTCATGGAAACCAGCGTTAATCCGCTTTTCTTTTTTGTACCCGAATCTAGTTACACAATCAAAGGTGATGTAACACTCGCCAAATTCAGATAAATGCAATCCTCAGGAGCTTTTTTCAATGTGGGATACCCCCTCAAAAAAGGAAGCCTGCGGAATATTCGGTATTTACGGAGCCGAAGATCCTGCACGCTTGATATATTTGGGTCTTTATTCGTTACAACATCGGGGCCAAGAATCGGCCGGTATTGTGGTTAGCGACGGAGTGGGAATCAACGCTCACAAGGGCATGGGCCTTTTGTCTGATGTTTTCAAACAGGCCAACTTGGAATCTATGAAAGGCAAAATGGGAATCGGGCATGTTCGGTATTCCACTACGGGAAGTTCCATGCTCAGAAACGCACAACCTTTTCTCGTGGAGCAAATAGATCGTGTATTCGCTCTCGGGCATAACGGGAATATCGTCAATATCTCTAATCTTCGCAGAAAGCTTGAATCACAAGGCGCTATTTTTCAAACCTCAACCGATTCAGAATTGATCGCTCACTTGATCCTCCACAAAAAGGGGTCTTTGGAAGAGCGACTTATAAAGGTATTCAGCGAGCTTAAAGGTGCTTGGTCGGTGGTTTTTCTGACCCCTGACGGCATTCTGGCCACGCGAGACCCTCACGGATTCAGACCTTTATGCATCGGCAAGAAAGGGGATGCAATAATCTTCGCATCCGAAACCTGTGCACTCGACATTATCGATGCTGAATACATCAGGGACGTGGAACCCGGTGAAATAGTTTTTGCAGATCATAACGGCCTGAGAAGCGTTCAGGGACCTAAAAAGAATAATTCCGCCATGTGTATTTTTGAATACATATACTTCGCAAGGCCTGATTCCATGATCTTTAGTCATGGAGTATACAAAGTACGAAAAAAGCTTGGATTACAGCTTGCACTTGAAAGTCCCGTCGATGGAGCCGATTGCGTAGTACCGATGCCCGCTTCAGGAAATTATGCCGCATTGGGGTTTTCCCAGGGAAGCGGTATCCCTTTGGAATATGGTGTGATCAGGAATCATTACGTTGGTCGCACGTTCATTCAGCCTTCCGCTTCAATCCGGAATCTCGGTGTTAGATTAAAGCTCAATCCCGTAAGAGAAATTCTCAAAGACAAGAAAATTCTGGTAGTGGACGATTCAATTGTCCGAGGTACAACGAGCAAACTGAGAACAAAAGCTCTCAGAGATGCCGGTGCTAAAGAAATTCATATGAGGATAAGTTGCCCCCCCATAAGATACCCATGTTTCTATGGAATTGATTTTTCCAGCAAAGGGGAATTGATCGCCTGTTCGCATACTGTAGAGCAGATTTGCGATTTTATAGGTGCTGATTCACTTGCTTACTTGAGTCTAGAGGGCCTCTTCAAAGCTATGCCTTTTTCCGAAAAAGACTTTTGTGCCGCCTGCTTCACTGGAAAGTATCCCATAAAAATTACGGACGACTCCACAAAAAGCTGCCTTGAATGTCGACCTTTAGAGGCTATGAAATGGCCCGTCTAAGTTGGTTCTGCTCAGGAGTAATTTGGCTGAAGATCTGAATTAAGAGCTTTCAAAATAATTTCAGCCATTACGAGATCCGCAGGTGATGTGATTTTCAGGTTAGTGCGTTCATCTTCGATAATTTTTATCTCGAATCCCAATCTTTCCAGAAGAGATGCATCATCGGTTCCTACAAAGTTGTCGGACCTTGCACGCTCATGAGCATGTGTGATTAAGTCGGTTCGGAAGGTTTGGGGTGTCCTGGCGAGCCAAAGGTCTGATCTCGGCACCGTTTCCAAGTGTCGGCCGTGTTGTCTTTTTATCGTTTCCGTGATGGGTACACATGCTATTGCCGCTCCGCCTTCTTCGGCGGCATGGAAGGTTTCCGTAATCACCCGATTACTTATGAAGGGCCTCACGCCATCGTGAATAGCTACGTAATCCGAAGCGTTTGCCTCGTATAAACCGTTCATAACCGATTCTTGCCGGGAGTCCCCACCAGGAACCATCTTTACAGGTTTGGTGCATTCATCCGGCAGCTCATAAATAACGGATTCCGCGATCCCTATCTGTTTCGGAAGCGTGATCACGATAAAGTCGACCAACGGGTGCTTGTCAAAAACTGTTATTGTTCTCTTCAGAATTGGAATCCCGGCGAGGCTCAGGAATTGTTTTGGGACACTTGATTGCATCCTTGCGCCCACACCGGCGGCGGTTATCAATGCTGCTCTGATCATGAATTCCTCGGCCCGGCTGATTTGTTCCTAGTTATAAACCGAACTGTTCATTGCGGCAATCAGGTTCCGGTGTTACATTAATCGGCACCGCTCTTCTTTTTTATCGCTCATTTTCGGAGAAGATACGTGGACCTGCTTGACTCAATAACTTCAACAATGAAACAACTCGAGGACGAACTCATCGGACAACTCAAGAGTCGGGTTCCCGTCGCATTTGAGATTGGTTCTCATTTAATGAACAGCGGAGGAAAGAGAATCAGGCCTCAATTGGCGATCATTTCGGCTTCAATCGGCGGGTATAGTGGAATAAATGCCATAAAACTAGCCGGAGCGATCGAGTGCATTCACACGGCCACCTTGCTTCATGATGATGTAGTAGATCATGCACATATCAGGAGAGGCACCCCGGCCGCAAATACCATGTGGTCAAACGAAATGTGCGTCCTCGGTGGTGACTTCATATTAGCCAAAGCATTTTCAGCCCTTACAAGCATCGGAAATCTTCGAGTGTTGGAAATAGTTTCTAATGCAACTCAAAGATTAAGCGAGGGTGAACTCTTTCAGATGCAGAATATAGGCAACATGGCGTTGACTGAAGAAGAATATCTCAGAATCATCATAGATAAGACGGCCGTCCTAATGGAAGCGGCATGCAGAGGCGGAGCAGTATTGGGTTCATTGGAACTCCACCAAGAGGAGGCTTTGGCACAATTCGGATACAATCTGGGGATAGCTTTTCAGATGACCGACGACGTTATCGATTATCGCTCGGATGTCGAGGAAATGGGCAAGAACCCGGGAAAAGACCTTGAAGAAGGTAAGCTCACGCTTCCTCTCATTCTCGGTTTGAAGTCCGCCGGACAAGAAGATCGAACCAGAATCAAATCTATCGTTGAATCCGGGGTCGTAAATGCTGAAGACCTTGCGTGGATTAGGTCATTCTTAACTCGTACAAACGGCATTGCCGGCACCCTTGAAAAAAGTCGCATGTATGTTAACAAGGCCCTAGAAAATCTGGATTTGTTCCCCGATTCCGAGGAAACAGCAGCCTTGCGAAAACTCGGGGCAAAGATTTTGAGTCGTACATATTGAAATATTTTACTATTCCACGCCCAATATCTTGAAAGAAGGCACATCTCTTGTTATTAGTCTGTAGCGAAAAAAACATGGGGGCTTTCTCATAAATGAGATGCGCATCCACTTTATGCCTGATACTTGTTTCTCTGATCACCCTTTCAGGTTGCCCTTCCCTGTGGAAAACCGAGGCCTCGGAGAAAAACCTGAACGCCGATGAGCTATATAAATCTGCCGATGAGAGTTTTCAAAAAAAGAACTATTCACAAGCATTAGATTCATTCGAAAAACTCAAGTCCGCACATCCGGATTTCAAAGACATGCCCGAGGTATACCTCAAGATAGCTGATTCCCTCTATAATGAAGGTTCATGGGACAAGGCCATGGCGCGGTATAGCCAGTTTATTGAACTGTACCCCGGACACAAGAGCGTTCCCAGAGCGAAATACAACATTGCTATGGGTACGTTTAATCAGATCAAACAAACTGATCTTGATACAAGAATTGTCCAGAAAGCGGCTGAAGCATTCAAGTTAATAGCGGACGATCCGGATACCGGGGAATGGCGGAAGAAAGCCGAAGAGAAATATCGTGAATGCCGGCAGAAACTGGCGGCAAAAGAAATGTACAAGGCTCGTACGTACATAAGTATGGGCAACTATAATGCCGCTCGATTGGTTGCTAAAAGGGTTCTTGATGAATATCCGAAACTTGGCTACGATGAAGAAGCTAATCAATTAATTTCTAAAATTAAGAACAAGTAAACTGCTTCCTAATCGAGACCGGATACATTTATTTCTCCATTCGACAAGAGAGTCTTGTGTTTTCGAATGGAGACCTGCCCGGGAACTCCGTGTTTCACTGAATCAACATCGGCTCTGTTTGCGCATATCACTTCCATTTTGCCTCTCCCGCAAGCCTTAGAAAACCGGATGGCAAGAGCGGACGCGAATTCGATATCTGCATCGGCAAAGGGTTCTGTTCCGTTTTTCGTCATAATGACGTGTGATCCTGAGTAATCTTTTGCATGAAACCACAATGCACTCTTTTCGGACTTCCTTCTCAAAAGAAAGTCATTTCCCATAGCATTTTTTCCAACAAAAACCTTATGTCCATTGGGGGAAAGGAATTCCCGAAAGGGACTAATCTTGTCTTTTCTTAGAGCTGAGTCTTTGGAACCTCTTCTCTTGTCCGTCCAACTACTTTCCTGAAACGACTCCAACTCCTCCACTTCGCTCGTCTGCTCGACAAAGTAAAGCAGGTCTTCCAGAGCGCGAATTTCTTCTTGAGTCAAGTCGAGGCGCTTACGAGCTACACTTTCACCTCTTCTTGCTTTTGCTGACTTTCTAAACATGAATTGCATGTTCTCTTTGCCGTCCAGTGCTGGGTTTAGCCGGATATCTCTCGGGGAACCCGATTCCCAATCCTGTACGGTAACACTGGACATGCCTTTCTTGATTCTGCCTAAATTAGCTTTAATATATTCAGCATCATCGCCAAGTGCCCGATACCCGGTAAGCTTGTGAACATCGCTCTGAATTTTTTTCATTCTTTTCTTTAATGAACTAATGCGGCTCAAGATTGGTTTTGCAACTTCCCTTCTCAACGCTTCAAGCAAAGAATTTCCCAGTAATGCCGAATACCTTTGATCCAGCTCCTGGTTCATCTGATTTGATCGAGAATTTGGAGCATCCCCAAAATGTTCCTCCCTCCGTATTCCAGGTCTATCCCTCGCAACGGATTTTTCTCCGACTCGATGCTCCGGGATGGGGGGAATCGAATACAATTCTCCGGGAAGTATGACTCGAGTTGTGGTTTCTTTTAAAGGAATGTGCAGCAAAGAATCCAAAATGCGCCCGCTGTCCTTATCCACCAATATTATGTTCGAATCTCTCCCAAGCAGCTCAAGGATGAGACTTAATGTGCTCCCTTCAGCACCTCTTCTTGCCGATATAATCACGACTCGATCCGGAATCGGCATTGACACTTCCGTAATCACTGCCCCTTGGAAGTGAGCTCTCAAAAATGCGCAGAATCGCGGCGGTCTGGCGGGATTCGGTATCTTCAACGAAGTGAGATGAATTCGCCCAAATTTGGCGTCTGCGCTTATTACCAGCTTTGATTCCTTATCCCGGGGCACCCTGATGCGCAAGACGATCTCTCGTGGAAGCGGCTGATGAATCTTGTTTATGAATCCGCCGGGTAATAGCTCGTTGAGTTCGGACGCAACAATCCTGAGTGTTTCGTAATCCATAATTACTAACGTGAAATCGAAGAAAACAATTTGCCGAAAAAAGGACGAGTAATTTTTACTGCTTTATTGCTGCACAATTCGTGGCAGCAAAAACAGGATATACAAAGCCGACGATCAATTCTTGTCACCCCATTTATATTGCTTATTGCTTGCGGAGGACAATGATCCAAGCATATTCCACAGTTTTTACAGGCCCTCGAGTCTATGACCGGCTTGGTAATCATGTGGTTTTCCATGAATCGGCGAACCGGATTCCAGTAACCCAGATTCCATGCCATTGTCACTGATTTGGGAGTCTTAAAGTCTTTAAGGGGAAAATCTTGCAAGTCATCGCCGAGCAATTCTATTGCCGAAGGCTCGTACTCCCCCAGCCCGAGATGCTTGCCGATTACGCAGGTTCTCAATCTATCCGGCCTTAAACCAACCAGTGAGCAGATCGTGGAATCTAATGCTATTGCATCACTGGAACCTCCGATTACCCCAATTTTCCTAGGGTTTCCGGAATTAGGTCCATTTCCCTCCATGCCCAACACACCGTCAATGATGGAGATGACCGGTCGAATCTTCTCATAGATTTGAACGAGCACAGTTGCGAACATGTCGTAATCTTTGCCCGCGGCAAGGTGCCAACTTGCTTTGTCCGTGCCGATGACAGTCCCGAAAAGATTCTTCACTGCAAGGCTCATCAGCATTTGAGTGTGCGTCTTCAATTTTGGTAGATTGACGACCTTATCGAATTGGAAAACTTCATGTGCGAGATCGATTTTCTTGAAAATTCTATTCGCCGGAAATTCGAAAGTAGCCTTTTGCTTGAACGGTACAACCTGAAGTCCCAATCTTTTAATAAAAGGATCGTAACCGGACTTGCTGAGAACTCGGTTAAGATGGCCCAATGGCGGGCTATCCCCAATGAACGGTTTTGCCCCAATGTCAACCAAACATTCCGCCACGCCTTCGACAATTGAAGGGTGAGTCACGATTGCTAGTGCTTCGTCTGCCCCTTTCAGAAGATTCGGTTTCAAGAGGACTCGTTCACCACGCGATATGTAGCCTTTGATTCCACCGAGATCGTCAAATAATCGTTCGATACTCTTGTGGATACGATTTTTCTCGTAATCTCTGCAGGTTCTTATAGATACTAACGTTTTCATTCTAATTTCTTACCATGATACTCCAGGCCCGTAAAGGATTTGAGACTGGCTGCATTATAACGGAAAAACATCACCATTTTATATTGACGAAAGATAGATTGGAGGTATACTTGATAAGGATCTGGAGTCTTTGACCCGGAATCCGACTTGGCTCACTTGCACGCAATGCCGCCTGGATCTTACGACCGGGACGGAAGGACAGGTTAATCTACTAGAAGTACCTAAAGGCCTTCCAATCGGAGGGTCTTTTTTTATTAAAAATGAAAACTATAGCGACGATTGAAAAGCTCCAACACCTCCGCAATTCTTTCAAACCAAACGGAAGATCCGTTGGATTTGTCCCGACCATGGGCTTTTTGCATGACGGCCATCTCAGTTTAATCGACAGATCTAAAGCGGAAAATGATCTCACGATCGTTAGTATATTCGTCAACCCTACCCAGTTCGGACAAAATGAAGATTTATCCACATATCCCAGAGACCTTGAGAGCGATTCACGAAAGTGCGAAGAACACGGTGTAGACATTTTATTCGTCCCCTCACCCATTGAAATTTACCCTAACGGTTTCCAAACATACGTATCTGTGGATCAATTGTCGGAATTTCTATGTGGACAATCTCGACCCGGTCACTTTCGAGGAGTTGCCACCGTCGTGCTTAAGTTGTTCAACATAATCGAACCCACCAGAGCCTACTTTGGAACCAAAGACTATCAACAATTACAGGTAATCTCGAGAATGGTGAGCGACTTGAATCTCGGCGTAAACGTTGTCGGGTGCCCGATTTTCAGAGAGCCTGATGGACTTGCAATGAGTTCCCGCAACTCCTATCTAAATGAGACCGAGAGAAAACAGGCAATTTGCCTATATGAAGCCCTTAAAATAGCTGAAACTACTTACGAAACTGGGGAATCCAACCCCGAAGTTTTCATACGCAAAATGACTCATCGCATTTCCGATGAACCCGATGCAGCAATCGACTATGTGCAAATCGTCGATCCCCAAACACTTCAAAAGCTTGGAAAAATTACTGATTCTGCTCTAGCGATTCTAGCGGTACGCATTGGGCGCACAAGACTGATCGATAATATGTTGTTGGGTAAATCAATAAACTGATTAATAATTTCCTCGGAGGCGGAAATTGCAGAGGATAATGCTGAAATCGAAAATTCATCGAGCAACGGTAACTGAAGCCAATGTTGATTACGAGGGTTCAATCACCATCGACTCGGAACTGCTCCAGGCCGCTGATATAATTCAATACGAACAAGTTCAGATCTATGACGTAAACAATGGAGAACGTTTCACAACATATATTATTGAAGGTGAACCGGGATCAGGAGTGATATGTTTGAACGGAGCCGCTGCACGAAAAGTCTCAGTAAAGGATCTCGTCATAATCTGCTCGTATGTAAATGTTGATTACGAAGAGAGCCGCAATCACAAATCAATCAATGTTTTCGTGGACCGGGAAAATAAAATCAGCAGTATAAAATAAGACCCGCCTATTACCAATCGCTCGGATAGAGTTATGTCTATGACAGTTCAGTAGCGTACCGGTACCAGGCGTTCAGATTTGGCTTTCTCTCCTGAAACAACTCGTAACATGTCTCCCTGTTTAATCCAAATTCGTCCTATGTTCTTGCCGCAGCGCACTATATCGAGCGGAGTGTCATGAGCAGCCAATCGAGAGCCGTCAATGCCGGTTGAGTCGGATTTCTGCCTGCGAACAGTTCGGCCCGACATACTAATCTCTAATGGGACCTCCTCGCCTGAGTTGGTCTTGATGTCCACTATTTCCAACATATCAGTCACCGGGATTTCGAGTTTGTCTCCGGAGTACAGGACAAGATTCGAGCCGTTTGAATTTTTTAAAACAAGATATTCCAGTTTAGGCTCAACTACGTTAAGAAAGCTTTCTGCTATGATTCTCGAATTGAGTTTAGCCTGCAAAGCGTACAAGACGCAGCCCTCTCCCTGTCTGCCATATTTTATCTGCAAATCCGTTGCCGTTTTAATTTGGTGTCCTCTATCGTCCTTCGGATACGGCGATTCTTCAGCCTGAAATCCCCGCAGGTCCAACTTGATCAATTTCTCGTCATCAGATTCCAGATTTGTCCTCGGATCCATAAGCGTTATTGTATCGCCGCTCACGACGTTCAATTTTTCGCCTGGTTCCAACAAGAACGCACGATCATTCACACGGAGTCCGAAATACTTAACTCTCGGCTCGAAGTGTATCCCTGAAGCAAAGCGAGCATTTTCCTTACTGACCTCAACGGGAATGCTCCCAATGAGGAATCGATCTTTGCGAATCTGGATAGTCGTACTCTCGCCTATTTGTACATCCTGATTAAGATCGTTGAATCTGTTGTCCTGACGTTTGATCCGAGCTGTTAGTCCTCGATTATAGTTTGACTCAATGTGAACGATTCGCACACTATCGCCCGCATTCATTTTCAGAACGTCATTTGCCCCTACAACGATAGGAGTCCGCGAATTGATTGAGACGATCAAGTACTTTAGCGAAGGATTGTCGAGATATATCTTTGGATTGTCGGGAACAATCCCGATCTGCTCCAAAAAAGCATTGATAACCATTGTTTGATAGCGGACCCGCAATCGATAGTCTGATATGCTCTTCGATGTCTCTATGCCGAATGCCGGAATCCCCAACTTAGTTAATGCGTGAAATGTGGCCGAGAAACGCTGTTCCTTATGCTTTGTGTCATTTGCCACGGTCTTGTGATTATTAAATTTGAATAAATGATCTGAATCCGAGATCTGCCGGTTAACTCTTTCGAGCACACTGGTTGCCAAAGATGCTAAGGGAACAGGTTTTCCGGTTGGGCCGGTGTAATTATCAGAATCCGCAATTATGGATTGACCGAATTTTGCGGGGTTTCGATCGGCTGATTCCCATTTGGGTGAGTAAAATCCGGAACCGTCATGAAGATTCAAAAAGAAATCGCTTTTTTGCATGAGACTTTTAATTAAATCAATTACCAGGACATCCCTATCGGATCCCGCCTTTGAGGACACGGCGAATTTTCGATTCATGTCCCCCTGAGCACCTCTTGTGTTCTCAACAATCGAGTAGAAATTCGCCCGGGGAACAACGATGAGATTTCCCTTTTTCAGAGAAATGTCTGCATACAGATCCGCCGCAAGATAACCGCCTGGTTCGTCTCCCTGAATCCCTCCTAAAATGAACATAGTTGGGCCGGGCTGAGATCCTGTGATGGTATACACATCGACCTCTGAATCTGAACCTTTGAAGAAAACCTCATGATTAGTTTCAGAAAATGAATATGAGGCGTTGAACAATAGTAAATAGAGGAAGGGGATTGAGGCTATAGCTGATTTTAGTGCACAGCGCACCGCCGGCTGGCACATAAGATACAATATTCCTATCAACCCATGATGGCTGTTGCGAAGAGTCACACGGTAGGCCTCAAGGTAATGAACGTAAAACGAACCTAGAAATCAATACCATTTACAAAAAGCTAATGGAGTCATGTCGGCAATTGAACATATCACAATTTGTTGCAAAATCTCTATAACGCCCGCCTCTTATCACCGGCCTTTGTACGTGCACCTTCCATGGTGTTTGGGGTAGGCTTTGCCGCCATACTCTTGATTTCTTTCCGGTCAAAACTTCTCTGAAAAACTATCTTACCGTTTTCACCATAAAGAAGAATGGAGACTCTTGCCAGGGAAGCGCCTTGTCGAATGTCCGCATACGGCAATTCTACACGCGAATTATATTTAAAACTTAATGTTTCGCCGTCCTTGAAATCCGCCGGTAAATCTTCTTCGCCGAGTTTGGCTGTTTTCGGGTAGACATAGATCTTGTTTTCACCACGCTGATCCGCCATTTCAACAAACACGAACAAATATCCCGAAAATCTCTGTTCAGGTTGATCTTTAACCAGTCTAAAACTAAGTGTCCCCCCGGAATTTGCATCGACCGTGGCAGCTACTTCCTGAGCATTAAAGTTGACAGGCGGTGTCTTCTCCGCTACTTGAGCGGAATTTGAACTTGCCGACCCGGACGCGGGTGTGGAACCGGCAACCTCTTCGATTTCTTCAAGTCTTCCGGTAGGCTTGCCGGTGGGTCCTGATTTTGGTTTTATGGCTTCCTGCAGAGCGCTGACCGTCGCGTCCTCCGCGGACTCAGGATCTTTGGAGGCATATGCCTTTCTGGAAGGTTCAGAAGTAATCTTACTTAGAGCAAGGGAAGTTTGCGATTCCTGCAGATCCCTTATGCTCTTCTCTTGGGCTGCAATATTCATGTCTTTTCGTTGCAGCTCATCTTGGAGATATTTTACCTGCTCCTTAAGAGCTATCTCATTGGATGCAACTTTAGCCGGTGAACCCTTGAAAAGGCCAATCACATTGAAGAGGGTTATTCCGAGGAATAGCACCCCCAATCCCACGGCAAGTTTCAAGTGCAATGGTGAGAGGTCGAGTTGTCTACTGTTTCCGGTCTCACCTATTAAAAGTATCGAATATTTTGACTTATTTCTTGGTTTGGGTTCCGGAATCGGAGGAATGCTCGAGTAGGGGGCTCCACTCTTCCGAGAGGATTCTGAACCCCGTATCGTTGCTTTCAGCCAGGACCAAAGTTTTTCTACCTTTGTCACGGTAATCGTCTCCTCGGAAGGATTGGGTGAAGCTGACCACGGTCTTCTCTGTATCTTTTTTAATTTCCACACCATAAAGCTCTACTTTAATATTGCGATATTTTTTAAAGAAGTTTCTCTTGGATTTCAGCAACGCGCTGAAATTCATGCCGCCTTGCTCAAACTCTGGATGATACATTTTCATGAACCTGTCAAGATTCTTTTGTTCCCATGAGTTCTTCCACTTCTCCAAAAATACGGCAACCTTGTCGTCCACAACATGTGGAGAATATTTTGTAGTGCCTTCAGAAGCCGCTTTGTCAAATAATCCTTCCGTGAGATATTTCGTTTCGGTGTTCGAAGCGTGACGTTTTTCTTTACCGGTCGATTGTACTAATTCGCTTTGTTTCGTTTCTTGTACGCGCTCAAGTTCTCGCTTAACCAAATGTGTTCGTATCTGTGCGCCCTCGTCCGAATTTTCCGGCAGCTCCGACTTCGTTTGAGGGATGCTGCTCCTCGCGACTATCAATCGATCCGGACTTGAACTGCTCACCAATTTCTGATTTTCCTCGAATTTCGGCATTGCCGATTCCGCAATTCGTGCAAACCTTTCGAGGGTGACGGGCTTGGATGGGGCGGATAATCTCGGAGTTTCATCATCGCCGTTGCCGCTGTTATCCGGCTCATCGGTGGAGACCAGTCTGATACGGAAATCGTGCCGCTCGTCTGCATTCTGAAGCGGATCCGCACCATACCTGGCCAACAGAGGTGCCATAGGATAGGGGTCATCCGCGGGTGTATGATAATCCTCAGCATAGATCTTGTACGAGGCATCATTCGTTATATACAGAACCTTAATACCTGAGCTATGGAATGCATCAGAGTGATACGACTGCATGAATATTGCCGTGATGAGACCGTTTTGACGGTATAGATACACGTTTCCCAGTTTCACTCGAATAGTCGAATATTTTCTACTGAGTTTCCGCTTCTTCTCACGCCATCCATTATAATCAAGCCAACAACTCTGAAAATTAGTTGAGTAGTGGCTCATGTACCCTTCTACGTTTTTTGATTCCCACGAACGTTTCCAGGAATCAATGAAACCGCGAACTTGCTGCTCTTGCTCCAAAATGACCGATCTGGGCGCCATATTCATTTTGTCCACCACTATGAGTGGCGTGCTCTGTAGTCGCACGAATCTCGAAACCCTCACGAGGTCTTGATTCTCAAGCGCGATGCACCCGTTCGAGTCCGGCTTCGGAGCCAGCGGCTTGTCACGACCATGCAGCCAAATACCGTCGCCGCTCTTTCCTCGTCTTCTGTCAACGAAGTTCGGATAATCCGTCGTGAATGCCCATGGACCATACTTTGATGGAAGAGTCCGACCATCAATTACGGAACAGAAGAAATAGACCCCTTCGGGTGTGCGCATGTCTCCCCGGACCCATTTATCCCCGTCCATTTCTCCGGTAGAGCATTTGTACGTTTCAACAATCTGCGGTTCGCCGTCAATAATCTGCCACACCATCAATTTTTGCTGGGACTTGTCGACGATAAGCGCATGAAAACTGCCTTCCACAAGCCAATTCATCAGCGCCGTCGGGTACAAGGGTTCACTATTACTTGCGTTACCGGTCAAAGGCAGAATGCTGACCAATATCGCCAAAGAAAGTGTAACCCACCAATTATGATTCTTTACTGAAGCGAACATATGCTTCTCTTTATAATCACATAGTCGCAAAGTCAAGCCAATTCTACTTTAGATTATCTAATTAACTCTTTATTATAATTCGCTAAAAACTCTTTCGTATATTTCGTCTACCCACCGTAAGGCGTGATCTAGATCAAATGCCGACTCTATTGCAGTGGAATCCAGAACTTTCATCAGATCAGAGTCATCCAAAAGCACTTGCTTGAAATCAAGATCTTCTTCCCATGCCTTCATTGCATTTCGCTGAACCAAGGCATAGGCATCCTCTCGAGTCAGTCCTTTGTCTACCAGCATGATAAGAATAGATTCTGAGAAGATGAGACCTTTACTACGGTTCAGGTTTTGCAACATGCGATCTTGATAAATCTTCATATTGCGTATCACTAAAGTGAGTCGGTTCAACATGAAGTCGGTGAGGATATTGGCGTCAGGAGCTATGATACGTTCAACGGAGGAATGTGAAATGTCCCTTTCGTGCCAGAGCGGTACATTTTCTAGAGCCGAAACGGCATATGATCTCACAACCCTTGCCAAACCCGAGAGATTCTCAGTTAAGACCGGGTTGCGTTTATGTGGCATTGCGGAGGATCCCTTCTGGCCCTTATGAAAGAATTCCTCAACTTCAGATACTTCTGATCGCTGCAAGTGTCTGATCTCAGTGGCGATCTTTTCTATACTCGAAGCGATTAAGGCAAGAACACAGAAGTATTCGGCATGCCTGTCCCGCTGAATTATCTGATTTGAAACCGGGGCAGGCGCCAATCCGAGTTTTGCGAGCACAGCTTCTTCCATTGCCGGATCCAGGTGCGCATATGTACCGACCGCTCCCGAAATTTTCCCCACCGAAATAGTCTCTATTGCCGCATCAAGCCGTTTAAGATTACGGCGCATCTCCGCGTAAAAGATTGCTAATTTCAAACCAAAGGTTGTCGGTTCCGCATGAATGCCATGGGATCGCCCCACTATGGGCGTATACCTGAATTCATCCGCACGTAACTTGAGAGCCTCCAGCAATTCCACCAAGTCCTGTCGTATGAGCTGACCGGACTCTCTAAGAAGTAATGAGAGCGCAGTATCAACCACATCATATGACGTGAGTCCACGATGGATAAATCGTGAATCCTCACCGACATACTCCGCTACGCAAGTGGTGAACGCTATAACATCGTGACGGGTTATTTCTTCAATTTCGTTTATTCGTTTTGGATCGAAGTCTGCATTCTTTCGAATGCACTCCATACTCTCCTGCGGGATAAGTCCTCGCTCCGTCCATGCCTCGCAAACTGCAATCTCTATATCCAACCATTTGCGGTATCTATTGACCGGCTCCCATATGCGAGCCATTTCCAGCCTACTGTAACGTGGAATCACACCTAATCCCCTCTACCCAATTAACGTCGAAGCCACACCTACAAACTTCTTCCATTCTCTGGAAAAAATAAGGAGTAAGTCCAAGATTTTTGAACAGGATTTCTGTTAATTAAACCAAATTCGATGGAATGCCATCGACAAACAAACACGAGTATGGGCGCATCATAGCACTTTTGAACAGCCTACTCAATCTTGTTCTTCGCACAAAGTATTGCGGTCCATCGCTTATCTTATGTGAAATCATTCCAACTTGCCGGAGTGCATCTGATGAAATTTTGGGAACCCTAAAATTGAGAAAGTATCTAATATTGTAACGATCAGAAAATGAGGAAGTAGCTCATTGGAGGGTTTATGACTGAACGAGCTCAACATATAGTCAGAGATATGGAACGTGTTATGCCATATATGTTCGAAGGACTTTACGGGAATTTCCTGCGCAATTATATGGATTCCGATAAATCTAAGTGGACTACCGATTTGTCAATGTACTTGAATCACAATAACCATGAATGGGCGGACGTTGGAGAGGAAATTGCCGAACTTTTGTGGGAGAGATTTGAGAGACGTATCTCCTGCTGAATTTCCTGCTCAATTAAAAAAGGCCGGGTGCTTTACCCGGCCTTTTCTTTTGTCAAGGCTAAACTATGATGCTTTTTTCACATCTTCCATCTGCTCACCCGAACGCTCAGGAACAATGTTCGGCTGAATAGGTAATGTTACATTTCTGCCAACGGATTTTCCCCAGGCGATTGCAACAGTACGATAGCCGAGGTGAGCGAACTTTGAATATGGGATATAAAGCAGCAAGGCTAATACAAACATTAAGTGGATTGCGTAAAGAATGTATGCGCCTTGAGCGGATCCGGCCCATCTCACCAATTCGGTCACGAGGCCTGTAGAGCCCGCCCCAAAAATCGTGAACAGGAAAAACCAGTCGAAGTATGCGCTGTTTCCTGTTTTGTCCGGAGCCGTGAATCTGCGCACAAGCATTATGCCTAGGCCAAGCACAAAGGCCACCGCACTCACGTTACCCAGTATCT
Organism: uncultured Syntrophaceae bacterium; assembly: GCA_964613745.1. Classification (GTDB taxonomy): domain Bacteria; phylum Desulfobacterota; class Desulfomonilia; order Desulfomonilales; family Desulfomonilaceae; genus CAZTJA01. Next base: position 61,428 of record CAZTJA010000008.1, read on the forward strand.
TGATGGGCACCGTTCCGGGTCCATTCTGGGAAGGAGGAGCCAAGCCCAAAATATCATAGTTGAACGCAACAATTGCGGTTGTTATGAACAGGCCGATCATGCCCCAAAAAACGAGGAGATGAGAAGCATACCTGATGTTGTTCGCTTCGCATTCCTTGAAGGTTGTATGAGGCAGTATTTCCTGCAGAGCTTCCAGGAGACTCGGTACAAATGGCTTCTTTGTTCCGGACACTCCTTCGAAATTAGCTGCATTCAGGTTGTTCCAGTAATTTCTCAACGTCATGAACAGGGATACGACCGAAAACAGAAGAGCCGCAGAGAAAATCACCTGAATAGCAGGTAAATAGATGAAACCGTCCCTCGGATTAATGTGATGCGCCGAATACTTAACTATATCCGCCTGGAATCCCCAGCCGCCGCTCATATAGACAAGAAATAGCACTACCACCACCGGTATGCCCAGCGCGAGAACCGCCATAGCAGGTTCGCCGACGAGCTTACCGAAAAATGACGGCCAGGAATTCTCCTGAATGTTCATCTTACGAACAGCTTTGAGCACATCTCCAGGATTAGCGCCTCTGGGACACATTGTTGAGCAGTCATTACACTGATGACATAGCCAGACATCGGGATCGTTGAGCAGCTTGTCTTTCAAGCCCCATTGAGCCCAAATCATTTCCTTGCGAGGATAAGGACTGTTGTCTGGGGAAACCCTGCAAGCCACGGAACATGTAGCGCACTGATAGCATTTCTTCAGGTCCGTAGCTCCAGCGGCGATCAAATCTTTGGTAAATTGAAGATCGGGTTCGGCAACGAATTCCTTCGCCATGTATGACCCTCCTTAGAAGCCTTTATATGGGTTGGGACCGGATTCTTCCAGAGTCGCTACGAAGTCTGCGAGCATCTCCGGAATCTTGCCATACTCGTCAATAGCGAGCTGATGGACACGAATACGTTCCGAACCGAGCATTAATCTTGTCAATGTCTCCGAGAATTTGCTCATGCGGATCTCGGCGAGTTCGCTGCCCTTTACAAAATGGCACTGATAATCATCGCCATATTTGCAACCGATGAGCATGATGCCGTCGATTCCCTTGGATAGAGCGTCGGAAATCCAAACCATGTTGATATTACCGAGACATCGTAAGGGAATGAACCTCACAAACGGGCTGTACTGGAGACGATCGATGCCCGCCATATCGACGGCAGGAAAAGCATCGTTTTCACAGATGAAGCATACTATCCGGGGTTTCTCGGAATATTCATCGGGAACATCAATGGCTTTCACCATCGACCCTATCATGTCAACGGAATGATCTCTGAATGAAATGATACGCTCAGGACATGAGCCCATGCAGATACCGCAACGACGACATCTCGTAGGATTGGGCATCGGGGTTCCGTCCGGTTTTTCGTCGTACATGCCGAACGGACACTCTTCAGTACACCGCTTGCACTGGGTGCAGCGTGTGACGAATAGCTCGGGATAGGATTCGTCACCGGCTCTTGGGTGAACGGCCTTCCCTTGCGCCGCAAGCTCAACACACTGTATCGCCTTCAAGGCAGCACCTGCGGCATCCGTCTCTGAACTCAGGAAATCCATTGGATGTTTTACACATCCACAGGTGTAAATACCTGTTCTTTGAGTTTCATATGGAAAACAGATGAAGTGGGAATCATTAAATCCGTAGGGATTCTCCGGAAGGAAAGGACCCTGGCGGTACTTTAGATTGACTACGGCGGAGTCTTTAGTAACCGGCACCATCCCGGTTGACAAGACTACAAGATCAGCATTGACCCTGAGCTTTTCTCCGAGAAGAGTGTCATTAAGTTCGAGTTTTAAATTCCCGGAACCGTTGCTGACACTCTGAACAGTTCCCTTACTGAGAAAAACACCTGGATTGTCCTGCATGGACTGGTAGAATTTCTCATACTGGCCGGGTGTGCGCATATTTTGATAGAATATATACGCTCTGCCGTCCGGATTCGTCTGAGTAAGATACTGCGCTTGCTTGAGCGTCACCAGTGAAGCTACCGACGAGCTATAGAGCAATGGATTTTCGGCATCCTGGTCGGCACTGTCTATGAAAGCTACCGTGCTGACTTCCTTGCCGTCCGATGGGCGTTTGATTTTTCCGGCAAGAGCCAGTTCTTCAAATTGAACGCTCGTTACGACATCCGGGTAATCACCGTATCCGAATTTGGCGAAACCGGTTCCGTCTTCGGGTCTCCAACCTGCTGCCACGACAACGGCACCGACTTTAACGGTCTCGTGATCAAATTCGGTAGGTTCAGGAATCTCGACTACCGGTTCCGCCGATTCTTCCTTCTTTTCCTCCGCTTGCCCGGCTGCCTTGGCCAATTTAGCGGCCAACCATTCATTCTGCTTCTTCACGAGGGTGTCGTTCCACGGACCATCCGGCCGTATTACAACATCAAACATTCCCGGAGCACCCGAAATTGAAAAAACTCGAGAAGACGTAAATACTTTTATCTTACCATTTGCATTTACTGCAGATATTTTTTCCTGAATCGGTGAATCGGTAACCTGATCGTAAGGAGCCTTGCCGGTAAAAACCTTATGGAATTTCGAAGCCCATCCGCCAAGAACCGGTTCCTTTTCGACTATGTAAACTTGATACCCGGCATTTGCGGCTTCAATCGCAGCGGTGAGGCCCGCCGTCCCGCCGCCGATCACGAGGATACTCTTGTCTACTTCGTCTTTATATGGCTCACGATTATCGTATTTCTGCGTTTTTACGATACCCATCCGCATGTAGTCTTCGGCAAGCATCTGAGTATCTTCATGACCGGCCTCCTGGCACCAAATGACGCCTTCTCGGAGATTGATCCGCTCGGTAATGGTTCCGTCAAACGTGAACTCCCGCTGAAATACTCTTGGCGACGGACCGGCAATAATAACAGCCGTGAGTTCCTGCTCGGCAATGTCTTGTTTGATGATTTCTAATTTATCAGGATCGGACCAGTAAGTGTCCGCTTTGCACAGAGCAACTTTAAATTCTTTCGTCGCCACCTTGCAAAGAGCATCAATATCAAGCGCTTCGCCTATTCCGTAACCCGTATCAACATAAACTCCGATTTTTTGACTCATGAATTACCTCCCCACCGCATCCTGAAGAGCTTTCAGCGCAGCACCCGTGGCGTCCTGTAGACACGTCCCTACATCCATGGGCCTCTTGGTAACTCCAGCCGCATGAATTCCCTTCCCGGTCAGCACGAAGCCGAATTCATCGTATTCAACACTCGGGGCCGGAATTTTTTCAAGGCTGGTATTGGGCTGCATTCCTACGGCAAGCACGGCCATGTCAAAAGCTCTACGGATTCTGTTACCGGACAGGATGTCTTCCCCTTCCAGTATGACGTCTTTGGTTCCGGGGTCTTCGGTGATGTTCACGATCTTCCCTTTGACAAGGTTAATGTGATCATCTTTGGTGATTCTTTCGAAAAATGAGTCAAATCGTCCGTAAGACCTCAGGTCAATGTAAAATATAGTGACCTGCGCATCAGGATTGTAATCACGCAGGTATGTTGCCTGTTTCAGTGATGCTAAACAACAAATCGACGAACAGTACGGCAAATGATTTCTGTCCCGTGATCCGGCACATTGGACGAAAGCTATATTGTTAACCTTCTTGCCGTCGGAAGGTCGAGTAATGGCCCCGCCGGTGGGTCCATTAGGAGCAGCCAAACGCTCCATCATGACATTCGTTATAACATTGGGATAGGTACCGAAACCGAGCTTATCCAGCTTGTTGGCATCATATGGCCGCCATCCGGTGGCCCAAACTATTGATGAAACCTCTACATCGAACTGCTCGGGCTGGGCATTGAGATCCAAATGAATACCTTTTGAACTAAGTCCATCCACAAAGGCCTGAAATTCAGGGGTGTTCGAGGCTTTCTGTAACGCATCTTTGTCGGCCGTCAAATTCATCGGATAGGCCATCTCGTAGCCGACGTAAACCGCTTTTCTTTTGTCCATGCCGTAGTTGAAGGCATTAGGTATTTCAACGGGGCAATCATCAGCGCATTTTGATGTAGCACTTCGATCGTCGATATATCGGGGTGAAAGCTTGATTCCTGCCTTATAGTTGCCGGGAGCTCCCGAAATGTTCGTCACTTCGGCAGACGTGTATACAGTGATATCGGGATTCTTGCGGATCCGTTTGTAGTTGATTTCCAGGCCGCACGTGGGAGGACACAGCTTAGGGAAATATTTATTCAACTGGGCTACTCGACCACCTAAATATGGTAGCTTTTCAACCAGGATGACTTTACAACCGGCTTCAGCAGCTTCAACCGCAGCCGTGATTCCACTGATACCGCCTCCGACGACCAGTACGGTCTTTTCTTGCGCCATGTTTCCTCCCTCTAAAGGGGTATGAGGGGCCGCATAAGGGGTCCCCTCACCTTTTCCGTCTATTTGGTTCTTTTAAAAAAACTCCGGAGCAGGACGCTCCGGAGTTTCATTATAAGAAATTGAAATGATTAGTCAACTATGGAAAGGACAGGAACCTTCTTCAGCTCCCAATTGCCGCCCTTGTAAGTAATGTTGACAAAGGCCTTCCAGTTGGATTCATCCAATGACGGGAAGTCGTTCCTGAAATAGTATCCAGGCCAACGGGTCTCTTCGCGGAACAGGATGGTGCGGACGTGGGCTTCCGCCTGCCACATTCTCTGAATGTTCTCATGGCAGCGCATAAGTTCATGCAGATCGGAGGCAGCCAACTTCGCGGAATCTTCCTTCAACCAACCGAGCAGCTCAAGAGCTCTTTCAAGCTTCGGTTTGTTGGTCTTGAAACCGGCGGTCACGCCTGCTGCATACTCATCCATAATTTTCTGCAGACGGAACATGAACATTTTGGGTTTCATGAACTCGGGATTGATTTCGGGATCGCTTGACTTGGCACCGAACTCAGTGAAAAGATCCATGGGTTTCAGGATCTCTTTCTTCAGAGCGTCAACCTGAGCTGCGTCAACACTGGGTAGGCTGTTGTTTTCGAGGACGAAACGAACCATAGCTTTTCCGGCCGCTCGACCTTCGGCGTGTGAACCGGAGGAGAACTTGTGGCTGGAAGCGCCGGATGCGTCACCTGCGCAGAACAGACCCT
>CAZTJA010000009.1:0-63876 GCA_964613745.1 uncultured Syntrophaceae bacterium
CACCGGGTTTGGGGGGTTTGGCGACCGTGGGATAATTCTTTACCTCTGTTTTCTTGCTTAAGCCGAACAGCATTGAGATTTCCCTTACGAATGGCGTATCTCGTATGTCTACAAATCGTAGGTAGTGCCCCAAATTAATATCCCACCAGTCGGAATTGAGCGGAATAATTTCAGGGAACTTGAAATGAGTTCCTTTTTCTAAATCCCACGTGTACTCTGCGAAGGGCCAGAATCTATACCTGGCGTAGACAAGTTGCCCTTTTTTAAAGCGTTTTCTAATTTTATTGATGAGGAGGAACTTTGATTCAGTGACAACTTCGTCGCCGACGATGGAAACGTAGCCGCTGGAAGACGAGGTTCCGGAATCCCTGTCGCTGCTCGATGAATAGAGATAGAAAATACTTAACTCTTCTCGCCCGCCGCCTGTTCCATAGGTGAAAAAGGGCCTAAAAGTGTATCGCTTAAATCCCGACTTGTAGTGTTCGTAATAGGAAACAAACGGCCAGAGTAAGTCCACCTGGTACGAAAAGGCGGTGTCTTTCCTTATGTAAAGAGGAAACGGAGTAGCCTTGTATGTTTCGAATTCCGGGGTGCCCATGAAACGCTCTGTACTTTGGAGAAACGGCCACAGCAGGAATTTATTTTTGTAATTCTGAATTTTGATATCATCGTAACCTGCAATCGGCCACACTTTAAGGGTTTGTCTACCCGGACTGTTTGCATACGTTATGAATGGCCACAGGATTCTGGATGTTATTGCATCGTCATCCTGAGTTTCATAATACAGAGGCCACATGAAAAAGAATGTCCGATCAACGGCAAACCTTCTGTACGTGTACCCGTAAAAGGGAAAAACACCCCAATAGTCTTGTCCAAGGTCGGACTTGCCCTGATACAAAGTCAGACAGCGAGACCAGCCGTCAAACGGCGGGATCTTGGCCCAACGGCTTTCAAAGAAAGGATAGAATTTCAGCTTGCTTTGAAATTTAGATTCCTCTCTACTGCCGAAGGGATAGAGAAAATCTATCCTGTCGTAGAGTCCTGGGAGTGTGGTCCTGTAGTAGAAAGGAGGAAAGCCTTTTCCATTGGCGAAAAACCAGCTCTTGTCCGGGGCCGTCGGATCCATCTTCCGAATTACGGTATCTGAATCGATGGGATGCAGCGCACCCGTCCCGGTCATCCTGAGCATGTCATAGACGGATCCGTAAGAGACCCCGTTCAACAAATTAATGATCGTGAAAACCCACACCGCTATGGCAAATGTTTTTACTATTGCCGATTTTATAATTCTCTCCCGCTCTACCCTGTTGAGCAAAATTGTGGCTTTATTAATTATTTGGGATCTGGTTCTCAGCTTGTGAAGATTACTTGAGCACCGCACCCAGAATCGTGGCGAGTGTTGAAATTGGAGTAGCATCCGAAATATCTTCCGCCGACTTATTCATGTTGCGGATTGCACGCCTGGCTTCAAAATACATATCAGGATCGTTGATCAACCTACCGACGGTGCCTTGCCCACGTTGTATGCTTCCGGCAACTCCCCGGAAATCCCGCACCAAAGCCTGGGTATCTCTGAAAAGACTTTCGTCGGTTGCGAGTTTGCCCAGAGTCCCTTTACCGGTTCTAATATCTCTCGTGAGTGCTTCCACTTCGTTGGCCGCTCGAGCAAATTTGTCACTCGATTTATCCATACTCTTTGAGAATCTCTCAAATTGATCAATAGTGCCGTGAATTTTTTCTTTATTGCGTGATGTGATCTCGCTTAGATCGCCGGATGCGACGTCGATGTTGGCAATGCTTCTATCCAATTTTTCCTGATTTTTTGTAAGTAGCTCATTCATGATTTTCATCACCGAATCGGTATTCGTGATGATATTGTCCATTTTTTGGGAGCCCTTTTCATCGATAATCTGCTTCCGAGCCTCTCTGGTAAGTGCCTGCAAATCCTGAGTTACCACCCCCATGCTCTCGAACACTTTTTCCGTGTCGGTAGGTTCGAACACGAGGCTGAACTCCTCACCGGGCTTTAATTTTCGGGCATTTGGACGGCCCGGTTCAATGACTATGAATTTGTCTCCCAATAGGCCCTTTGTCTTTACGGAGACGCGGGAATCTTCGGGAATAGCGTTTCGATAGGTATCCTTTATGTCCATGAGGACCATGGCTTTTCCCGTCTCAGGATCGAAAGCTATATCCTTTACGGTGCCCACCTTTATTCCTGCGATCTGTACTTGTGAGTCCTTAACTAAACCTTCTGCGGATTTGAAGCGGGCTTTGAGCTGAAAACCTTCCTTGATATTGAAATCCAAAACCTTGAACCAGACGTAGGCAAAGATCACTGCACAGGCAATGAAGAAAATGCCCACCTTGGCTTCCAAGGAGAATTTATTCATACGAGAGACGCCTTCCTAATCACACCCAAATCCAGCTAAACCTGCTCATAGCGGACCTCGCAAATTAGTTCGTACGAGGCCGATCCGTCAGATGTCCAAAAAGCAAATTCCGCTTGGGAAACGTAGCGCGGCCATTCTAATCCAGTTATTTAAAGAATGTCAATATGTTTATGAAAAGCTAAGAAATTCAGGATAGACATTGAGGTTTAGGCCCAACAAACTGGAACCATTTTGATAAATCCGAATGGCTGACGGTTCCGGCGTGGCGTTTTTTCGGCAAGAAGGTGCTTCTCAAATCAGCCATTTGTGAGAGCCACTTTTTAGAATAGATGGCTGCAGAGCGAAGTGTCTCTAAATTCTTCCCGGATGTAAGCTTTAAAAGGCGTTTCGTGATGTCTTCATTGCAGTATTACTATAATAATATCAACTGAAACGGAAAATTGTCGAATCTTCACTGTGTCTCGGAGCATTCATACACGCTTTGAACAAATGAGGTCACTCATTAGCTTTATGGAATGCTCGGCATCGGTGGTTCGGGTCTCATTAAGCGGCTGCAGGTGCCCTGAGAGTATGAAAGGCATATGTCGGCTACTCAAAAAATATGCTTTCAGGCCCGAATGCATTCTTAACGTCAGCTACGAACAGATCTGAAGCATCACATCCGGGTGTCGGAACTTTGATCACCGTCTGGGTTTTGCCGGGAATAATAACATGAACTTTCAGCGGCAAGGCTCCCTTGTGTTTGACAACTATTGATTTAAGTTCTCGCACTTTTTCCGGATCCATTCCTGCGGCTAAGAGTCGAACAGTGACCCCCTTACTGAGTCTCCGGGGTGCATCGTGAACCCGGTATATTTCTTGAGCCAATATCTTAGGCGAATCACCGTTGCCTTCTTTAGTGCCTACGATGATTAACGGCTCATGGGACTGAAGCAATTCACGGCTTTGCAAGTAGAGATCTGAGAATACGGTGACCTCTACGGAGCCGTTAAGATCTTCAAGGGCCACGAAAGCCATACGATCGCCCTTTTTTGTCTGAATTTCCCGAGCTATCTTGGCGAGACCGGCCATCTTGACCATGGCCCCGGGTTCCATCTCACTGATCTTCATTGATGTAGCATTTGTGTACTTCTCAATTATGTCTTGGCAATTGACCAGGGGATGACCGCTTACGTAAAACCCGAGCATCTCCTTTTCATATTCAAGTTTTTGTGAATCATCGAGATCAGGCATATCCTGAATTGGTGCATCCATTATCTGGTTGCCTTCTCCACATGCGTTCTCCAGAGCAAACAAATTAAATTGTCCGAGGCTTGCTTCCTTTTGAAAATTGCCCGCTCGCTCAAGTATAGAATCAAGCGAATGCAGCATGGCTCGCCTGGTCAAACCCATTTGGTCGAATGCACCGCATTTAATGAGGCTCTCGAATACCCGTTTGTTAACCCGTCGTAAATCTACTTTACGGGCAAAATCCTGAATACTGCAGAATGCTCCCCCGGTTGTGCGGGCTTCCACAATCGACCCGATTGCTCCTTCAGCAACGTTTTTTACGGCACTTAATCCAAAAACTATCTTTCCATCGCTCACGTGAAAATCGTAAAACGACTCATTCACATGAGGCGGCAAAACATCGATGCCCATGTTTCGGCATTCGGAAATATAAGTAGTGACCTTATTCGAATTACCCGCTTCACAGCTCAGTTGAGCGGCCAAAAATTCAGCAGGAAAGTGAACTTTCAAGTATGCCGTCTGATACGCAACCAATGCATAAGCTGCAGAATGCGACTTGTTGAAACCGTATCGGGCAAATGTTTCCATCATATCAAAGATTGCATTGGCCTTTTCCGGATCAATCTTATTTGCAACGGCTCCTTTTACAAATCGCGATTTTTGCTCGGCCATTTCTTCGGGCTTCTTTTTGCCCATAGCCCGCCTGAGCAAGTCGGCCTCTCCCAAAGAATAGCCCGCCAAGTGAACCGCAATACTCATAACCTGTTCTTGGTATACGATGACGCCGTAGGTTTCTTTGAGAATGGGTTCCAACTCGGGCAGGAGGTATTCGGTGGGGATCCTGCCGTGTTTGCGGTTGATGTATTCATCCACCATACCGGCATCCAGGGGGCCCGGTCTGAAGAGCGCGAGGATCGCTATCAGGTCTTCGAAGGTTGATGGCTTGAATTTTCGCAGCATGTCACGCATTCCGGAGGATTCAAGCTGGAAGATTCCCAATGCGTCGCCTTTACCGAGAATCTCGTAAATGGCCGGATCATCCAGTGGAATTTCCGAAAGGCAAATTTTTCCTTTTCCCGTTGTCTCGATCAGTTTCAGGGTCTTATCGATTGCGGTGAGGGTTTTGAGGCCGAGGAAGTCAAATTTGACGAGACCTATTTTTTCAACCCAACTCATGTCGAATTGAGTTATCGTTTCCTTATTCGATCCCAAATACAGCGGTAGATACTCAAATAACGGCTTATCTGAAATGACTATTCCGGCGGCATGCGTGGAAGCATGCCTTGTGAGTCCCTCCAACCTGGATGCCATGTCCATGAGATCTGCAACCGCAGGATTCTTAACGGCTTCTCGCAACTTAGGTTCCTGCTCCAAAGCCTTTTTTAATGTTATGTTCAGGGTGTCGGGTATGAGCTTGGCTAATTTGTCTGCTTCGGCATAAGGAAAGCTGAGCACGCGGGCTACATCTCTTACCACCGCTTTGGCTTGCATCCGACCAAAAGTGGTTATTTGGGCGACATTGTCGGACCCGTACTTCTCGGTGACGTATTCGATGACCTTTTCGCGACCGTCCATGCAAAAATCTACATCGATATCCGGCATGCTCTTACGTTCGGGATTGAGGAAACGTTCAAAGAGAAGATCATATTTGATTGGATCAATATCGGTGATTCCAAGGCAGTAGGCGGCAAGAGATCCTGCTGCGGACCCGCGACCCGGTCCCACCGGTATTCCGTTTTTCTTGGCATAATTAATGAAATCGGCAACAATGAGAAAATATCCTGAAAAACCCATTTTCTGGATCAGATCGATTTCAGTTTCCAATCGTGAGGAGTATTTTTTCAGAGTACCTTCATTAAATCCTCGTGCCTCTCTTTCATGGAGAATCCGAACATCGTAACCGATCCATGCGTCTTTTTTAAACCTATCCCTTAACGTTTCTCCCGTTCCGAGATTGAATCTAGGCATGTACACTTCGCCGAACTTTAAATCCAGTGCACATTTGTCCGCTACAAGTCTCGTATTCTTGATAGCCTGTGGGACCTCCCTGAAGTCATGAGCCATTTGCTCGGGCGATTTGAAGTAGAATTGGTCTGATTCAAAGCTCATACGCCCTACATCTTCGAGTTTTTTCCCCGTTTGAATACACAGCAGGATTTCATGAGCCCTGTGATCGGACTGATCAAGATAATGGCAATCGTTGGTAGCCACATATTTGAGGTCAAGGTTGTCGGCAATGGAAAGCAACTCGGTGTTCACCCGGCGTTGTTCGGGAATACCGTTTTCTTGTAATTCGAGGAAATAGCGTTCGGATGTGAAGAGGTCTTTGTACCATGCGGCACATTTTAGGGCTGATTTTTCGTCTCCGCCGAGAATTTTGGAAGGCAATTCGCCGGCTAAACAGGCACTCAGACAAATGAGGCCCTCATGATATTGCGCAAGGAGCTCTTTGTCGATCCGAGGCTTATAGTAAAACCCTTCTTTGTAAGCGAGAGTGACGAGTTTACATAAATTTCTGTAGCCTTTTTCATTTTGGCAAAGAAGTATTAAATGGTTGTAGGATGATTCTCCCGCTCTACTTGTTTGATCAAACCGGGACCCCGGAGCAACATAGAGTTCGCAACCGATTATGGGATTGAGTCCGGCAGCCTTAACTTTGAAGTAAAACTCCATAGCACCATGGAGATTGCCGTGATCGGTAATCGCCACTGCAGCCATGTTGTGCTGGGTTGCGCGAGAGATAAGGTCCGGAATTCGAATGGCTCCGTCCAGTAGGGAAAACTGTGAATGAAGATGCAAATGGACAAAATCGGAAAAGTACATTAACGCCCTCTTGAACGATTAAAATGATGGGATTGGAATCCGAATCCTAAGGCTGCGAAATCCCAGTTCACATTCAGTTTACAGATTTGTAAGTTCTTCTTGCGGAACTGGAGGTATCCGTTTTTTAAACCATGAAGGTAAAGATCACGGGTGATCTTCACATCTTCCTTGCAGTATTCTTCAACAAGATCAATCCGTCCTTGTCGAAACCATTCAACGGCTTCAAGTCCGTTCGCAGTTTTATTCCTACCCAGCGTAAATTCGGCAAGGTGATCCAATTTCAGCTTAAATCCTATTGTTTTCTCCACATATTGCAGAATATCCAAATTCGGCAGAGATCTCAAATTTTCATCTGTATACGCAGAGAGCACCTCGTAATCAAAACGCATGTGGTTGAACCCTACCACCAGATCGGCTTTCTTAAGCATCAGAATGAAATCATCCACATTCTTTTCCGTGAATGATCTGAAGCCTTCGGATTCCGAATGAGCCACAAGGACGGCAATCTCCATATCTCGGACTTTGTGCCATCCGCCTACTTCCGCTGCGGTTTTTTTGGTCTCTATGTCGAAAACAACAACATTTTGCGGAGCCGACCCGGGAGACTGATTTATGAACAAAACTTCCCGTGCCTGTTCAATTTGCTTTTGGCTGGGTCTCGGAGTCTTGGTCGAAGCTTGAAATTCAAGACCAATAGGCATGACCACTGAGCCGGATACTGCATCTACTACCATGTCCGGAAATAATAGAGGGCCTTTCGGTGATTTCGTTCGATCAATTTTTACTTTTGGCTTACTCCGCCAGGGAGGAATTATTTCAGGATCATCATCGATTTTTTGCAGTCCAATTTTGGCCGGTTTCGCTTTTACAATCGTTTTCCTTTGGCCTTTTGGTACTCCTCGTCCGACCACAGGTGACTTAAGCTTTTCCGGATGTAGCAAATAATCCAGAACCGCAATGCATGCATCTTTGTCGAGCGGCTTGTTACCGGAACCACATTTTGGTGAATGGATACACGAGGGGCATCCTTCTTCACATCGACAACCTTGAACCAACTTCAGTGTCTTTCCGAGAAGGTCCCAAATGAGATCAAAGGCTCTATGGGCAAGACCCACACCTCCCGGGTGTCCGTCATAGATGAACACTGCGGCTTTACAGACCTGCGGATGCTGCGGAGTGCTTATTCCCCCAATGTCGTTTCGATCACACAGGGCAAATAAAGGAAACATCGAAATAGCTGCGTGTTCCAGGGCATGAATTCCTCCCATGAAGTGAAGGTCAGAATCCTCAATAAGAGTTTTCACCTTGTCGGGAATTTCTATCCATATTCCTACAGTCTCGAAATGGACGGGGGGAAGGTTCAATTCGACGGTCCCTATGAGTTCCTGACCTTGTGTACGCCTTTTTTCATAACCCACTATGTTTTCAGTGACTTTTAGCCGAGCTTCTCGGACGGTAAATCCACCGAATTCATTGGATCGTACGGGATGGCCGAGAATTTCCGTATCTTTCTCGGAGAGCGCCTTTGTATAATAATCAACCTTTGTTGGTTTTACGAATATGTTCCGACGCTCCAGATCAAGCTTTGTTACAACATATTGTCGTGCTCTGTGGAGATAAACGGCCCCTTCGTGACATTCGGTAAACGCCCGAATGCCTCCTGAACTGCCGATCATTGTCTTTCGGTCGTCAAGAAAAATCGGATAAGAGGTTCCTATTCCCCGCAGATCTACATCGCGTTGTGGCCGAGTGGTCCCGCAATGGAGATGACCGTTAACTTTTGTCCGGTACAATTTTCCTTCCCGCTCCAAATCACCGACAACTGAAGATACTTCAGGAATCTTGATCCAATCCTCGTCGGGATCTAATGGTGTTTCTGCAGCAGCACATGGCAAATGCTTCCTCAACACTTCGGCATTGAATGGATCGAGAATAGCTTCTTCACAATTACGGGTAAAAAAGTCTTGGGGATTGTTCAGGAAGTACTGATCCAGTGCATCGTGGCCTGCAATCAAAACTATGCAGCTTGAGCGTCCGGATCGTCCTACACGACCACCTCTCTGCCAGGTATTTATGATAGTTCCCGGATAACCAACGAGGAGACATAGGTCCAATCCACCGACGTCAATGCCCATCTCCAAAGCGGAAGTTGAAATGACTCCATCCATTTCACCCGAAAACAATCGGGATTCTATTTCACGCCGCTCTTCCGGTAAAAAACCTGCTCTATACGAGCTGATTCGATGCCTTAATTCCGGAGCATCATTCAGCACCCATGTTGTGATAAGTTCGGTAATCTTTCTGGCGCGTGTGAAAATGATGGTCTTTAGTCCCATCTTGAGGGATTTTACAAAGAGTTTAGATGCTACTGTGTACGGAGAGAGTTCCGGTTTCAGGAATACAAAATGTCTTTCGGCAGTCGCTGCACCGGATTGGTCTATGACTTGCGTTTCACGGCCGGTTAAAGTCGAAACAAACTCCCCGGGGTTGGAGACAGTGGCGGAACAGGAAAAAAATTGAGGATTGCCCCCATATACCTTACAAATCCTCTGAGTTCGTCTTAAGACCTGGGAAATGTGGGTTCCAAAGATCCCTTTGTATGTGTGGACCTCATCCAAAACAATGTACGATAGTCGGCTAAAAAAGGATTTCCATGTACCGTGATATGCAAGTAGGCCCAAATGGAGCATGTCGGGATTTGTTATGAGTATGTTTGGAGGATTGCTCTTGATTTTGAGCCGTTCAGGTTCAGGAGTATCACCGTCGTAAACGCCTATCGTAATATTGGTATCACGTGCGATATACTCAAAAGCATCTTTCTGGTCTCGTTCCAATGCCTTCAGGGGAAACAGCAGAAGGGCGGCGGCTTCAGGTTTCCTCATAATTTTATCCAGCACGGGAACCTGATAAGCAAGAGTTTTGCCGCTTGCGGTACTGGTTGCAAGCACCACGTCGTTGCCGTCAACAGCGGATTCTATTGCCGCTGCTTGATGGCTATAAAGATCGGAAATTCCCGACTTTATGATGAGTTCTCGCGTTCGATGATGAAGCGAGTTTGGAATTGAGACCAATTGAGGTGAACGAGAGTCGAGTATCTCGTGATGCGAGATGCTCCAATCCCATCTTCCGTCATAGCAAAGCCATTTGAGGAATGAAGAAGTCACTGTTGAAACTCGGTCCAAATTTGGATGCGGATCATAGTCGCGGAGAAAGTATTGTGTCAATAGGGAAGCGAAGGGACTTGGGCATCGAGATGAGACGGATCTCAGTCCAACTTAAATTCGTTATGATGGCGCTGGACGCACTATCCGATGCTAATATTTTCGCAGGAGCTGGTTTTGCTTTTTAATTTGGAGTTGATAGTAACATGGTGACCTACGGTAGCCCGAACAGAAAACAAAGTGGAAATCGCCGACTTCCGGGAGTATTTCAACTCATTGCACGCCTGATTGGGGTAGTCTGTATTTTCGTAAGTATACCCACTAAGGTGCTTGGAAATGAAGCTTGGATGAAAACGATACCCGTGACATTAGGAGAAAAAACCATCAAGGCCGCCGTTGCCGATACGGATTCAACTCGAATGATTGGACTTCTGACCCGTGATGCATTGGAAGAAGATGAAGGAATGCTTCTTGATTTTGTTTTCGCAGGGAATTATGCCATCCACATGCAAGGAATGAAGTTCCCCATCGATGCCGTTTGGATTGATGCAAACGGAAAAATTATCACGATATACGAGAATATAATGCCCAACTCGGGCCGAGTTTATGGATCAATATTCTCGAGTCGTTATTGCCTGGAGCTAAAAGCCGGTTTCTGCAGCACATACCAAATCAAGGAAGGTCTCCAGGTGAAGATCGGACATAAAGCCCCGTGATCAGCCCCATGCAACTAGGCCCATTGAAAGCAGGTCAAAAAGATAAGGATGAAACGGTAAAACTCGAACGTTGTAGCCATATATGCCCGTTTCGTCGCACGGAATTGTTCCTTTAAATCGCCAAACCCCTTCGGAAATCGGCCCTACGGCCAGCATACTTGTGACACTTCTATTTCTAATCTTGTCTGGTTCTTGTTCGGCTATTCCACTGCATAGATCCACAACGACTTCGTCCTGATTCAAACCACCTAATTGAATTGTGGCCGAGACCTCCAGTGATCCGCCAAGTGATACCCGATCCCCTTGTGGCGAAGAAATCTCGAGAACTTGCACTTCACCCCAGATGGAGCGGGCACGTTGCTTCCAATCCCGCAGTTCTTTCGCTCTTGCAAGTCGATTTTCACCGAGTACCTGATGGGCTTGCCCCGCCTGAAGATAATACTCCTCCATATACTGTTCGATCATTCGATGCGAATTAAAGACGCGGCAGACTTGAGCCATGCTGTTCTTCATCATGTCAATCCAGCCATGTGGATTTCCATCCGGGCCTCTTTCAAAAAATAAAGGAATGACCTCTGTTTCTAATGTATCGTATAGCTGTTCAGCGTCGAAACTATCCTGGTAAGCAAGATCCTCGAATTCTTCACCATTCCCGATTGCCCAGCCGTTTGTTCCGTTGTAAGCTTCGGGCCACCAGCCGTCGAGAATGCTCAAGTTCAAGGCGCCATTTGCAGCGGCTTTCATACCGGATGTTCCGCATGCTTCATTGGGTCGCCTTGGATTGTTCAGCCACACATCAACCCCTTGCACGAGATACCGGGCCATGTTTATGTCGTAGTCCTCGAGGAATATGAGCTTTCTCCTGAACCCTTCAGATCGGGACTCATGCACTACTTGTTTTATGATTTCCTTGCCCATGCGATCTTGAGGATGCGCCTTGCCCGCAAAGATAAATTGAACAGGTCTCCGTTTGTCCGACATTATTCTCAGCAAACGATCCGGATCCGTAAAAAGGAGAGCAGCCCGTTTATATGGAGCAAACCTGCGAGCAAAACCTATTGTCAGTGCTTCAGGGTTTAGGTACTCCCTCACTTTTCTTAAGCTTAGGCCTGCCCCCCCACCCGTTTTCATTTGCGTCCCCAAACGGCGGCGGCAAAATGCGATCAGTCGTTCTCGACGGGTTTCGTGAACTCGCCATAGCTGTTCAGCCGGGATATTGTAAACTCGGGACCAAATTTTCTCGTTATCGGGTTCCTCTATCCAATCTTCTCCCAAGTAGCGGGCGAAGAGGTCCGACATTTCCTTGGATACATAAGATGGGATGTGAACGCCGTTTGTTACGTAGCCGATTGGAACGTCTTCTTCATCTATGTGTGGCCAAAGCCCCTTCCACATTTTTTTGGAAACTCGGCTGTGCAACTCGCTGACTGCATTCACTCCTCTGGACAAACGGAGAGCAAGAACCGCCATAGATAACGGTGAATTCTTCTCATCGGGATTTTGTCTCCCAAGATCGAGTAAATCCCTGGCGCCCATACCCATGCTGCCCATGTAAGCGGAAAAATATCTTTCAACGAGTTCGGGGGGAAAAAGATCGATACCTGCCGGCACTGGAGTGTGCGTGGTGAAAACGGTTGAACCCGAAACTGATTCCAGGGCTATGTCAAAAGGCACTTTATAAGTCAACATTGTCTGTCGAATGCGTTCGATTGCTCCAAATGCCGCATGCCCCTCATTGAGATGGTAGACAAAAGGCCACAAACCCAACAAGTTCAAAGCCCTTGCACCACCGATTCCGAGAACGATTTCCTGCTGAATTCTCATTTCCAAGTCGCCGCCGTACAGCTCTGCGGTAATTCTGCGCATGTTCTCGGAATTATCGGGATGCCCGGTATCGAGCAGATAGAGTGGTATTCGACCAACCTGAACTCTCCACACGAGAATATTTATTTTTGAATGGGCAAGCTCCAGCTGAAAGGAAAAGTGATTGCCGTTTCCATCACGAACCGGCTGGATGGGGAGATTGTAAAAATCGTTAAAATTATAAGATTCCTGCTGCCATCCATCTATATTAAGGTACTGCTTGAAGTATCCTTTTTGATAAAGGAGACCGATACCGATGAGGGGAAAACATAAGTTGGAAGCACTTTTCAGATGGTCTCCAGAAAGTACTCCCAGTCCTCCGGAGTATATTGGAAGTGATTCGGACAACCCGTATTCCATGCTGAAGTAAGCTATTCGATAATCAATCGGCCGCTCAAGATTAAAGGAGTAAACCCCGATATTGCCTACGTAATCTTCAAATGCTCTTTCTGCTTCCCGGATGCGATCCATGAGCGCCACATCTTCAAGGATCTCCTGCTTTCTTTCGTCAGTCAGCCTTCCGAGTAATAGTATTGGGTTATGACCGGTCTGTTCCCACAATTCAGGATCCAACGCTTGAAATAAACGATTTATCTCAGGATTCCATGTGTACCAAAGATTCATACCAATATTTCTGATCGTCTGAAGTTCCTCGGGAAGATCAGGTTTAACTATCAAGTGCCGCATTTTGCCTCCAGGGAAATTACCACTGCACACACGAATCGCATGATAACGCAAAACATACTTTTTGGCGGTAAGTTATGCAATTAAATTGATTGGATTCGATGAACCAAGATCAAAGAACCAGGGGGATTGATTTTGACCGATAGGTCATTGACCGTTTGGTCAATCTGAGTTAAGGTCACAGGAATATTGCTGGTCCCCGCACCCAATTGTTTTCAAGACAGAATATTATCTCATCAAAAGGTTTTTAGGTGGAAGAATCCGGCACTCTTTTCTTTCAAAAACTTCCTCCGGAAAAGAGGGAAAAGATCTTTGAAGCCGCTGTTTCTGAGTTCGCCGGGAAAGGATACCGGGGAGCCTCGATGAATTGTCTCGTGAAATCAGCAGGAATAAGCAAAGGCAGCATCTTCCAATATTTTCGGACGAAACGTGATCTTTTCGACGGTATCGTAGCAATTGCCGAAAAACGAGTGAAAGATTACGTGAAAAGCGTCCGTGATGAGACGGTTAATCTGGATTTTTTCGCAAGGATAGAAAAGCTTTTATCGGCAGGATTTGACTTTATTGATGCACATCCGATGCTCGCAAAAATATACTTCAGAGTCCTCCAATCGGGCGAAGCTCCGTTCGGGCTTGATCGAATATTCACTTTGCGTGATCAGAGCCATGAATTTATGGTGGAATTGGTTTCTGAAGCGGTTCTTAAGGGGGAGTTGCGGCCGGAAACAGATGTGAACAAAACCGCATTTCTGGTCAATCACTTGCTGGAGGTCATCCTCCGGGGCTATTTCACTGATTTCCTCGCCAAAGAACTTGAGCTCTACAAAGCGAGTGCCCTTCAAAAGCAAGCCTGGATTAATGAATTGTCCGTATTCCTGAAATCAGGGCTTACCGGGAACTTACAAGCTGTCGTTGGTCCATCCGAATCAGAGACGGTTAGGGAGAAACGATGAAAACTGTAAACTTTTTGTTGATTTGTGTGATTGCTGCCATGCAGATCTTCTTATCCCCTTCGGCCTATTCTGCAGATTCTCCTCTTAGATTTGGATCTTTGCCCGTCCTGCAGGCGTTACCTCTCTATGTGGCGCAGGAACGCGATCTCTTCCGAAAAGCCGGACTCAATGTGGAAATCGTGCCGTTCAACGGAGCATCGGAAAAGGACATAGCATTAGCGTCCGGAATAATAGACGGTTACTTTGGAGACCTGATCACCCCTACCCTCTTAAAAGGAAATGGTAAAGATGTTTACATTCTGGCGGTGAACTATGAAACAAAACAGGATCGCAGAATGTTCGCTATTCTTGCAAAACCCAATTCAAAATATAAAAAAGTTTCGGATTTGGCAGGAACTCCGATAGCTGTAGCCTCGAATTCAATTGTTCATTTTCTGACCGATAAACTATTGTCGGACGAAGGAGTTCCCAAGAAGGGCATCGAAACCGTCGAGACGAAGAATATCGGCATGAGAATGCAAATGCTCCTGTCCGGGCAAGTTGAAGCAGCCGTTTTGCCTGAACCACTTGTTACGGCTGCAATTTCCAAAGGTGCCGTTTTGTTGGCCGACGATTCCAATCAGGACGTAGGTCAAACGGTGCTGGTTTTTTCAGGTAAATTTACAAAGTCGCAGCCAGAAGTTATCAAACGTTTTTTTTCCGTTCTCAATGAGGCTTCGCAAATAATCAATAATGATCCTGAATCCATTCGATCTATAATGACCGAACACGTACGTCTTCCCGAGGACATGAAAGCAACGTATCCCATCCCGAAGTTTCCACTTCTCCATAGACCCAACAAGAAAGTGTACGAAGAAGTTGCACAATGGTTAAAGGATTCGGATGCAGTTCCTATTTTCGTTCCATATGATCAAATTGTCCTAGAATCATTTTTGAGCCCACAATAAAGCGGATAGAAGATCAGGCACTTGAGCATCAGCCCAGTCTCCGAAAACCAAAATCTACAAAGTAAGGTAGTGTTTACAAATCAAAAATTAGTCGACGTAATACACGTCACAAAGAGATTCCATTCTGAGACCGGAATCATTCCCGTGTTGGAGGATGTTTCATTCCACTTGAATCTGGGGGATACGATTTCAATTGTGGGACCTTCAGGGTGCGGAAAATCCACTCTGCTGCTCATCATAGCAGGTTTAGAAGCGGCCTCTTCGGGACATGTCACTTTTCAGGGCTCAATTTCAGAGAAACCACACAGGGAAATAGCTCTGGTTTTGCAGGATTACGGATTATTTCCGTGGAAAACGGTTAAGCGCAATATTCATCTCGGTCTTAAAATCAGAAAGGAACCGATAAATGATCACGAGGTTCTGGCCTTATTAACGGAATTGGGAATTCAAGAAAAAATTAATTCGTATCCGCAGCAATTATCCGGAGGTCAGAAACAAAGAGTTGCATTGGCAAGAGCACTTATTCTAAACCCCCGTCTCCTGCTGTTGGACGAACCTTTCGCAGCTTTGGACACAATAACCAGAGAAAAGCTCCAGGATCTTGTTATTACAGAATGGTGCAAGCGTAAGTTTGCAATGATTATCGTAACCCACAATATAGAAGAAGCCGTGAGACTGGGCCGCCATATTCTCATTTTGGGAAAGGCGCCCGGTAAAACAATCGCTCTTTTTAAGAATCCACTTGCGCTTTCACGGGACGCCAATGCTCCTGAGTTATTCTATCAGACATGTGATCAGGTGCGCTCCTTTTTGTATAGAGAGATTTAAACGTGAAACGCTTAAATTATTTCTGGGGCGTTCTTTTTCTGCTCGCAATTTGGCAGGTCGGAACCTACTCTGTGGGGGAAAACGTAATTCCCGGTCCATTTTCAACAGTTAAAAAGCTCGTTTCGGAAGCGCAAACGGAGAAATTTTGGAGCCATGTATCCAGTTCCAGTTATCGAATCATTTCTGCCTTGATCATCTCTTTTGTGCTTGCCGTTCCACTCGGTTTGTTCTTGGGTTCCAGCACACGTGCGGACAGAATTGCGAAACCCATAATTTATTTGACGTATCCCGTTCCCAAAATTGTTTTTCTTCCTTTGGTTTTGCTCATCTTCGGACTGAATGATGCAGGAAAAATAGCTATGTTGTCTTTCATTCTTTTTTTTCAACTTCTCATCAGTACGCGAGATGCCGCAAAAGCACTCGGAAGATCGGCAAAATATTCACTTTACAGTCTTGGGGGAAGCCGATACGACCTATTCGTTCACGTGATTTGGCCTTTCAGCTTACCGGCTGTATTCACTGCATTGCGCATTGCCACTGGAACCGTGGTCGCAGTACTGTTTTTTGTTGAATCAATCGGAACACGATATGGAATGGGATTTTACATTTTGGATGCTTGGGGTCGAGCCGACGTTCCACGGATTTACGTGGGTATCCTCGTATTGGCCTTGATAGGCGTTATTTTGTATGAAACGTTTGATATTTTGGAGCGAACTTTTTGCAAATGGAAAAGAATGTAAGCCAAAAACCTCTTAAGGACTGGACGAAAGAAGAGCGCATATCGGCGGTCAAAACTATATTTAATACTATCACGCCGAATTATGATCTGCTTAACAGAATAATGTCGGCCCGGCAGGATGTCCGCTGGCGCAAGTTAGCGGTCCGGCGCATTCCACAAGATGTTGAACTTGTGCTGGATGTTGCAACGGGAACGGGTGATCTTGCAATTGCAATGGCCGAGAGTCGGCCTGGGGCATCGATCATTGGTTTGGATTTCGTCGAAAAAATGATGCGTATTGCCCAAGAGAAAACGGGTAAACACCAGCTTATTAATCGAATCAGCTATACTGCCGGGGACGCACTCCATCTGCCCTTCATGGATGCGCAGTTCGATGTGGTCACGGCCGCTTTCGGGTTGCGAAACATGCCCGATCGTATGACGCCTATATCGGAAATGCGTCGCGTGCTGAAACCCGGGGGCAAGCTATTGATTTTGGAAATGACCTTTCCCAAGAACCTGAAATTGAGGAAATTTTTCGCCTGGTATTTGAATCACATGATTCCGATTATTGGAGGAGCTATATCCGGTGATTGGAAGGCTTACCGCTATCTTCCCGATTCAATTCAGGACTTTCTCGATCCTGAGGAACTCACAAAATTATTCGAGAAAGCCGGCCTGACTAAAGTAAAAACATATCCCATGACTCTCGGATTGACTTATCTCCATGAAGGTATCGCTCCATGACATCCGAAAAACTGAAAGCCTGGATGCAGGCGGGAAGAGCTCCGTTCTTCGTCGCGACACTGATTCCATTGAGCTTGGGTGCTGCAGTGGCAAAAACGAGTGGGCACTGGGATACGGGAAGATGGGCCTTGGTCTTGATTGCTTCTTTCCTAGTGCATTTGAGCACTAATCTTGCCAATGACTACTTTGAATACGATTCAGGTGCGGATGAAGGAGATTCCATAGGCGGCAGCAGAGTGCTTCAGGAAGGAAAAATCAGTCTTCTCGAAATACGCAATGCCATTATCATTTGTTATGCTACTGCTTTTGTTTGTGGGGTTTGGATCGTTCTCATTTCCGGAGTGCAATGGTTGGCTCCGATCATGTTATTCTCATTTCTTTCAAGTGTATTCTATACCGCTCCTCCCATACGGTATGGATACTACGGTCTTGGTGAGTTGTTTGTCTCGATCAACATGGGGCCTATCATGGTTGCCGGAACTACCGCCGCTATCGTAGGGCAGTTCGATTTGAGAGCACTATGGTTGTCCATTCCTATCGGGATAATGGTTGCTCTTATTCTCTTTTATCAATCTCTCTCGGATATCGAGGTCGACCGTTCAGTAGGAAAATTCACTTTGGCTGTTCATTTAGGAAGGGAATATTCTCTGTGGGCTTATAGGGTTTTCATAGTAGCTGCCTATTGTTCAATAGTTCTCTTGGTTCTGAACGGAATAGTCGGCAGGTTAGCCCTAGTTTCGTTTGTTACTCTTCCGGCCGCCGTTGGAGTGGATCGGATGATCAGTTCATCCATTGATTGGAGAGAGCTACATGATAAAGGATCAAGGGTCAGGGTTTTTTATCTCGTCAATGGGCTTATCCTGATTGCGGCCGTTTTGATAGGCTAATCGTTTGGATTATAACCATGATCACACTGTTCATTAGTTACGTAGTTGTTGGATCAATTGCAGGCATATTGGCGGGTTTATTGGGAGTCGGCGGAGGATTGGTCATCGTTCCCATGCTGGCCTATTGTTTTACTAATCAGGGAGTGCCTTACGAACAAATCATGCACCTTGCTTTGGGAACTTCCATGGCCAGTATAATGTTCACTTCCATTTCAAGTTTCATGGCTCACCACCGACGCGGAGCGGTCAATTGGGACATAGTTCGGAGGATCGTTCCGGGCATTCTGGTCGGCACCTTTGTGGGATCCCTGATCGCCGGAAAGTTGTCCACACTATTTTTGAGCATTTTTTTCATACTATTTCTCTATTATGTTGCAGTTCAGCTCATTCTTGATCGGAAGCCGAGCCCATCACGCCAATTACCCGGCATGGTGGGAATGTTCGGTGCGGGCGGAATTATAGGCATTGTGTCGAGCTTCGTGGGGATCGGTGGCGGAAGTTTATCGGTTCCATTTATGATTTGGTGCAATATTCCTGCCCATAATGCCATAGGAACCTCTGCTGCAATAGGCTTTCCCATTGCAGTCGCAGGAACACTGGGGTATATAACGGCGGGGATGAATACTCCGAATCTTCCGGCATTCTCTTGGGGTTACGTGTATTTGCCGGCACTTCTTGGAATTGCATGCGCCAGTGTGCTGACCGCACCTTTTGGTGCAAGTTTAGCCCACAGATTACCCGTAAAAAAATTAAAGCAAGTGTTTGCAGTTCTGTTGGTCGTAATGGGCACGAGAATGGTAATCGGATTTATTTAGATTAACATCTCATTGGAGCAAGTTTTCACTTGAAATGTGCTCCTGTGCACGAGGACAAGAATTCTTCGGGATCTAATTCATCTCTTATCCCTAGTCTCGTGAGACAGAAATCAAATTTTACCGGGTCTTCCGGAGACAAGCACCTGAATGCTCGCGTCACTTCCAGAGCTGATTTTAAATCAGCAGGCTTCCGTCGTGTCAATTTAAGCCTTAGACTGATGCGGCTCATGTGAACATCCAACGGTACTACAAGCTTCGAGGGACTTACGCCCATCCAGCCGCCCGGATCGACTTCATCCTCACGGATCATCCAGCGCAAATAGAGGTGCAGTCGTTTGCATGCACTGCCCAACTCCGGCTTGGGAAGAAGGCTTCGCGGACGATCCGGAAATGGTGATGACAGGAGTTCCACAAAGTGGATCAGCCCAGGGACCGTATCATCATCCACTTTGCTCATTCCTGAACTGAAACATTCTCCCAAAGATCCATAGCGTATTAATACACAACGTATTCCCTCTAGAAAATAGGCGAACTCCAGACCGGTGGTGAAACGATACTTGAAATTCCGAAATAGTTCGATGAAGTCTTTGAGTTCATTCGAGAGGATAAATTCCCTAGGTCGGCACATACGTGAAAGGACATCAGACACGCTGCGCAAGATTAGTTTAACATTTCCGTACGCAAGAGATGAAGCGATTAGACCAACAACTTCTCGATCCAGAGGGTCTGAGTACTTGTAAAGGAATTCTAAAGGGTCCGGATGCACGTATTCACGTCTGTTGTATTTGGAATAGAGTTCGCAAAGATTTGGATTCAGGTCATGTACCATCGGGATCTCTTACAGTTCCGCTCTAATGAGTTTCTTATTAATTTTGCCTACACTCGTCTTAGGAACTGAATCGACGAAGATGAATTCATCCGGAACCGACCATTTTGATATAAGACCTTCTTCAACAAACTGCATCAGGAAATCTTTGAGATCATTCTGAGTCAATTCACCCTTTCGTGACTCCTGAAGTACAACCAATGCAACCGGCCTTTCGCCCCAACGCTCATCATATTTTCCAACCACCGCTGATTCGAGTACCGCAGGATTTCTACTTAAAAGGCTTTCCAACAACAAAGATGAAACCCACTCACCTCCGGTTTTAATTACATCCTTCAATCGGTCTTTAATTTGAACATATCCGTCCGGATCGATCACGGCCACATCGTTTGTATGCAAAAAGCCGTCTTTCCAGAGTTCCTCGGATTTTTCAGGCTCATTGAAATACCCTTGAGTGCACCATGGAGTCCTGACGATCAATTCCCCTTGCGAGACCCCATCATGGGGCAAACTATTGCCGTCTTCGGATTCGAGAAGCAATTGAACGAATGGTACGGGAAAACCGGTTTTCGTACGGTAATCCACCTGCATATCCAAGTCCCATTCCATCATATGCGGCTTCAGAGTAGCCAGAGTTAAGATGGGGCAGGTTTCCGACATTCCGTAGCCGTGAAAAAGATCTATTCCCAAACTAAGAGCTTTGAGAGCTAGACCCTTTGTGAGTGCCATACCACCCGTGTTCATCTTCAATTTGCTGAAATCAACGGATTTTGCATTAGGGTGGTTTATTAACATGTGTAGGATGGTGGAAACACAATGCGTAAAAGTTACTTTTTCGTCCTGAATAAGCTTCAGAGCCGTCTCCGGCTGAAACCGTCCCGGGTAGACCTGCTTGGCTCCAATGAGAGTTGCCACATACGGAAATCCCCATGCATGCACATGGAACATCGCAGTCATCGGCATATACACGTCCCCCGACTGAAATCGTCCCGGAGCGGTATACGCGGAGACGGCAGTAGCTACAGCCAATGTATGCAAGACGAGTTGTCTGTGGCTGAAGTAGACCCCTTTAGGATTACCCGTCGTCCCGGTGGTATAAAATAGAGTGGCTTGAGCGTTTTCGTCGAAATCCGGAAATTCGAAATTCGGGTCTGCCCCATCTATCATGTTTTCATATTCGGCAGCGAACTGCATAGAATGTTCAGGAGTCTCCGCTTCATCTCGGATCAAAATAAATTCACGCACGGACCCCAATTGCGGAGCTATTTCTTCCAGAATCGGTATGAACTCACTGTTCGCCATCACAATCGAATCCTCTGCATGATTCATCGTGTAGAGAATTTGGTCGGAAGATAACCTTACGTTGACTGTATGCAAAATCGCTCCCATCATCGGAATTGCGAAAAATAGTTCAAGGTAGCGATGAGTATCCCAATCCATGACGGCCACCGTATCACCGGGCTTCACCCCCATTCTTTCTAGAGCGGAGCAAAGCCGTCTGATACGCTCAAACATCTGTGCGTAAGTGATTCGGACAAGATCCTTGTAAACTATTTCCTGGTTGGGAGCATAACTTACACCTGATTCAAGAATTCTCTTAATTAACAGCTGATAGTTGTAAGCAGAGTTCGTGATCGGTATTTTTTTGATTTTCTTCAACAACGAATCCTTTCAGAATGTGAAGTCGTACAAAGACATTTGGGTTGAATTAAAATCAATGCAAGAGTATACAGAGCGGCATCATCAAACCATACTAACGATAATCGGGCCTATGATATGAAACTTTACGACAAAGTTGAAGAAACTGCGGCTTTTCTGAACAACTTCGTGACCCAACCACCGCAAGCGGCGATAATTCTAGGTACGGGTTTAAGCGGTACCGTCGATCTTATGAATATCAGTCACAAAGTACCCTATTCGGAAATTCCGCACTTTCCGGTCTCAACAGTTAAAGGACATGATGGAAATCTGCTGATCGGCAGTTTTGCGGATGTCCTTATTGTCGCTATGCAGGGCCGTTTTCACTACTATGAAGGATACTCCCCGGAAGAAATTACATTTCCTGTACGTGTGTTTAGAAGATTAGGTTGCTCAGTGCTGATAATCAACAGTGCATGCGGAGGACTCAAGGAAAACTTACATGCCGGAGACATCATGGTAGTAACCGATCATATCGGTCTCTTCTGTCCTAATCCATTAAGAGGTCTCACCGACAATCGATTAGGTGACCGATTCCCCGACATGAGTAAACCTTATTGTCATAATTTAATAGATTCAGCGGCAAGCGCAGCCGAAGATCTCGATATTCCGGTCATGAAGGGAGTTTACGCGTACGTTCCGGGTCCTAGTATGGAAACTCGAGCTGAAACTGCAGTATTGAAGCTCCTCGGAGCTGATACGGTCGGAATGAGCACCGTACCTGAGGTCATCACGGCAGTCCAGGTGGGATTTAGGACTCTCGTTTTTGCAGTTATTACCAACGTGAATGTTCCCGATTCTATGGAACCTGTTTCACTTGAACAGGTGATCGCAGTGGCTGATGCAAGCCAACCAAGATTATTGTCGTTAATGAAAGAAACTCTGAAACGAGCTTCATTGTGACTGAACTTCTGGAACAGACGATCATTCTAAAAAATGGTTCTATTCTCCTGGATCCAAAATTCGGGATTGTGCGTGACAATTCTGAAGTGGTAATTCGGAACGGCGTTACCGAGTCAATCGGATTCAACAATCCTCCCCAGAACGGAACAGATCACGTTGAAAGAGGAGAAGACCGAGCTCTTGTTATTGACTGCACTAATTGCCTCATCATGCCTGGTCTGATCAATGCACATACCCACGCAGCAATGAGCCTGTTTAGAGGGTTTGCAGATGACCTCCCTCTGGAAACATGGTTGCAGAAATACATTTTTCCGGCTGAAGGCGCCTGTGTCAATCCGGAATTCGTGTATTTGGGAACGAGAATTGCCGCAGCGGAAATGGTCCTATCGGGTACTACGACATTTGCCGACGGATATTTTTTTATGGAAGAGTCCGCTAGAGCATCCCAGGAGGTTGGGATCAGGAGCGTATGCGCCCAAGGCATCCTTGATTTCGGGGTTCCCGATTGTGAACCAGGGAGATGGCAGCAACGCCTGGATCGATTTCTCAAGAATTGTCCTCAACATGAGCTCATTACTCCCGCGATTTTCATCCACTCTCCATATACCTGTAGTCCGGAAACATTTCGAGAGGCGGTAGCCGTTGCACGACAAAATGGACTGCGAATTTTTTCACATATTTCCGAAACCGCCGGTGAAGTGGCAAACCATAAAGAAAAGTATGGAATGTCACCCATCAGGCATTTAGAAACGCTTGATGTTTTGGGGGACGACTTTACCATTGTTCACGCTGTGCACATTGATTCGGACGATATATCAGTTTTGAAGACCACCGGTACCAGCGTTGTACATTGCCCTGAATGCAACATGAAATTAGCATCAGGTATTAGTCCTGTTTCAGAACTTTTGGCGAATGATGTTTGCGTTGCTATTGGAACCGATGGGCCGGCGAGCAACAACAATCTCGATATTATAGAAGAAATCCGGACAGCTTCTTTGCTGGCTAAATTGTCCCAGAATAATCCTGAAGCCCTTGGTGCGCGAGAAGTCGTTAAAATGGCTACGGTAAGTGGGGCCAAAGCGTTAGGATTGAGAAACAGCTTTGGAGTGATTGAGCAGGGCTCTTCTGCGGACATGATCGTCATCGATCTGAGCAAACCTCATTTGTCCCCTGTCTTTGATCCGATATCTCATTTGGTGTTTGCGGCCCGTGGATCGGATGTAAGGGACGTGATCATTGACGGTAAGCTGGTGGTTTCCAACGGAATGCTGACAACAATCAACCTAGGTTCTCTGTTGGAAGAAGCTCGGTCATTTTCGTGTAACATACTGAAATCGATAACTTAGGACAGCACATGACCAAAAAGATAACTTACAAGGATGCAGGCGTAGATATAGAATTGGCCGATCGGGTTTTAGGTTCGCTGTCGGATGAGCTTAAGTCCACGTTTCGCCCGGAGGTGATCGGCAAAATGGGCGGGTTCGCGGCAATGTTTAGGCCGAACCTGAAATCTATGAAAGATCCTCTTCTTGTATCGGCTACGGATGGAGTCGGCACCAAGCTAAAAATTGCCTTTATGGCTGACGTTCATGATACGGTGGGAATTGATCTTGTAGCCATGAATGTGAACGATCTTCTCGTTTGCGGTGCCGAACCATTATTCTTTCTGGACTATTTCGCGACGGGAACAATCCGAGAAAATATAATGCGAAGAGTGGTTTCGGGAATAACCGCCGGCTGCCGAATTGCGGGCTGCGCTCTTATCGGTGGTGAAACGGCAGAAATGCCGGACTTTTATGCCGTCGGGGAATATGACTTGGCAGGTTTTTGTGTGGGAATGGTGGACGGCGAAAAGATGATCGATGGATCAAAGATTGTCGCAGGTGACGGCATCATAGGTCTGGAATCATCGGGTCTGCACAGCAACGGATTTAGTCTCGTACGCAAAGTTTTTCTTGAAGTCAAGAAATACAACCTGGACTCCCTGTTTCCCGAATTCGGAAGAACATTGGCAGAGGAACTTCTCACTCCAACGCGGATCTATGTAAAACCTGTACTGAATCTGCTGAAATTAATAGAAGTCAAAGGTATGGCACACATCACGGGTGGCGGTTTCATCGGTAACATTCCGAGAATTCTACCGAGTAATTGTGGTGTCAAGATCAACACCAATGCGTGGCGCCCCTCCCCGATATTTAATCTGTTGCAGAGAGATTCGGGTCTAGGCGAGGCGGATATGTTCCACACGTTCAACATGGGAATCGGTTTCATTCTTGTGGTTGCCAAGAATAAAATAGACGAAGCTCTCTCGTTATTGTCGGAAATGGGAGTAGCGGCTAAAATGATAGGAGAAGTCGAGGAGAGGACCGGCGACATCGCAGTAGATTTAGTGCATTAGAAGTTCAGGATTTAATTGTTCATGTCGTAATACGAGGTTCGTGGCCGCGTTCTTATTCATAATTGTTTTTATAGGGGGAACGAGAATGTCCATCAGTTTACTTTTTACGGCAGCTTTATTCGCCTGCGGTGCGGTGGCTCTTGCCAATGCCGCGTCTAATGAGTCCATTCCCCGAATTACAAAAGAAGAAGCCAAAGCAATGTTGGGAAGCCCGGAGCTGGTTGTAGTGGACGTGCGAAAGCCATCGGATTGGGATGCGGCGGAGCACAAGATTCCCGGTGCTCAACGTCGGGAGCCCGCCAAGGTAGCGCAATGGATGAACGACTTTTCCCGAGACAAGACATTAGTCTTGTATTGCAGTTGAACCGATGAAGCTACCAGTGCCCGTGTGGCACAGGAAATGAGAATTAATGGTTTCAACAAAGCTTTTGCACTTAAAGGCGGCTGGAAAGAATGGCAGGATTCACAGTACCCGATTGAATTAAAGTAATATTCGGCATGCGGAAAGTCACCGCATGCCCAAATCTCAGGTCTTCGATTCACGATGTCCAAGCATAACGAGTTTGTGCTCAATTGCTTCGTCCAGCTTTGCCGACCAATCTCGCCACTCAGCTCTTAGCTCATCCAATCTGTTTGATAAGCTGTGCAATTCCGGAGTGCCTCCGTTCGTAAAACGGCCTTTTATCTCGGAGAGTCGTTCAGTTATGGTTCTTACATCAGACTTTAGCTCGCGCATTTTGCCTAAAATCTGTTCTTCCTTGCACGTCAAAACCATATTGGGAGAGCACACATTGCAAGATTCACCCGTATCATGAGTCACGTGTACGCAGTCACAAGTGGTGTCGTATACACTAGTATTCATTATTGGACCTCCATCATGAGTCACCATTGAACCATCTAGTCGGAGCATATAAAAACTCAACTCGTTTATTCAGATGCACGAATAGTCGATGCAATTCAGATCGATGAAAAAAAGAGCACAATGAGGGTGGAATCAATCAGTGGAACATCGAGATGGCATCCAAGAGGTTATTAGAAAGTGTTAATTAATAGCGTCCTAAAATGTGATCCACTAACGTATTGGTCAATTCGTGAAAGATTACCTTATAACCTCCCGGCCATGTATGTTGTATGGGAGCCGGTGGCACATATCCATAGAATACTTGGGGCTGAGGAGTACCGGGTTGTGCTATGGGCTGCGCGGCAGGCAATTGTTTTGACGGAAAATTTTCTGCAAACACACTGCCTACTATTAATCCTAGAATACAAAGCAGCATTAAAATCGTTTTAAATAATTTCATGAAATCACCTCCGGCCGCTTGAATTTTACCTTGAACCTAGTACAAAAGGCAAGAAATTCCGTTCGCTCCGAATGTATTTGACTGAACTTCTTTTCGAGTCTCATTCGTATGTGAGTCGTGGAGCATATATGCAGCCGGACACATCCAGTTCGATAAAAAAAGAGTTGGTTTCCTGTGACTTATGCGGCTCAGATGATCAAGAGCTTTTATATTCAATTGTGGATCATATAAGTCTGGATGAATATCATCTTGTAAACTGCACCTGCGGTATGGCGTTTGTAAATCCGATGCCTCTCGAAAATGAAATTCCGAGGCTTTATCCCACCCACTATTTGAAGGATAAAGATGATCAAACGGGCCTTTATTCGAAAATGATTGATTATCTTCCGTCCAAACCCGGAAAATTGCTCGACATAGGTTGTGGTAGAGGAGACTTCATTCACGAGACGAGAACCAGAGGCTGGGCTGCTGAAGGCGTAGATTTGATCGACTGGGGGAATCCGCATGGAGTGAAGATACACTTAGGTGATTTTTCGGAAATGCAACTGCCTCAAGGTACATACGATGTTACTACTGCATGGTCTTCTCTGGAGCACGTGAGAAAACCATCGCTCTTTTTCCTGCAATCTTCACTTCTTTTGAAACCAGGCGGATTTTTCATCTTCATAGTCCCAAATTTCATGGCTCCGGGCATGAGGTATTGCTGCACTCAGGATGTACCGAGGCATCTATGGCTGTTCAGTCCAATTGCAATACATCTCTATGCAGAGAAATTCGGATTTATAGTTTCCAACATATATCATGATGATTCAATTTACACGTGCTACCCTTTCGGAATGGTTCGGTATGGTTTGAGTCGAACAAAGAGTCGGAAATGTCACGATTATGAGAACAGATCAGTGGCAATGTTACAGCACTTGAGCTTTAGAGATAATTATTCAAATTGGATCAAGGACGTTCTAAAAACACTTCCATTGAAAGATATTTTCATTGACGCAATTGATTTGGGCATCGGGGTAGTATTGGCAAAACTTTCCAAATACTTGAGGAATTATGGGATGATTACTGTGGTTCTACGGAAAACCTAAGAGCTGCCGATGTTCTCCAACTACCAATATCGCCTGGATTTATGATCTCTATCAATCACCCGGAATAAACATCAATTATGTCACATTCGCTTAAAATTCTCGTTCTCACCACGTCGTATCCCTCTGATCAAAACGATCCATCCGGAATTTTCATTGCGAAATTGCTTGAGGCACTGGCCCGCCGAAATCATGACATCACGGTTCTTGCGCCCTCAAACGGGCTTTTTTATGGATCCAAAATATTGGCGGGGATTAAGGTTCATCGATTCGGATATTTCCATCCGCGATCCTTGGAGAAGCTCACAAATACAGCCGGAGGCATTCCGGAAACAGTCTCCAAGAGCTTATTGGCCAAGATACAGATTCCACTTATGATGAGTGTTTTCCTCATTGAATCTTTATTCCTAAGCTCTAAGGCGGATTGCATCTATGCAAATTGGATCGGAGCAGGTGTGATCGGAGCCATAACCAAGCTGATTAGGGGCAAACCTCTCGTTGTCTCTTTCCGGGGCGATGACGGATACATGGCTCGAGACAAACCGTTCTGGCGATGGATCACAAAATGGGTGATTAAGAATTCAGAATACATTGCTCCGGTCTCAAGAGAACTCAATAATATTATGCTTGAGCTGGGTGCCGATCCACACAAATGTACGCTCCCCCGATTCGGCGTGGATCTGGATTTTTTTCATCCTCAAGAAAAGTCCGAGATTGCTGATGAGGTAAAAATTATCTTTGTTGGTGCGATACTCAGAAAGAAGGGAGTCCAAGATCTATTCCAAGCCTTTTTAGGTTTACCCAAGAGTCGTTTGATAATGGTGGGAGACGGTACCGACATACAAGAATTGAAGTCCCTGAACCGAAAATTGGGGATAGCCCACAGAACGGAATGGAAAGGTATGTTGTCTCCATCAGAAGTAGCCGAACAGATCCGCTCAGCTGATGTGCTTTGTTTGCCGAGCTATACGGAAGGCAGACCGAATGTCGTCAATGAGGCAATGGCATCAGGTATACCGGTAGTGGCAACAGCCGTGGGAGGAATACCGGACATGGTTGTCGAAGGCCAAACAGCCTTTTTGTATACCCCGGGTGATGTGAAAACATTACAGGCACTCTTGAAACGATTGGTGGACGATCGCGCGCTCAGAACAAAGATGGGGCGCAACTCGCGGGTATTCGTTCAACAAAGGAACCTAACCTGGGATACAACGGCACTCGACTTTGAAGAATTATTCTTAAAAGCTCTTAATGTTACAGTGAAAAAATAATTTATATTTGAGCTTGACTTTGTCGCGAAGCTGTGGGATTTGAAAATTATTCATTTATTGCATTTGGTGTTGGTCCAATGGACAAAAAATTAGGTCGGGGTTTGCTTGTCGCAGCAGGTGGTATATCCATCAGCTTTGTTTTATTCACGAATTTTGTTGTATTTGCGATACTCTTTAACAACATTGACAATTATTTATATATCCTAGCTATATTGCTGAGTATAAATCTAGCCTTAGTTTTTGTCGCAACACGTAGCACACAATCTGTTCTCTCATTCATGAAAATACCGGCTTTATATTGCGCCGTTATCTTTACGACCTGGGCCGGTATCGAACTTCTGTTCCCGACGATTATGCCTGTCCAGTGTACGGAAGTACTCAATTTATCCAAGGCATTCCTCACATCAAAACAGGAACCGGATCCCGATACCGAGATATTCCTGAACACGGAGGTCTTCGGCACGGATAGCGGCATCAACAGGAGCGGCACTTCGAGAAGGGTAGCTGCTTGGCACCGGCCGGGAGAGTCATACGATTATCATGGAGTCGATCCGAATTCCGGAAATCGTTATATAAACGTAGTGCGGTGGAACTCAAGAGGATACTATGATCATGATCGTACGACTACAAAAGGGCCTAACACATATAGAATAGTTCTCGTAGGCGATTCGTTCGTAGAATCCATACAGGTACCGCTCAGGTCTACTTTTCACAAATTGATGGAATCGGCACTGAACAACTCTGCTCTCATCTCGGGAATGCAGAATTTCGAGGTGATAGCACTAGGAAATTCAGGGTCAGGACAAGTCAGAAATCTTTCCGTTCTTCAAACGGAAGGGCTCGCATTTGATCCGGACCTCGTAATTATGACTTTGTGTACCAATGATTTCTGTGATGATGATCCCGTTTTGTCAAAGGATTTGGCGGCCGCATCTTCGATACCATCACCGTTATTTCGCCGCTTGGTAGGCCGCGGATTTTTGTCCACGGCTTTTGCCGTTCGACAATTCCAAGCTACACAAGCTCTACCTTCCCCTGAACTGTTACAATGGTGTGAATCCGAATCAAAATACGTCGAAACGGCCTGGGAACGTACATTACGTGCAATCCGGAGTTCTAATGACCTAAGCCGCTTGAGAGGTGCATCGTTTTTGCTGGTCTACTTGGGATCGGATCTCGAGGTTCAATATTCAGTTGATCCGAAAAAGACCTTGCACAAACTTAATTCCACAGGGGTTTGTACTCAATGGGATCTGGATAAATCCGTGAACAGGGTTGCAAGCTTTTGTCGGACAAACGATATCAAATTCGTTTCGTTACTATCGCAGCTGGCGGATAATCAACTTGAGCAGGGCAAGGTTGTTTTTGGAGATCACTATTCACCTTTCGGTCATCAGATAGCGTCCGAAGCGCTCGTGCGTTCCGTCAAGAATATTATACAAACACCCGATATCGTGTCACCTGATATGATGGCAAATTCGGGGTCCATCCCATCACCAACTCACACCCGAGCAGCGTATCCTGGGAACTAAACTGTTTTTTCGCCCTGTTTCCTGGTTATTCTTGTGAGATATACGAGAGCAGGAATTCCAAAAACTAGACTTGCGGACAAGAACAAAGATCTGAATATCACCGTTGCAGCTATCGATCGCGCCAAGTCCATTTCAAACAGCAGCGGAATCTTAATAGTAAAGAAATCGAAAAAGCCCAGTGAACCTGGAGTTATAGGAATGAAGTTTGCGAAATTGGCCAGACAGTACGTTACCATGACCGCCGACAGTGGTAATGGGTATCCCACCGCTCTATAAATAAAATAGAACGCTCCACCGAGCAAAACCGGAACGGCTGTAAAAGCTATGGTTGCTCTTAAAAGTAATCCGCGATTACATGTCAATGAGTGCCATGCTTCAAGGGTTTGACCTATGGCGGCAAGAATTCCGGACTGCTTGCTTATGATCCGCGGGGGCCAAAGGCTTAGGACCAAGCAAGTCACAAACAAAATTGTGATCACGGAACTCAACAACGGATCAAAAAAAGATTTCTCGAGGTACAGAATCAACAGAGCAAGAAGCGCTAATCCCGCATTAACTAGTGCCATCAACACGCCGGTTCCCGCATAGGTTAGAGCGAACTCGGAGAATTTCATTCCTTTGAGCTTATTGAGATAAAAAGCCAGAGCTCCGGTCCCACCCCTCATCGGCAGCAACAGATTTCCCAGTGTGGATAAGGTGGTCAAAGAACCAAGTTCCCAAATACCTAAAGTGACACCATAATTTTCAAAAAAAGGTTTTAGCTGGAAAATTCCGACGAGTATGCCCGCTGAAGTCAATAAAGCTGCTGCGGAAAGATCCAGAAGCGAAGCGGAACCCAGAAAGTTGAAATCAGCTCTCTTTGTATAAATGGTATAGGCGGCAAATCCGATAAGTAGAACTACCAGGCTGTACGAAACAATTACTGTTTTAGAAAAAAAGGCAGTTTTATCAGTAGTCAAAAGGATTCCTAATCGAGAATCATGAATAACGAAAAAAATGGCCTACGAGCATGTTGACTGCGGTCATTACTCGTGGGCGGAAATGATTTCACTGAGGAGTCGATTAATCGGTCCCAAGGCCTTTCAATTATGATTGGTTAACAGAACTTTCAACACTCCTGGTCGTCTAGCCTCCTCGAACGCCAGTGCTGCTTCCTCCAAAGGGAATTTTGCGGAAATCAAATCCGATGGATTCACAAGCTGTCTCTCCATTAGTCTAAGAGCAGGTCCGAAGCGCCCACACCTGCTCCCTATAACGGTGATTTCATTCACAACCAGAACTGCCGGATTGAAATTCAAAGGTTCGTGATACGTACTTTTGAGGACTATGGTACCTCTGGGTTCGACCAGTTCAACTGCCGATAGCCATCCTGACGGTTGACCGGATGCCTCTACCACGATGTTGAAGTGCTGCCCGGTTTGTTCAACAAGCTCAGGACTTACGATGTTTACACCCAAATTTCCTATTGTCTGCGTATTACGCGGGTGTTTCGTGAGCAAAGATAGATTGCATCCCGTGAGTCGCAATACCATACAAATGAGTAAGCCAAGTTTTCCACCGCCAATCACAAGAACATTGTGATCCGGTTCAACCTTAACCTGCTCCAGAATTTCTAGAGCGGCAGCTAAAGGTTCCGTGAACACTGCGTCTTCATCACTTATCGTGTCAGGCACGCGTAGTAGGTTTTTTTCCGGTAATAATAGGTATTCGGCGAAAGCTCCATCTCGTTCGTAGATACCGAGAACCGTCCGCTTTGAACAATGCCTCTCCATGCCGGTCAAGCATTTAGGACATTGTCCGCATCCGGCATTTATCTCCCCAATAACTCGGGTACCCTTCTCAATTTTGTTCCCGGCAGTTTGTGTTTCCCCGACGAATTCGTGACCGGGTATCCCGCTGAAAGACATGTATCCTTTAGAAATTTCCACATCGGTGTTGCAGATTCCCGCAACCAGCATTTTAACGAGAATCTCACCATTAGAAGGATCGGGATCGGAACACTCTTCTATCATAGCTTTGCCGTTGCGAAACATTACAGCCTTCATAGATTAGACCCTGCCTTGACCGATTACTTGCACAACTAAAGAACGGGTACGCGGTTTATTGTCAAAATCCAGAAATACAACTTGTTGCCAGGGGCCAAGCGTCATCTTGCCTGCCACAATCGGAACAGTCAGAGAAGGTTTCATAAGGGCCGCTCTGACATGAGAAAATCCGTTTCCATCGCCCCAGCGTGCATTATGGGCGTATTCCAAATCTATGGGTGCAATTCTATCCAAAGCCGTCTTTAAATCCGATACGGCACCGGATTCAAATTCAATTGTCGTAATTGCCCCCGTGGACCCAGGGTTCATTACGGTCAGTAAACCGTCTCTTACGCCGCATTGCACAATTATACCGTCGAGCGCTCGGGTGATGTCCTTACAATCCGAAAAGCCCACGGTGACCACTTTTATGCTGGAGTTGTGTATGATCATGACACTCTCCTCAACTCGGATTCAAGATCTTAACCGCTTACCGGAACTCAATCAACCACGCAAGCAGAATGTCTACTTGATATTCGAACGGGGCGATGCAAGAGATTTGCTTCACTATTTAACTACAACTTGCTATGACTGTGTGCAGTTTCTATCAAAACGTGAGGGATTCCATTGATTATCGTAACCGGAGGAGCAGGATTCATAGGTAGTAATCTCGTTAGAGCACTCAACGATATGGGAGAAGACAAAATCCTCATCGTCGATAGACTCGGGAAAACGGAAAAGTGGAAAAATCTCATCGGCGTGGATTTTATCGACTATGAACATAAAGATGATTTCATAGAGAAACTCGAAAAAGGCTTTTTCGACCATGGAGTGTGGGCGGTCTTTCACTTGGGAGCCTGCAGCTCAACAACGGAGCGGGACGCAGATTACCTAATGGACAACAATTATCATTTCTCCAGAAAGCTGGCCGCCAGATTTGCCGCCAAACAAGGCGTAAGATTCATATACGCATCCAGTGCCGCCACATACGGTGATGGACTGGAAGGATACTCAGATGCTCACAGTGCATGTACAAACCTTAAACCGCTTAATATGTATGGTTATTCGAAGCAGCTTTTTGATCTTTGGGCAATCAAAACGGGATTCATCAAAAATGCGGTTGGGCTAAAATATTTCAACGTCTTTGGACCGTATGAATATCACAAAGCGGATATGAGAAGCGTTGTAATTCGAGCGTATTTTCAGGCGAAGGAAAAAGGTCGAGTTAAACTTTTCAAATCTTATAGACCCGATTTCAAGGATGGCGAACAGGCAAGAGATTTCATTTACGTTAAGGATGCAGTAGACGTCAGCATGTATTTTCTAGGTCATCCGGAAGCAAATGGTATTTATAATTGTGGGACAGGAAAGCCGCGCCATTTTAATGATCTGGCAACTGCGGTTTTTAACGCCTTAGAAATGCCTGTGAACATCAAATATGTTGATATGCCTGAAGGTCTGGCCGCTAAGTATCAATATTACACGTGCGCACAGCTCAACAAGCTCCGTGCTGCCGGTTACAACCGGGACTTCACTTCTTTGGAAGACGCAATTAAGGATTACGTGCTGAACTACTTGGAACCGAATTTCAAGGTAATCCCCTACTGATCATTTCTTTTTGCCGAGTCCTTTGACCTCGATAAATTCGGTGCTCTTGCGCTTTATTCCCGATCCCTTTGCTCCGGTTAGATCCGCTCGGAATAAGTAAGCCCAAGATATATCCACCCCGGTCAGATTTGCCTGAACCAGCTTTGTGTCACTCATTTTTACACCGGTAAAGATGGCATTTACCAGCAAGGCCTTGGACAAATCAGCTTTGTCAAAAACAGCATTCTGAGCGTTAGCGGAAGTGAAGTTGGCTCCGATGCAGACTGCTCCGGTGAAATCACCATCTGTAATCTGCACCCCTGAAAGGCCCGTTGAAGATAGATTTGCACGAATAAACAACGATTTCGGCATTACAGCTTCCTGCATGTCGGTAGCATTGAAGGAGGCTTCTGAAAAATCAGCTTGTTCCGCAACAACCTGCCTCATGATTGCAGAATCGAAACTCGAGCCTTTGAAAGACCCGCCCGACAGATTGGTTCTCTCCATAATAGCGGTTTTGAAGGTTGAATTCTGGATCGTAGACTTTATGACAACGGCTCTCGAAAGATCAGCGCCTTCAAATCTGCACGAGTGAAGTGAAACGGACGACATATCCGTATCCGTCATAACAGCCCCGGAGAAGTCACACCCGGATCCATTTATCCCAATAAGCTTGCCGCCGCTGCACTTGATGTTATTGAGCTTTGCATTTTTTACGTTCGCTCCGGAAATGTTGCTCGACGTCAAGTCGCATTCGTCCATATATGCGCCCGTCAGATCCGCCGCTTTTAAGTTTGCTTCACTGATGTTGCATTTACTCATTCTGGATCCGACGAGATTTGCTTCGGACAAATCGGTTCTGTGAAAATTTGCCTCAATCAGGTTTGCTCGGTCTATTTTGGCCTTAGACATAATTGCCCAGGAAAAATTGGCTCCACGGCAATTGTTTGCACCCAAATTCGCTTTAGAAATGTCCGCCGAATAGAAATTCGCTCTTTCAAGATTGGCCTTCACGTAGATCGCTTTATTAACCTTTGTCCCGGAAAAGTCCGCTCCGGTGAGATTAGCTGATGTAAAATTCGCGTTTTCAAGAAAGCTTTGCACGAGATTGGCTCCCGATAGATCAGCATCTTCGAAAACTGCATCCTGGAGTGTGGCCCTGTTAAGATTAGCGCCGTTCAGGTTGCACCTGGTGAGATTTGCCTTTTTTAAGCAGCTACCTGAAAGGTTGCAATTGGATAAATCAGATCCGGAAAAATCCGCTTCCGTGAGGTCGATCTCAGACAAATCCGCCCCACTGAAATCCGCCCCGTAAAACTTCACGGGATCACTTTTTTTAAGGCGAAGTTTGCTGAAAACCAGCTGCGAAACAGATCCGTCAATTCCCGACTGTACTGCAGTTTGTACTAATTCCTTGAGCGATGAGGCCCTGCCGGAGAACACTACATCGCCACCTGCTTTACTTTTAATTTCAAATTTCGGCACTCCGCAACTCCCGTCGATAAATCGCAATTATCGTAATGCATTCATAACACATTCATTTTTTTCCATAAAGGGGATTTCGGTTGGGCGGATGATCAAATGACGTGCGGTAGTATTGAAAGGAGTCGGGCAGGAATACTCCTGCCTGACTGATAATTATTCGTATTTGAGGCCTTCGGTCCTTCTATCGAACTCTTTCCAGAAACGTTGATTACACTGTTGAATACAATTTGCATAAAGGTAGTAACCAGGCCGAGAATGGCCTCCGCGGCCCCACTGCTGAGTTTCAAAATAGATATCTACACCGTAACGTGAACGACAATCCTGTTCACAGGTTTCTCTGTCAAAACCGGATTGCATTGTTTCCATAGATGGACCACCCGATTCTGTGCTCATCAACTTGACCGGACTAATAGCCTGGGCCGTTCCAAAGAAACCGGCTACGAATATAACGCTCAAAATTATGGCGGCGGCATGCATTGTTTTCATTTTATTTACTCCTCCCCGGATTTCGTGTTCCTCTCTTATAGATTCGTAATCTTTCCAGAAGGTTCCGATTTCGGGTTCTCGGTTTTTTTACATCCTAAAAGTTTCTCTACATATAATAGTTCGTAATTGACATTAATGTGCAACTAAAAAAACGTTGTTGAATTTGGAATACGTGAACTCTGAACTCAGGTGTTCCAATGTTTGAAACTGCGTGGTTCTTTGTTCATGTCCTCTTGGAGATCATTTTGATCAATTAATTTAAATGTCTTATAGTTGTAACGGAAAGTCCAACATTAAAGTAGAGTTGACCGCAATAGACTATTTTTATTGCTTCTTTTCGTCAAATAATGTATGGATTAATGATCCCTGATATTTAAATAGTTATTTTAGTTCTTCGGAGCAAGGCTATGGATACGGCCATCGAATCTCTTGGAATAGCGAAAATACCCTCTCCATTGAAAATACGGTTTGTCTCTGATGATGAGCGGGTTTTATGCGCTATTTCAGCCGAAACGGTAATTAACCAGATTCGTGAAACCTCGGTCCCTATTTCATTCTGTAAGGCAGGCCCCAGAGAAAAGATCTATTTTGATCCGAGTAAGCTTAAATGCGCAATGGTAACAAGCGGCGGCCTTTGCCCCGGCCTGAATAACGTTATTCGATCTCTAGTTCTCACGTTGTACCACACATATGGTGTAAAAAATATTTTCGGGATTAAATACGGTTTTCAGGGATTCATCCCAAGTTATGGCCATCCTATTGTCGAACTGACTCCTGCAATTGTTTCCGAGATCAATGAACTCGGTGGAACCATACTCGCTTCATCCCGTGGACCTCAGGACATCGGCGAAATTGTGGACGCTTTGGAGCGGATGAATATAGGAATACTTTTCACGATAGGCGGTGATGGGACCTTTCGCGCGGCTCTAAAAATAGCTCAAGAGATTCGTTCCCGTGGTGCAAAGATAAGCGTAATCGGTATACCGAAAACGATCGACAACGACATACTGTATATGTCTCGATCATTCGGCTTTCAGACTGCGGTTCAGGTTGCATCCGAAGCAATTGAGGCGGCTCACGTTGAGGCAGAAGGAGCTCCCAATGGTGTCGGGCTTGTGAAATTGATGGGTCGGCATTCCGGGTTCATCGCAGCAACTGCCGCTCTTGCCAATCGCGATGCCAATATCGTGCTGATCCCTGAGGCGGATTTCGACATTGAAGGCAATCATGGGTTGCTGGCGTTCCTCGAAAAAAGAATAGCTCGGAGAAAACATGCCGTGATAGTGGTCGCAGAAGGTGCGGGCCAGCGATACGCTGAGGGCGAAGGGACCGATGAATCGGGAAATCCGCGATTGGGTGATATCGGTATTCACTTAAAAAATGTAATTACGAACTATTTCAAAGAGCGAGATGTAGAACTCAACTTGAAATATATCGACCCTAGTTATATGATCCGGTCGGTTCAGGCCAACTCGGATGATTCGATCTTTTGCGGTTTTTTGGGCCAGAATGCAGTACATGCAGGTATGAACGGTATGACCAACATGGTGGTCGGGATTTGGAACGACGAATACGTTTACATACCGATCAATTTGGTTGTGAGTGGACGAAAACAGGTTGATTTGGACGGAAGTTTGTGGCGAAGTGTTTTGGAATCAACGGGACAGCCAAGTTTTAAGCCGGAATAGGCTCGCCCGGGCGTCAACTAACCAAAAGAACTAAGGATGTTGGTAGTTTATTGCCAAGTATAAGGAACAGTAGGATGTTTTTATGATTTTGTTTCAGAAGTTCTGGACTGATTCATTAACATAGTTTATCATTTCGCAATTGGAGGTATGAAATGAAAAGGAAGTTTGTCGTTATCATTGCCGGAGTTCTGTTGGTGCTTATGGTCGCGGCCGTAAGTCATGCCGGCGGGGTATTCGTAGCAACGTCTAAAAATTTCAGAGGTGCCTTATATCAAGGTTTTGGACCGACTCCCGCTCACGCGTCCGAAATGGCGATGGTGAAGTGTTCGCAGGATTCTTTTGTTCCTCCGAGCTGCCGGGTCGTGTCCGTTAGAATGGATTGCCCGCCGCCCGTGTGCGCGCCGCCGGTTCACAAGCCTATACGGAAAGTTATGGCCAACCCTGCCGGGTATTATGGCAGGCCCATGCCTTAATGAAAGAATGCTGAGGATTCGGGCCTTTGTTAGGTAAATCCATAGCCTAATTCCAGCATAGACAAGGCATTTAAGTGCAATATAAGACAGCACCCCTCGTGACCCCCGTCCGAGGGGTTTTTTCTTGATCAGCCATGCTCAAAATATTTAAAATTTTCATCGGCATACTCATTCTGGTTTTCTCCGGCTATGGTATCTACCATTTTATTTCTACTTCCCTAACAAAGAGTCGCGGGGAACAATTGGTAGAAAACCAATTTGTTCAGGGAGTAGCCACAAAAACAGCTGAAAAGCTTCGGGAAAATTTACTGAACACTCCGGACGATAAACTCGAAAAGGAATCTGAACAATTCACGCGCAAGATGTACCCTATAATAAAGGGAGCTCTAAAAGGTCAAATGGAAGCTATTAAAGAAGATTCTCAAAGAGCCGATTTTCCCAAAGAGATGTATGAGACGGGAAAGCAGCTTTCCGAAAGAATTCTTCAGCCATTTGTCAAAGGATTCATTGATGGATCCGGAAAGAACTTAGGTGATCTCGATCGAACAGTGCAGGAATTGAAGACGTTTACTGAAAAGAACAAGGACGTCTTGGATTCCATTGGACAGGGTTTATCCTTCCTGAACAAAACTCTAAAGAATCTTCCGCCGCCGCCTCACCCCGGACCATTAGCTCCAAGGTTGCCCGACAATTTTCCTCGTCCTCATGGAGAATATCCTCCCTATTGAAGCCAAGTCTTTTTCGACGGCGCATGTCCTGAACCGGTGACGATTCAACTCGATATCGGCTGCTTTACATGGTGGTGCCTCTGGGTTAGGATGACCGAGACGATAAGGGTGCATGAAGAGCTAGAGGCAACATGAAATATCCAAAGCACAAGCACTTACGAACCGATTTGCATGACGCCGGTTTTCAACGGGAACTTGGAGACATAACGACATCTGGCTTTATTCTTTCTCGTAGGGATTTCCTCATTGGTACCGGGTTTACCTTACTTACCTTGCTTGCAACCGGAAAAACCCAAGCGCAAGACAAACCGGAGATATTAAAAATCGGGATTCTCTTGCCCGAAGAAGGCTCACGGGCGAGTTTCACGAATTCGTTCTATGCAGGGTTCGAAGCCTACTGCGATAAATCGGCATCAAAATCACAGGTTCAGTTACTTAAAAAGAACTCGGGACAGGATGATTCCAAGACATTAGAAATGCTGGCCGAGCTCGTTATGAACGACAAGGTTGATATTCTTATCGGTCCGCCAAGTCCGAAAGGCCTCGAACAGACTATCCATGGATTATCCACGGAAGACACGGTTCTTTTCGTACTCAGTCCGGTCTTACGGTTCGTGTCCGGCGAAATGTGCCGAAAAGGAAGTTTTAGAATTGAAACCAATAGTTACCAGCGAGCGTACCCTTTGGCTCCCTGGTCGATCGCGAATGGAAGCCGGAAAGTATTCATAACCGGCGACAAGGATGTCGAGTCGAATGAACAGGCGGACGCCTTTGCGTACGGCTTCGAACGATCCGGCGGTGCCTTTGTTGACCGAATCATGACCGAAAAACCCGAGGATATAGACTCGATAATCCAAAAAATCAATGCATCCGATGCCGATGTGGTCTTCGCCGCTTTTAAGGAACCTTTAGCAGAGAAATTCTTTAGCGGCTGTAAAGCATTAAAGCATCAACTAAGAACGGCGATTCTAGGGAATCATTCTCTATTGGAGAGAATTCCTGCGGATGCTCCTGAACTTACTATTAAAACAATGA
Organism: uncultured Syntrophaceae bacterium; assembly: GCA_964613745.1. Lineage (GTDB taxonomy): Bacteria > Desulfobacterota > Desulfomonilia > Desulfomonilales > Desulfomonilaceae > CAZTJA01. The sequence goes on from CAZTJA010000009.1 coordinate 39,286, forward strand.
CGTTTCTCAAGGAACCTGAATCATTTGCGAAAAAGCTTACGAAAGATAACAAGTTGAATGATGTGGATCTCGATGCAGCTGTGGCCGGTTTCGATACGGCGACGGTAATCTTTGAATCATTCAGGGTTCTTCAGGAAAAAACCCGTGAAGCTCCGTTATTGGTGGACCACATTGCCAATTCGGAATTCTCCGGTGCTCGAAAATTCACATTCGATAAGAATCATGAACCTTTAGTTGAAGGCTTTTTACTAGAATCCATCATCTCCGGTGGAACCATCAAGAGTTCCGTTCGAGAGAGTCTGGGCATCGTTTCCACGCCCGATTTCGGCTGTGGCCGCATCGGATTTCCCAAGAAGCCGGAAACCGAAATTAAAGATGAAGAGCCGTTTTGGGACGAGAACGGTTAATTTTACAATGGTTATCATTGACACTTAACCGTAATTCTGGTAGTTTGCTACACTACTAATCAGAGATCTGTATTTGAGTTTGTTGGGGAATACCCCTTTAAGGAGGGATTCATGCGGATACTTCCCGGGCCGATAAAATGCCTTTTATCCATTTTTATTGTTCTACTATTTTCATCTTTAGCGTTTAGTGGCGGACCGGTTTGCGCGCCTTCGAAATGTGTGCCGGTAATGTCTACTTGTCCTCCGCCTTTGCCGGTGATGCCCAGTTGCGCACCGCCGATGCCGGTAATGCCGACCTGTGCTCCCCCGGTGCCTGTATGCGGTCCTCCTAGATGTGCTCCACCAATGTGTCCGCCTCCAATGTGTGCTCCGCCTGTTTGTCCCCCACCGGCTTGTGGTCCGGCTTATTGTCCTCCACCATCATGTGCCAAAGAGGACAACTGCTTCACACTATTGGGAAAAGGTGCATGCAAATTGGTTGTAGGAGTATTGTCTTTACCCTTCAAGGTAGTGGATTGCATTTTTGGTCAAACTGATTGCGGCCCCAGGAACTTAGGTAGATGCGCCCCCTACGCGAGGACAGCCTGCATGCCTCCGTCCTGCGGACCTACATATTGTCCTCCCCCGATGCCCGCTTGCGGCCCTGCTTACGGTTGTGGGATTGGTTTTGGTCCCTCCGTCGGTGGACCTGTAGGATTTGGTTTTGCAGGACCGAAACGTGGAAAGTTTGTTCCGTTTGCTGAAAAGAAATCGCTACCCGCTTCGTTAATCGCGGGAACACCTACTTCGGTATTCGGAGAGTACTGGTAGAAATTTGAAATGACTAAAATCAAAGGAGACGTCAAACGTCTCCTTTTTTTATGCAATATTTTGCCGTTCGTACGCCGATAAAAACTGTTAGCTCCATCTCCTAATGCGGAATATTCTGTCCTTGGCTTCGTTGATTTCCTTCATCTTGTCTTCGTATCCGCCATGATGATCCGGATGGTATTTCCTAGCTAGCCGACGCCAAGCCTTGATTACTTCTTCTCGGTTGGAATCGGCTGGAATTTCGAGAATGACGAAATACTTCCGAACGACAAATTCGAAAGGGTTGACTGAGGATTTCTTGTGCTTCTCCCAAAAATCATGAGGTATCCAGTTCTCACGTTGTCTGGCCCTCATGGCCTCCTTCCAACGTATCATCGCCAAAGCCGACCGAATCATTGAAATATATGCGGCTTTCATAAGAGCATCTTTTTTCGTAAAAGGTACGATTGTGTTCGCCGCACGTAGCAAATCTTCAACAATGTCAGTATCTAATGTACTTATATGGAACGCGCTGGGTTCCATTGGGCCAACTAAATAATGAAGTCTCCGCATCAAAGCCATTAGCTCGGCGTTTTCATATTCACTATGTTCGTAACATCTACAGTCTCGAAATTCAGGATCATTCTCGCATTGCCTGAATCCGATACCCCGTCCTCGCCATGAAACTCCCAAACACTTGTGAGGATCGATTTTAATTACCCAAACGCCTCTTTCGGAACAATTCACAACTGCATGTCCGTCAAGGTCTCTTTCAATAATCCTAAGAATCCGATTAATCCTATACTCCGACAATCCCAGAATCTCGGATAACTTTGATCGTTGAGTCCCGGGATTCGCGAGCACAAAACTGTATGTTCGTTCGTATATATTCATTATTCCAAAACTTTCCGCCAAGGATCACAATGTACAGACAACCACGTGACCATTTTCGGTCTTCAACGTGAAAATATCAATGGAGTGTTAAGGGAGATGAAGCTTTTCGGAAGATTTGAAGTAGAAATGAAGCCCGGCCGTTAAGCTGGGAGGGGAGGCGAAGGCGGCCGGGCTTGTCATGAACACATGCTGAGATGCAGATGTTCAATTCCTTCGTCCTAACAAGCTTTCCTTCCCGGATTCCCTCCGAATTCCGGGTCGGGTTATTCGCATAAAAGGTGTGGTTCAGAAATGGCCGCAGTTAAACTGCGGCTCTATTGTTAGAAAATGAACCCTAGCTGAAAGAAACCGCCATCCATTGCGACATCAATGCTTTTGAGATCACTTTCCTTCTTCTTATAGGAAGTGTAGCGGTAACCACCCGCTATATAACCCCATTTACCATTATTCATTGGAACGCTGTATTTGAGGCTGGTACTCAGGTCAGCGGCAAGAGAATCATCGCCGAAGCCGACGCCTGCCTTACATTCCAGGCTGAGTGCATCCAGGGCACGCACATTACGAACGCAGCGTTCGATTTCTATACCTGCCATTGCCATATTGAGATTCATTTCCATAGTGTCGCCACAGCAATTCAGGACAACACTGCTTATCTTGTCATCGACTCGGGCATATTCCCCGAAAATCCCAATCCTGGAGCTCGGAGTCAGAATTGGATCGTATACCAATCCTACCCGGTGATAGTAATGCTCCCATTTGGTGCGTGTTTGTTGGCCAAATCCGAACTGGTTCGTTCCGAATACGAAATTGCGAGGTGAAGTCGGACTACCTTCAAGCTGCATCCCGGAGAATGAGTATCGAGCGGCCCATTGAGGCTGAAAGCGGTATTTAGCCGTGAGCGTCGGAACAACCTGATGATTCGGTAAGCCCATGTCGGATACCATATCGATTTCATCTTGCATGCCGGTCCAACCAAAGTTTACGCCCTTGAAGTACCTAAGCTTGCCTTTCACTCGTGCAAATAACACTTCCGCGTCGAACTGCCACCCTCCTGGTCTGCTGATGGGCAGAATGCATTCACCCAATGAATACTGCATAAAACCCTGCCCCATCGCGGGCTGAGGCATAGGTAACGGTTTGCATTTCACAATAGGTTTCTGCGGCTTAATTTTAGAAACAAGCTTTGATTGAGAAAATGAAGGAGCTGCCAAGTCTTCATGTCTGTCCGCGAAAGCTGCAGGCCTGACGTCCCAGGCATCAACGGCAGTGATTGTTGCAAACAGAATAACTAGGCAAACCAATAGCATACTGGGTAATCTTTTGAACATACCCTCCCTCCCAGGAACAACGATTCGTTATGTCAAGCTTTACTCGTACGTTTTTTTATGTCAAGCTTTTTTATTGTAATTTTCAATCTTTGTTATTATTTCTTAGATTTTAATTGATATTTAGGGCGCTTAGCTAACTTGTCATGCTTCACTATTATATCGCAAATAATTGAAATTACTAATAAGTCCTGTTTTCGCATTTCTAACTTTGTTTGGTTTTTTGGCATACCCAATAAATTTTATTACTCGGACCAACGCGCATCCTGACATGAGCTATACAGCATAACCTATCGCTTTCACTATTTTTTATATAGATTACGTGAAATATGGGTTGAGCACGAAATTTCTACGTAGGATCTGAAGACCAATTGAGGGGGGAGTGCTCAGAAGAAATCTGAAAGTATGGACTCACCTATTTTCTTGACGTGTTTCAGCGAATGCCGCCTCAAGTTAAGAATATAAAGTTCGTTTGTGGGTATCCATGGGGACCATTGAATGGGGTCCGTAGTAACGAAGTGCACCAGACATCTGCACCCTAGCTGACCTGCCAGGTGCGCTATTCCGGAATCATTCCCCACAAATACGGCGGCGGAATTCATTCGACGGCATAGTTCGGACAGGGGCACATTTTCATAAAACTCATCTGCAAGGTCCAACAGTTCGGGCCACTGCCGATCCGTTTTGAGAAAATCATCGGCTTCCGATGCAGTAACAACGAGTTCTTTCCGGCTGTGCTTTTTAACAAGTCGAGCAACATGAAGAAAATATTCCAGGGGGGCACACTTGCTGCGTCCTCCGCTCCCCGGATGAATCCAGATGGAGTCTCTGTTCGTGACGCTCTGGTCCACTAGTAGTGCGCGCCTCTCGGGAATCGGTAACCGTAATTGATTATGGACGTGTTCAACAATGTGAATTCTACGATCTAATCTGGATGTAGCCCAAAATACCATCCCAGTTACTCGAGAGCGTAAATTGTCCACCACTGGTGTGGGTGATCGTGAAATTACGTAGGCTAAAGCATAGCTCGTTTGAGATTCCTCAGGTGAAGGATCGTTCTGGAACAGCCACAACAGGCCCTTGTCTTCAATAGATATGAATTCTACGCCGTCTGGAATGAATATTTTAAAGCGTGGATCTCCTATGAAGATCAATGTGCGGTTCGGATATTCAACCTGAATAGAATGGATCAAAGGCAAGGTCAGCAGTGTGTCTCCCAGTGCCCCGGGTCGAAAGAGGAGTACTTTGTGCGGCAATTCCGTAGAAATAATTTTGCTCCTTCGCTGAGCTATTTTTTATATTGCAGCATCTTCAATTTTACGAGAGCGCAATGAGCGGCAAATGCGTTCGATAATTTTGCTCAGAAAAAAATTTAAGCTATGTAATCAGCAGGATTAATAGATGATGCAACCTAAAGACATTTTAGCTTTGCTCTTTTTCGTAGGACTTTGTTTCGGAGCTGCAGCACTGGGGAGTTACTTTACTCAACAAAGTCTCGGGCCCTGGTATTTTGCGCTGAAAAAACCCTCATGGACCCCATCCGGCAGTACCATAGGAGCTGTATGGACGGTCCTTTATGCAATGATCGGAGTTTCAGGGTTTTTGGTATGGCGAAAGGGTGGATTTGGGGAGCAAGCTGTTCCATTTATGCTATATTTTGTTCAACTCATACTGAATGTACTTTGGTCTGCAGTGTTTTTTGGAATGAAATCGCCCGGCACTGCTTTCTTGGAAATAGTTCTTCTGTGGGTCGCAATTTTGCTGACCGTAATAGCATTCTACCATTCTTCCAAATTAGCAGCTGCCCTTTTGGTCCCATACTTAGCTTGGGTAACTTTTGCTGCCGGTTTAAATTATGTCATCTGGAATATGAACTCTTGAGAGTATCTGATCCAGAGGTTATCGGATCATTGATTTTTTTCTCCTGCTTTAGGCTCGTTTTTGGTTTGTAATTTTGCCATCTTGTCTTCTATGGCGCTACGTTGCTTGTCATTGCCGGCATTTTTCAGAGCCTCCTGGTAATCCAAGAGGGCCTTTTCGGCATTTCCAGCCGAGACATACACCAAAGCTCTATTCTCGTAAAATACTGCGTTTGAAGGATCGATGGTGATAGCTTTCGAATAATCACTTATCGCTTGATCGTAGTCGTTACGTTCATGATTGACCAGAGCTCGATTATTGTAGGCAATTGCATCCCGTGGATTAAGTTCAAGACCTTTTGTGTAGTCCTGCAGTGCCGATTCAGGCTGTTTCAGTTTGTAATACGCGTCACCTCGCACCCGATAGTAATCGGGATTCGAAGGATCGAGCTTTAAAGCTACCGTGAAGTCTTCAATCGCTTTTTTGTGATCTCCGAGTTTGTGAAACGTAAGACCACGGTCACGATAAACGGACACCATCTCGGGATTGTTTTTGATTGCCTGCGTCCAAATGCTGATTGCCTGCTTTTCTTTTCCTGACTTGTACGCCTCCAGGCCTTCCATGTGGAGTTCAGTCGCATACATTTTCTGCAACTCAAGCAATTTTTTCTCTACATCGTCCAATATTGATCGATTGTTTCCGGCCAGCTCCACAGTCTTGATATAAGCATCAATGGCTCGATCATAATTCTTATTCTTTTCAAACACGTCTGCGAGTGCCGCGTACGCACGAATATTTTTCTTATTGAGAGTTATGGCTTGCTTCAGATCCTTTACTGCTTGGTCGGAAGCTCCCTTTTGAGCACGTATAATTCCGAGAGTCGTCAGCGCGACACTGTCCTTTCGATTTATTTTCAAGGCGGCGGTCAAATCTAGTTCCGCCCCCTCCAAGTCTCCTAGTTTGTGCTTAGCGGTCCCCCGATTTACCAACGCGTGAGAATAATCGGATTTTAAGTCAAGTGCTTTGTTGTAGTCTGAAATTGCTTTTTCGTACAACCCTTTGCGTTTATAAGCAATTCCTCGATTATTGTACGCAAGAAAATCCTGAGGATCCAATTGCAGAGATCGGCTGAGTAGATCGATTGCTTCGTCCAATTTATCTGACTTGAGAGCCTCTACACCCTGATTATAGAGATCAACGGCTTCTTGCTGGGCACCCGAACAAATAGGAATAAGCAGTAATATTAGCAGGATGATCTTCTTCATGGGATAAACCTCGCAAAAGTACGGATCGGAAATAAGCGGTAAACCAAACGAAAAGAGATCGGATCATAGAAGTAACACTTGAACTACCTAAAATGGGCTTACAGTTCCATTTTTGATTATTTTATCTGAATAATTTCAATGTTTCAAGTCAGAGATTGTAATGATGGATTAATAAAATTTTACATATTACATTAATTTTTCTTGACACGTATATGGGCGCATGTTAAACGCACGTCTCATCAAGCCCGACAAAGGGCCTGAATTTATGTGCAATTCACTTGAGTTACGCCCTCAAGTAGTTAGTGAAGTATACCTCAAAAGGAGGACTAGGAATGGTGCTAAGAGCCTTAGCGGCCTTTGTCGTGCTCGCCTTTTCCGTCAGCTTTATTCAGACTTCAATCGTGAACGCAGGCGGTCCCCCAGTTTGCGCACCCCCCGAATGTGCCCCTATTTCAATAAATTGTGCACCTCAGCCATGTGCTCCGCCTCAGTGTGCTCCCAATCCGTGTGGACCCGGAATTCTGGGTTTCGGGCCGGGATCTATTTGTGGTGGATGCATAAATATATGCAGCAACATTTGTGGAGCAATCATCGGAATTCCTGCAGCCTGCATGAATGCCATTCTTGCTCCCGCACCACGGAGATGTCCGCCTGCACCAAGTTGTGCTCCCGCACCATGTGGACCTCCGCCCGTATGCGCTCCTCCTGCGTGCGGTCCTGCTCCAATGGCATGTCCCCCGCCCTTTCCTGCACCTATAACTAAATGTAAACCGGTCGAAGTGTGTGGGCCTCAGGGATGTGGACCAGTACCTTTCGGACCCGTTTCCGGTCCGGCGCCTGTATCCTGGAGAGCTCCTATGCCGGGGCCTGGATACTACGGATTCTAAACAAACACTCAATTAAGACTTTTTATAGCGATTAAGAAAACAAGTTTAACCGTCAACCCGATCGGGAGTTACAGCGACCGATCCTAGACGAGAGGGTAAAGTGGGATCCTCTCGATTAAAAAACCCCAATTCCTCCTAATCCTAAGGGGACGTAAAGTTACGTCCCTTCTTTTTTTCTACGTTCCGTCATCAAAACTTCCATTCAAATGTCGGTGAGAAAACAAGGTCAATCCATGTTCCGCATAGAGGAGTAGTAGATTTTCTAATGATTATTTGTTCCGAAGCTCTTCTCTTGTTTGCTGTCGTAATCGCTTCTTCCGATCTTTTTGCTGTTGCTTCGAAAACATTTCTTCTTTGATACGGTCTTGCCTATCCTTGCGCTCCATTTCCTCTTGTTCGAGTTGTTCCTGCATTCTTTGCCGAATTATCTTTTGTTCATACTTTGCCATACGAACCCCATCGATAACCGCCTCCTCAATTTTCCGGTCATCGAGTATTGGGCGAGCACAGGTTGTGTTGTGTTTGGCTTGGAGAAAACCTGGAATACTTGAGATAAACATTCCGCAATATCGGCACCTCTTCGAAGAGCCGTCTTCTACAGAACTAATGAGCCGAAAGCCTCTGGATTCGAGAGTTGCTACATCAACCTCCGTCCGAATCCACAAATCGCGCCTCTTGAGATAACCCCAACCGGGCCGCTCAACCCAAAGAGTTTCCATTATTTGTGGGGGAGAATCGATGCGGTAGCTAAACGATGCGTTATGTACCCAGACACTCATTGTTAAGATTGCCGATAGAGGTAATTGATCTGATTCATCTATTATACATGCAACCCGTGGGTAAGTGAAAAGTTCATTAAAGGATCATCTATGCCGAAAAGAAAAAAGCCGGCTCCACTGGATCGTTGAAGTCGGCTTATCAGAGCTTTAACAAAAAACGTTATTTTTTCTTTTTCTTTGCTTTCGGAGGGGACCCGTGGACTTCCTGCAAGAGAGGCAGAGTCCTAATGCCTTCTTTAAGTGTTTCGATTTCAGAACTTATTCTTGCGAGTTCACCTGAAACAGTTTCGGCCTGAACGCTTGCATCAGCCTTGTTGGCAATTGCGGACTCTACTGATTCTTTTAGTTTGTTGATTTCAAAACGCATGATTCCCGATTCCTCCAACATTTTCACGAGCGCTTCGGAACTCGGGGATCCTGAGTTTTGCGTATTCAGGGTCTCCAAATTATTACTTATCCCATCAACGCGAGCCTGAATGCTCAATACGAGATTTCTGGTTTCATCGGCGGATTCATTCCAAGGAGCTGAATTAAAAGAATTACTCAGCACATCCGCGAGTTTCTTAACGTCCGCAAGTTCACTGGAAAATCGACCAAACTCCTCCTCAATTCCATAGGAATCCAGTTTTCTTTCTATATCGATTATGGATGACGCATTATTTCTTAGATCTCTTACAAGTTTATCGACCGATTCGGCGGATGCAGACGATTTCAGTAGAGCTTCAGCAGATTGTAATTCGCTCTTTAGACTCTCTATTCCTGCATTTAAGCTTCCGAGCCTCGAATCGAACACGGACATTTCACTTTTTAAGGCATCAAATTGACCAGTTTCAACTAAAGTTCCGGTTTTCTCGATGAGTTCGTTAACATTTCCTGAAATTTTTACGAGCTCTACTTGGAGGTTTTCGATTTTCGACATCGCTGCCCCATAGGATTCGAGGGATACTTTCCCATCTAAGCTGTTTCGGATATTTTCCAACTCTTGCTTAACAGGAATAATTTCCGATTTTAGGGACTCTACTTCCTGAAAGATGGTCGCTAAATCTTCCCGCTCCGGCCGCGATGCAATTAAATCTTCCAACCGTCTTATCTCATCCGGAATTCGGTCCATTTGAGCTGAAATAGGCACCAAAATTTCAGCAATTTTCTCGTGAATTCCCCGACCCGCCAATTGAACTAGTTGATTCTCAATACTCTTAAAATTAATTTCGAGATCCTTAGTGGCCGTCCGCAAAGGCTTCAGAGATCGTTCAAAGCGATCTAGAGACTGAACATCTTCCACCCGACGCATCTGAGACTGCAAATCGGAAATGTCGGAATTCAACTTGCCTATAGTGTTCTCAAAACCTGCAAGTTCCTTGCGGACTTTTCTGGGAAGCCCTTCAGATCCTGGAGCCGAACGTCGGTCAAGCATTGATCCGATTTGGTCACGGAACCGAGTTATTGTCCAGACGAGAAAAATGAACAAGAGAAAGGGCCAGTCAAGTATGTGTTCGATAAGTTTGGACATCACGCCGAATATCTGTTCAAGAACGTAAAGCATATTAAGTCTCCCAGCCTGCACGGCAATAAGATAGTGGACTACAATGGGGTGTGCTAACGAGTTTTCCGAATCAAACGGCACGGCATTATATGTTGGTTTTCCGGGCATTCGTCAAGCGCAAAATTGTATTTTCCGTAACAATTTGCTTGAATTACCACTCCTACACTTTTCGGCGGAACATTTTTTTTGCAGCCGCGAGTCGCGTCTTTTCGGCCTGACGCGGTTGCCTTTTTATCCAACGTGAGCAATATTTTGTACACAACAGGGTAATTTGATTGAATTAATTTCTCTAACCCTAACAAGACGAATTGGTAGGAGGCAAAAAATGAAATTTCTCGCAACTATGGCGATCATGGCTATGGCTCTGATATTCTCAGTTTCAGGTTCGGTAAGTGCCGCGCCGACCACGCCCTCCGGCGATGTGGTCATAAGCTCGACCATGAACAACGATGTACAGCTAACCAGATCGAACAGACATAATCATTCCGGGTTTTCTTTTAATTTCGGAAGCCCTTATCGATATGGATATGGCTACGGTTACAGTCCGTACCGTTATTCGTATTCACCTTATTCAAGCTGGGGATACTCCACTCCGTATCGTTATTACGGCTGGAACACTCCGTACACCTACTACTATTCATGGTAACTTCTTACCCCCGATCACATCGGGGGTTTTCTTTTCCATTCACACCCAAATGTAGCACTTGAGAACCAAGACATACCAAATGGTATGTTTTTTGGTTTGCACAAATTGTTGCTTCTCATTATTAGCCTCTGTTCTGGCCGATTTTAGCGTATTTACCTGTCCGGTACGGATCGTGCTTATCAAATAGCAACGATCGGGCAGTCGTTATCACATTTCTCCTCCCCTGGAATCCCGAATAGCTAATTACTTCGGGATTCCACCACTCATTCGATGATTTTAGTCGGATTACTTGCTTATCTCACTCCGCTATTTATCTTATCTGCAAAGCACTGAAAATAACGGGAGGGCTGAACAGCGGACCGGAGATCCTCAAACATCCAGCAGAATACGTTCAGTTTCCACACTTCGCTCGTTGTGTCGGATCGTTAAATCATAAACTTTAGGTCATGCGACAAGTTTTTGCTTTTCAGGACGATAATAAAATAGTATCATCAGACAATTCTTCTCAAAAATCGGAGGATTCTCAATGCAAAGTGGATTAGCCCGCTTTTCCATGGTGTTATGTCTATGTTTGGCTCTAAGTGTAGGAATTTGTTTGCCGGCCGGGGCTAAGGTGCCGGAAGGTTATCGAGATATAAAGTTAGGTATGAATAAAGACCAGGTTTTGGATCTTCTCCAAAAAAGTCCCGTGCACTTTTCCTATGACGACTTAGGTGACGAAATAGGTGAAATTATACGCGGTGATGATCTATTTAGATATGCGACCTATAAGTTTGATTCCAACGGAACACTCATAGAGATCGGTCTTCAGATGAGGGAAATTTTGGGACGGGACCGTTGTATTGAAATGTACAACAACCAACACGGACTGAAACTTTCCCCGGCTCAAGGAACAGCAGAGTCTGATTTGGCTATTGAAGTTAAAGAAAATACCCTGTTAATGAAAAAGACTCCTACGAAAGACACGCGATCGGCTGCGAAAGGATCCTGATCCCGCGAGATACATCAATTGAGAGCCTATTTTTAAGGGACCTATGGTCCCTTTTTTATTTGCGATTACCGTTCACTGGGGGTCTCTGACAACTTGACAAGGCAGCGCAGAACCTCCGCGACACTCCAAGCCTGAGCAATACAGCCATTAGGTGTGTATGGTGGTTCTGCATCAAATATTTCGCTTATGGAACCTATGCCTGCATCATCTAGATGGGTCAACAATCCATCCAAAAATCTACGAGCTTCTTTTCTCTTTCCAGGATACACTTTCAACCATGCGTCGATGAAAGGGCCGATGAGCCAAGCCCAAACAGTCCCTTGATGATAAGCGGCATCTCTGGAACGCAAATCCCCGTAGTATTTTGGTTTGAAATCAGGATGACCGGGAGCCAATGACCTCAGCCCCAGAGGTGTAACAAGGCACTCGGAAACTACATTCATCACCGAAGCCCACTTCGTCTCATCGAGAACAGGAAAATCCAGCGAAATCGAGAATACTTGATTCGGTCGAATAGCCGAATCGCATCCTGTTTCGCCATCGATAATGTCGTACAAATAACCTTCGGACTCGTACCAAAACTTCTTGTTGAAGGATTCGTAAGTTCGATGCGCGTGTTCCCCGACAATTCTTGCGTAGTTGTGATCACCCAGCTGAATAGACCATTTTTCCAGCAATCTTAAAGCATTGTACCACAGGGCATTTATCTCGACGGCCTTACCTCTCCTCGGCGTCACGACCCAATTCTCAACTTTGGCATCCATCCATGTGAGTTGATATCCGTCCTGCCCTTGCTCTAGAAGGCCGTCCTCGGAGTCCACTTTGATATTGAAGCGAGTTCCCTTCAAATGGAATTCCACGATTTCCTTGAGCTTAGGCAAAAGCAATTCCAACGTGTCAATCTCATTTGTCCAGGATAAATACCTTTCGATCGCGTGAAAGAACCACAGGGAAGCATCAGCAGTGTGATAAAGCCCCTCTTTTTCACCTTCGGGAAACATATTGGGTATCAAACCGTCTCGCACGTAGTGACCGAACGTTTGCAAAATAGAGCCGGCATCTACGTATCTGCCGGTTACCAAAGTGAGCCCCTCCAAACTGATCATCGTGTCCCGACCCCAATCGGTGAACCAGTGATAGCCCGCTATAACACTGTGCATTTCGTAACCTGCCGCCCTAGCCCTTGCGGTATCCTGAGGACGGCCTAATGGTCTGATTATGAACTGATCCGCGGCCAGTACAAGGTCCTCGGCTTTTCCCTGTCTCGCCGCCGGCATCGCTAATGAAATGAGATGTTCTCTTCTGCGAACCTCGGCTTCCATTGCTTCGACAGGTGCAAGAGCAGTCATTGTTTCCCACGAGTGCGTTCCCGCCACTAAAGATGCGCTCTCCCCTTTCATCAGATCCATATGAAAGTGACCTGGACTCCAAAGATCACTTTTTGCAAAAAAGCCCCGCCGCTCCTCCATCCAATAAATGCTGTTGAGTACACGCTCGGTTTTGAAGGTGAATTGTGCTCCGTGCCCGTACATCATGAATCGCAATGGTGGAATTCCCTGGGCCGACAATTCATATCTGTCTTCCAATATGGTCATGGCATATTTCGCAGCAGCTGCATCGACGGGTAGCTCATGCTGCCGGAATTTTACTGCCGGTCTCAATCGCAATCTAATCTTTCCCTCACCCTCCAGGAGCTTGTAAATTACATGAACGCTGTTTTGCATGTGAGGTAGAACAAGTCTTTTTTCCAGCACGAAACCATGAATTTCGTAAAGCCAAATCGGCAATCCTAGTTCAAGACGGAATTCCACGATAAAGCCGCGACCGTGAAACTCTATTGGGGATCCCACCTTGAATTCAGCATCAAGGCGGATTCTTTCTCCGTCCGGGAGCTGCACCTGCTCTGCTAGTTCGTTCAACATGACAACTCGACCGAGCGGTGCGGGCAAAGCGGCAACAAGTAAACCGTGATATCGGCGAGTTCTCAATCCGCACACGGTGTTTGAAGAATAACCTCCAAGTCCATTTGTGACCAACCATTCGGTCGACAGCAGTTTTTCCAGTTGATCCGGATCTTCGGTGGATCGTGGGACGCGAAAAAGTAGTTTACTCATTTGCTCTCTCCAATTCGCTTTGGATGAAGCAATACAGCTGCGTGTCCCGGTATCCACCAGTTCTCCGGGGTATCAAGAGCCGGCGTGCCGTTCCCTCCATACCCAGGGTTTTCGGATGACCACAAGACAGACCACCTATGTTCGAGAGGAGGTGCAAGGAGGGGTTCAGGAGCAGGGTCGAGGTGGAGGTCGATTCCGAAATTGAGTACGAGAAGAAAATCCAGACTTGATTCATCAAAGAACCGTATTAAAAACGCATTCTCTCCTAAAACTGCACCATCGAATTTCTTGAAATTCAAGGAGTGAGCCTTTCGAAGGCGGATCAGATCCTTGTGCATTTGGTAAATTCCAGAGTTTTTTTCACGATCTTTTAAATCGAGCTTACAGGCCTGAAATGTCTCAGGATTCGACGGATCGGAAAGCAAAGCTTTTCCTTCAAGGGTGGCAATGCTGTGGAATTGCTTTAGAAAATCGGCTCTACCTTCTCTCACTAACGTGGCCAATTCCGCTTTATGATCGGCAAAGTAGAGGAATGGCTTGGAAGAAGCAAATTCTTGTCCTTGAAAAAGCATCGGCGTATTCGGTCCGAGCAACAATAATGCAGTCATTGCCCGAAAATTGCCTGGATCCGTCAAGAGGTGCACCCTAAGGCCGCGCGATGAATTGGCGATTTGATCGTGGTTTTGAATAAATGTTACGAAACGAGAAGGTTGGATTCCAAAAGTAGGAGTTCCTCGCCTTTTATTTTGCCACTTGTATCTCTGACCCTGGTAAAGAAATCCCCATTTTAGGGCCGATATGAACTCCTGTGGTTTCCCCAGGTAATCCGTATAGTAGGCTTGATTGCGACCCGTTAGCAGAACCATTGCACTGTGATGAAAATCATCGTTCCAGACACCATCCAATCCGCATCCTCCCTCTTGAACAGGTCTGATTCGGAATGAGCGTTGTGATTCATCCTCAGCAATTATCGAAATATTTTTCTTCCCTGCCGCTTTCCTGCACTCCCGCGTCAATTCCGTACATATGTGTTCAGCAGAATCATCGAAAATATTTGGAACAGCATCAAGTCTCAATCCATCAAAGTGGAATTCGGTGATCCAGTAGACCGCATTACTAATAAAAAACTCGCGTACCGGTCCTGAATTCGGACCGTCGTAATTGAGAGCCTCACCCCACTCAGATTTGTGGATTTTGGAAAAATAATCGGGGGTAAATGATTTCAGGTAATTTCCGTCAGGCCCGACGTGATTATAGACAACGTCGAGAATAACCGCGATACCGAGTTGGTGGGCAGAATCAACGAAGGATCTCAGTTCATTCGGAACCCCGTAAAGCCTGGTAGGCGCAAAGAGATCCACTCCGTCATATCCCCAGCCGAATCTGCCTGGAAACTCCGCTAACGGCATCAATTCGATCATTGTGATGCCCAGATCCTTGAGTTCCGGGAGTTGTTCAGATGCGGCCACGTATGTACCTGCACTGGTAAATGTGCCGATGTGCATTTCATAAATGATTTGGTCTTCCAGCTTGGCGCCTGGCCAATCTGTATCTCGCCAGGTGTATGCGGAAGAATTTACCACTTGTGATGGTCCGTGAGGACCTTCCGGCTGATATCGTGACGCGGGATCAGGATACCATTCGGGTCGACCGTTAAGTCTAAATGCGTAAAGGCTACCTTCCGGGCAAACTTCTACGATCGAGAAATATCCTTTATCCTCAGGTTCCAGAGGAACAGACCTGGCTTCTTTCTTTTCCATAAAAAAAACGACTTCTACTTTCTCACTCGCAGGTGCCCAAACTCTGAAGTGCGTTTCCGTCTCGGAACAAACCTCCGCACCCACTGGAAAACGTCTTAACGCCGGTTCTCGCATGCTGATTTCCTTGGACATGGAAAGATGGCAAGCATCGCCATCAATAATAAACAATTACATTCGCCAAAACACCCGATTGTTCCGCAATTAAGTTTATTTAATATAGATTAACGGCCAATAATTCCGCACATGAAATTGCGTTCATGTTTTTTTAGTAATCGTCAATTCAAATTCCATGTTGTTTTGTACACCGAAAAATGTCAAGAGCGATGGGTGTCGATAAAAACAAATCAAGTCGAACCGACAAGATTGCCCAAACATAAACAGTACTTGAATTGACTTGCACAACTGCGCTTTTCGTTATAGATATTCATGAGAAAAAATTTATTTTGAATGTGGCCTATTCACATGAAATGCCCCGTTTGCGGCGTAATCGATGACAAAGTAATCGATTCCAGACTTGGTAAGGAAAATACGGTAATCAGAAGGCGGCGAGAATGCCTCGGCTGTAAAAGAAGATTCACGACTTACGAAAGAATAGAGGAAATTCTTCCTTACGTTGTCAAAAAGGACGGGAGGCGAGAAGCATTCGACAGGCGTAAAATAGTTGAAGGTATGAGACGTGCCTGTGAAAAAAGACCGATTAGTATAGATAAGATAGAGACTATAGCGGATTCAATCGAACAGGATTTGATGGAAAGACCTGAAAAAGAGATCAGTGTAGCCTTTGTAGGCGAGCGAGTCATGACGGAGCTACAAAAAATGGATGATGTCGCTTACGTTCGTTTTGCATCCGTGTACCGCTCCTTCAGAGATATCGAAGAATTTGTGAGACAAATAAAGGAATTATATGAGCTCAAAGAAGCCCGGGAACGACAACGCACCAGAGAGATCCCGGAAGAGAACCAACCAGCCACCCATTCCCCGTGAAGCCGAACACTTCATGGCTCTGGCCCTGAAGCTTGCCAGGCGAGGCTTGGGGCGCACTTCTCCAAATCCCGTTGTTGGTGCTGTAATAGTAAAAGACGGTAGAGTTGTGGGAAAAGGGTTTCACAGGGCTGCGGGCGAACCTCATGCCGAAGTTGAAGCTATCCGTTCGGCGGGAACTGAAGCCCGGGGTTCTGAATTGTTTGTCACTCTCGAACCATGCAACCATCACGGCCGCACTCCTCCATGCACCGAAGCAATTCTTAAAGCAGGAATCAGCAAAGTTTGGTACGGTACCGATGACCCGAACCCCGGTGTAAGAGGGGGCGGAGCTAAGTTGCTCCGTGAAGCGGGAGTTCAGGTAGTGGGTCAGGTAATGGAAAAAGGTTGCACGAGAATCAATGAAGTTTACCTGACCAACATTATACAGAAAAGGCCTTTTGTGTTTTTAAAGTTGGCGATGAGCATGGACGGGCGTATCGCTACACGAACCGGCCACTCACGCTGGATCACTTCCGAGATGTCCCGCAGGCGAGTTCATCGGCTAAGGGATAGAGTCTCAGCTATAATGGTCGGGGTCGAAACCATTTTGGCGGATGATCCCCTTCTTACGACAAGACTCCCAGAAACCAGAGGGCATGATGCAATTAGGGTTATTGCTGATTCCAGGCTGAGAACACCCATGAATGCAGCCGTTTTCAACACCGAGTCTCAGGCTGGAGTCATCCTCGCTACCGCAAAAAATCCACCCTCCGAGAAGAAAGCATCATTAGAGAAGCAGGGAGCTAAGGTAATCGTTACTTCAGGTCAGGGCAAAGTAAACCTCAAGGAATTATTTAAAAAACTTTACACTATCGGCGTGACGTCCGTATTGATCGAAGGTGGAGCGGGCCTCGCCTGGGGAGCCCTGGACGAGGGAGTCGTGGATCGTTGCCTTTTTTTCTATGCCCCTATTATAATAGGAGGAGTAAGTGCGCCTTCCGGAATTGGCGGCATGGGAATAAGTAGGTTGGAAGAAGCTCCAAGGCTCGTTGATGTGAAGGCTTTTCGTGTGGGACCGGACATACTACTGAATGGGAGAGTTGCCTACCCGGGTCAGAAAGATCACAAGCAGCAAAATCAATAAGAGTATCGGCATTGAATGACACACTGTGCGTGTCTGTCGATGCCCGAACCCCATTCACGGGGCGCAGGGATGATTTTGTTCCGAAATAGATTGAGGACGGCATGATTTTACAAATTAATACAAATCACCCTCAACCTCGGCATATTTCCAAAATAGTCGATATTTTGAGGAACGACGGCGTAATTATTTACCCGACCGACACCGTCTACGGTCTCGGATGCGACATAAAGAGCAAGAAAGCACTTGAACGAGTACGTAGAATAAAGAAGCTTGACAACAAGAGCCCGCTCAGCTTCGTCTTTTCCGATCTCAAGACGATTTCTCATTATGCTCAGGTAAGTGACCCGGATTACAAAATTCTGAGGCGATATCTTCCCGGACCTTACACATTTGTTCTCAGAGCTACTCGGTTGGTCCCAAGAATTGTTTTGACCAAACGAAATGAAGTCGGAATCCGCATTCCTGATAACAAAATATGTCAGGCATTAGTAAATGAACTCGGAAATCCAATTCTTAGCTCTTCAGTCAGGCTTCCTGACGATCAACTTCTTGATGATCCAAAGCAAATAGATCAAATCTATAAGGGTCAGGTGGATCTCGTCATTGATGGTGGTGTGTTCTTGCCGGAACCCTCTTCCGTGATAAGCCTACTTGAAGGACCTGAGGTCATCAGAATCGGCAAAGGCGATGTCGAGGATTTTCAATGATTCCCATGCGTGCTTAAGCTTTATCCAGGATTCTTCGCACTTCCTGCAGCAATATCGTTGAACGAAAAGGTTTGCTGACGAAGCCTCTAGCCCCCAAATCAATGGATTCTCGTACGGAGAGATCACTCGAATACCCGCTGGCTATTAATATTTTAGTTTTAGGATTGATGCGTATCAGCTGCCTTATGCACGCTTTTCCGCTCATTTCCGGCATAATGAGATCAAGAATCACAAGCGAAATGACCCTTTTTTCCCTTTCGTAGATCTCTATTCCTTCCCTGGCCCCAACCGCCGTTAATACTCGGTATCCTGCATTTTCAAGTATTCGAGTCCCTAATTCTCTTATAAATTGTTCGTCGTCAATGAGCAGCAGAGTTTCCGTTCCGAACGCAGGCATTATCGCTGTTTTTGCCGTGTCCGTTGAAGCCCATTCCATGAGTGCGGGAAAATAAATATCGAATGTCGTTCCCTTTCCTACGCGACTTTCACACGTTATCAATCCCTCATGCTCAGCTACTATTCCGTAAACGGTGGCCAAGCCCAACCCTGTCCCTCTTCCTAATTCCTTCGTCGTGTAAAAAGGTTCAAAAATGTGCTCAATCACTTGTTCATCGATTCCCTGGCCCGAATCCGAAACTTGCAGTCGAACGTAATCGCCTGGTTTTAATTGCAAATGATTTCGACAAAAATTTTCATCCAAAAACACTCTACTGGTCGAAAACTTCAAAATCCCGCCTTCGGGCATAGCATCACTTGAATTCACCGCCATATTCATCAGAAGTTGTTCAATCTGAGTTGGATCAGCAGTGATTTCAGTACCCGTCTTTGCAAGATCGAATTCCATGGTGACCATTTTTGGAATAGTCCTTTTCAGAAGCTTTTCCACCATGAGGATTCGCTCATTTAAATTGATGGGTATTGGTTTCGTTTCCAACTTACGGCTGAATGCGAGTAATCGATTCACAAGCTCCGCACCGTTATGAGCTGCATGATATATTTTGTTGAGATCGCCGTATTCCGGATCGTCTTCGTCTTTTTCGGCCATCAGTAGTTCCGAATATCCGAGGGTCACCTGAAGTAAGTTGTTGAAATCATGCGCTACTCCACCGGCCAGAGTGCCTATCGCTTGCATCTTTTGTGCATGGTGTAGTTGTTTCTGAAGCGTAAGCTCCTGAGTGACATCTCTCTTGACGGCTACCAAGTTAACAATCTGTCCATCAGAATTCCTGATTGGAGAAATGGTGGCGTCCTCTTGAAAGAGTGAACCGTCCTTACGTTGGTTCACAAATCTTCCCTTCCAGACTTTTCCTGCTCTTATTGTTGCCCATAGATTCGCATAGAAATTTGTGTCATGCTCTCCACTTTTCAAGATGGAAGGTCTTGCTCCGATTGCCTCTTCCCGACTGAAACCCGTCGTTCTCTCGAAAGCCGGATTAACGTATTGCATCACCCCATCCGGATCAGTAATAATTATGGTCTCCTCCGCCTGTTCGACTGCGGTTGCAAGACGTCTTTGCGCTTCAAAGGACTTCTTTCGCTGAGTTATGTCGGTCAAAGATCCTACAATTGCCACTGTAATGCCGTTTTCAGTCACTGGACTCTCATTAACTTCCACCCAAAGTTTACGCCCGAGTTTCGTCCGGATTTCAACTTCATACGACTGCTGAGGTTTCCCCGTCTCAATTGCCCTCTGAGTCAGAAGCAATCCGATAGTGTTCTGCGGATTTTCCGTCAAAAAAGAAGTCCAATCAATGAGAGCTTCGTCTGGGCTACAATCAAAGAAAAGGTTTGTCTGTGGACTCACATAGGTAAGCCGGCCGGAGGGTGAATGAGAATAAAAGAGATTCGTGCTGTGCTCAACAATGGCTCTGAGCCTCTCTTCATTCTCTCTGAGGGCCAGCTCCGTTTCGCGTCTTTTTGTGACATCGGTCCCAAAAACCAGGGCGGCGGGTTTCCCGTTCCAGGTAATTACAACGGAATCGATTTCCATCCATTTGACGGACTGATTCTGATCCAAAATGCGTATTGTGTACCGTGTAGGTCCGTCAGTCATACGGCCTGCAAGTCTGTTCTTGTGGCGATCGGCTACTAGATTCCTGTCATCCGGATGTATGAAGGAACTGAACGGCGTAAAAAGAAACATATCCTTGGGAATGCCCAAAATCTTTTCCGTTGCGGGATTTGCAAATTTAATTTCACCGTCCTGAGCTATGAAAATGGCCTCCAGGGTACTGTCTATAAGTAATCGATACTGCTCTTCGGAACGGGCCAACGCAGTTTCAGCGTTTTTCCGGTCGGTAATGTCCAGTGCCGTGCATACCCAGTTTTTCTTGAAGGTATCGCCCGGCATTGGGACTGCAGTTAGGAATACATCAATGATGCTGCCATCCTTCCGTTGCCACAAGGTTTCAATACGGCCTACACCTCGGGCGTCAATCTCGACATCCTGCTGTTGATGAACTCGAAGGTACTCAGAATGGTTCGGGTAAAGCATTTTAGCGCTCTCCCCTATCAATTCCATTGCGGAATAGCCGGTCATTTCCAAGATCATTCTGTTGACCCATGCTATTCTTCCATCCTTAAGCATGCCAATTCCTATTCTGGCCGCTTCGAGAATGGTGTTCAGCATTGCTTGACTTTCGGCCAGGGCTTTCTCGAATGCTTTTCGTTCAGAGATATCCGTTATAACGGCAATGCTGCCAAGCTTGGGATTGGCTCTGTCCATTACCGCCATTCGTACGCAACCATCAAAAATGCTGCCGTCCTTGCGCTTAAATTTCGTATCAATCTGATTTATGGCTCCGCTCTCGATGTTGAGATAAAGAGACTCACCGGCTTTCTCAAATTCCTCTCTCGTCTCATAGAGTTCTTCTGCAGGTAAGCCGTTGCACTCTTCAGGACTACTGAGACCAAACATTTGAGCCCATGCTTGATTGACCCATTGCATTTTACGATTAACGCTGAGACCAATCCCAACAGGAGATGCAGCCAATATCGTGCGAAGCATGCCTTCAGCCGACCGCAAAGCAACTTCAGATTTCTTTCTCTCCGTGATATCTCGTCCAAACACGAGGGCGCCGTCTACTCCTTGAAAATTTATGGGCACGGCACAAACTTCTACATCTACCAAACTCCCGTCCATACGCACCCATGTCTGATCCAGCGATGGGGCATCCTTTTTTTGGTCGCGAATTTGATCTATTCTGTGGGCAATAAGGTCTCGGTAATTCTCGTGGAAACGATCCATAACCGGAGTTCCGAGTAATTGTTCTGGGGAAGATGCACCAAAAATATTTAGGGCGGCTTTATTGATGTACGCAAAGCGAAGATCGGTCTGAATATATATAGGAATGGGTGAACTTTCCACTAGATGTCGAAAATATGCTTCACTCTCGTCAAGGGCGGCTTGCGTCCGTTTACGTTGCGTGATGTCTCTGACGACCGCCAAAAGAACAGTCTCTTGTTCCAGATTTATCGGTCTCAGACTTACAACGGTTTCACGGATTGAACCATCAGGTCTGGAGTGGAGCCATTCAAATTTGCTCTCACCTTCGGCAATTGCCCGTTGGATCTGATATAGGGCTTTTTCTTTCGAAGATTCGCCGGCCGACTGAAACTCAGGCGACAGCTCCCATGGAGCCAAACCGATTATTCGCTCTCTTGGTAGCTTGAACATGTCCAGGGTTTTTTGGTTACAATCTGCAAACAAATTGTCTTTGATGAGAAATATTGCGTCGTTCGCCTGCTCGAATAGGGCTCGGAACAGGGCTATGCTATCAGCTTTATTATAGGAATGGTCCAAATAGTCCTTCATATTGCTGCTCGGATTGCTTGGTGTTCTAAATCATGGTGTAACTTTGTTGAAAAAAAATGGACAGGAACCAGACTCTCAGAGTGGGTTCAAGCTCAAAACAGAGTTTTTGGCACGAAGTGTTCATCTAGGAATTCACATCACCTAATATTTACAGGGTACCTCACGTCTATGTTCGTCGAAAATATAAGTTTGACCAAACCTGGGGTTTCCTGTTGATGCTCGCGCCGTTTTGATTGCTATCTTACCATATTCAGTCTTAAATCCCGATTCTTTTGCGAATCTTTTTGATCGGGTAATCAGACCCGTTTACCTTTCGATGAAACCAGTTGAGCCAGCATTTGAGCCGTGATTGCTGCACTTCCGAAATGGCGGGAAATTGATTTCTTACCCTCTTCTCCCAAACGTAAGGATTCGGTCCGGTCAGAGAGGATTTCCCGGGCAACTCGGACCAACTCCTCTAAATCTGCCACCTGCGTTGCAGATCCAACTGAAATCAACATCTCACGAGCTTCCCTAAAATCCTCCATCGAAGGACCGAAAAGAATTCTTTTTCCCCACATAGCAGGTTCAAGAATATTCTGACCGCCTTTCGGAACCAAAGAGCCGCCCACGAAGACCAATGAAGCCAATGAGTAGATTTTGAAAAGCTCTCCCATTTTATCAATTATTACAATGTTACTGTTTCCTCGACTTTCACCGGCATCCATGCTGCTCATGAGAATCGGGTCATTTATTCCCCTATCCCGTACCGAAGCTACGACAAGATCCGTCTTATCAATGTGTCGAGGCACAATTATCAGGACCAAGCCAGGATATTCAGCTTTTAATCGAAGATATGCATCAAGGATGATTTCATGCTCTCCCGGGTGAGTGCTCCCGGCAACGAAAACGGGAGAAACGTCGTCCAAGCTCAATTTTGTTCTTAAACCATCGATTTCGCCCTGATTCACATCAATTATCAGAGAATCGAACTTCATGTTGCCGGTAACGTGAATGCGGTCTCTCGGAGCACCCATTTGGAAAACTCTATCCGCATCAAGCGCCGTTCCCATTGCAAACAGATCAATTTTTTCTAAAGTGGAAGAGAAGAATCTTCTGAGTCTTTTGTATCTTGGAAAGGACCGGTCGGAAATTCGACCATTGGCAATTGCAATAGCCGAGCCCTCCTTCTTGAGTTGATGTATTAAGTTGGGCCAGATTTCGGTTTCCATCATCACGAAGAGGTCGGGTCTGATAGATTTAACAACTCTCTTTGTGAAACCCGGGAAATCCAGCGGCAAGTAAAAAAAACCGGCAGCACTCTTGATCACTGATTTAGCCTTTGCTTGACCGGTTTCCGTGCCCGTTGAAACCAAGATTGCAGCATCAGGTAAAATGTTGCTCAACTCAGATGCCAATGGGGCCAAAGCGGAGGCCTCACCCACCGACACTGCATGTAACCAGAGCAAAGGTCGCGGCAATGAATTGAAGTTAATGTCGTCCGGCAATCTGCCGAGCTTTCCCTGCAGCGACTCGGAATACTTACCGTCCAACAGAATTTTCGGGCCGTAATAAAATGTTAAGAAAGGCGCAGCTAAGCCATGAAGCAACAGGTTGTAAAGTAATAGATCCAAAAGCTCTTGACCTTATGATGAGTCCGAAGATTTCCCATCTATAAGAACCTATCTAATCTGTTATTTCAAGCACTGCTATGAGCTAAGTCACCGAAAATTTGTGTGGGATGTGGTGGTGGGCTTCTAACGGATTATGCACAATAATCGACATCAAGAATGTTCTTGCTAAGGTCCTTAACCAAGGTAATTCGGTTGCCGAGTTCATTAAATCTGATTTCATCGACACAGTGGCTGATCATTAATAATCCACGCCCGTGGCAAAGATCAAAGTTGTCCGGCTCATTGCTTCCGATTTTTTCCATGATCTCCTTGTAATTGAATCCAGCTCCTTCGTCTTGAATGGAAAGCTCCACGCGGCCTGATTGCATCGTAAATTCCATCTTAATTTTTCGGCCGGCGAACTCTTCCTCTGTGATTCTTTTTTGCCGGAGGTTAGCAAAGTAGTCCTTCTCGGAAAAATCAGAAGCTTTAAGATCAGATGACAGACTCAAGTTTCCGTGCTCAATTGCATTTATTAATGATTCATAAACCGCGATTTCAAATAAATTGGCTAGTAGAATGTCGCATGCTTTACTTAGTATCAGCTGATTAGCAAAGTACCGGGCCAATCTCCCAGGCTTGATTTCATCTGTCCGGTATTCCAATGCCAGCGAACAGGAGATTATGTTGCCGATTTCAGGGAAGTACTTCAGATCCGCTTCCCTTCCCCGCAAAACTTTATTTACCGCGTCCAATATACCCTTTTGGGTTACCCCGGTCGGCAGGAATTCTGCGTGTTCAAACCTATCAGCGGTATGTTTTTCAGATCCGGTCTTCGGATGAGGCAACAACAATAGTCTGATTTCCGCGTTAAGCTTGTGCACCTCGGAAATAAACTGATTATGGTCCTTACCGATCGAATTTGAATCCACCACTACAAGCAAATGTTCCGCTCCGGAGCTTATTGCTCTTAATGCACCTGAATAGGAAGTTTCCCGATGAACGACGAACTGCTGTTGGGCCAATAATGTACCGATCTCGCGTTCGAGTTCACCGTCTTGTGCAACAACCAAGATTTTCTTTGGAATCCTAAATTGCAATTATCACCGGC
>CAZTJA010000010.1:0-63224 GCA_964613745.1 uncultured Syntrophaceae bacterium
TTTTGCCCGGGGAACTCATGCGAGTTCAAATATTGAAAGAAGGCAAAGAACACGGCCAAGGCGTAGCATATCTAGATGACGGAACCATGGTTGTCGTAGACAATGGAAAACGTCACATAGGAAGAACCATGGAAGTGACCGTTACCAGTGTTCTCCAGTCAACAGCCGGGCGCATGATATTCGCTATCGCTAAGTTCTAATTCCCACCGACCGTTATTTTTTCTTACTAAGAAAATCCTTCCAGAGCTTGAAACCGGGTTCGGGTGGAGATCCTGCATCCGTCCACCATTTTATGAAATCTCTGTATATACCTAAGAATTCCGGCCAAGTACCGTTTGGATTGATTTTCTTCCAGTCGGGGTATAAATCATCATCCGCTAATTGAAACTCGTCCTTACCAAACTCCGGAAAAGCCTGCTGAAACAACTTGAGTTTTTCATCCTGACTAAGTTCGGCTGTTCGGACCGACTTAGGTTCAGGCTTGGCTGCGGTTTCTTTTCGGGTTTGTTGGGTCTCCTTAGGTTGTGGGGTAATGTTTTGGGATGGTGAGGATAGAGCAGGTGGAGGAACATACGTCGGCTGAGGTCTCGATGCCATTGACGGCGGTTCCATTGCTCCACCCGGAGGCATTTGTACAGGTTGTAGTTGGGCTGCGACCCAGCCTTTTTCAGGATCGTACTCCTGGATTGAACCGAAAAGCTTGTCAATTCTGTACGCTTTGCCTAAACCGAGGGGACTGAGGTATTGGTGACGATTCTGCATTAATAAAAAGAGTAGACCAACGGCAATAATAATTAGGAAAATCCAAGAATGCTGATTCGACCACCCTCCCGTTGATTTCGCCGCTGATTCCGGTCGCTGGACGTTCTCCTCAGTTGCGCTCATATCAGCCTCCCCTATAGAGTTTGACGGTCGGTCTTTTATGTTCAGGTGTTTTAATTACGTGGGGCACATTACGGCAGCGGAAATGTGCCTTTAATTGGGGCGGAAAATATCATATGCGTTTCTCGTTGTAAACACCGAGTCCATTTAAATCCAATTAGTTGTTACGAAAATTGAGATTCCGTAGGTGACTTCTTCCATGAAATACGTGGAATTTGGATTGCCGGTTGGTAAGGTAGTTTAGGCAGGGGAAAATATCATCGTTTTGATCAAAAATTATTTTGCAATCTCAGGAAAGTGTGATAGAGGGGAGGCACTTCTCAACATACCCTTTCGACCTGATGAAAAGCCCTGGAAGGGGCGGCCATTTGTGGCCGTTTTCGGGCTTTTCGTTTTTATGGAGTTCGTGTAAATAAAGAATGGTGCCGGTGGAGGGCGATGAGGATCCCACTTGAGCTTAGGACATTCAATCAAGTTGGGTAAAGCCCCTATTCTGTTGGACATTCAGATTGCCGGCACCATTCAAGATGGAGATTAGAAGAGTAGGCCGCCTTCTACAAAACCGCCTTCCATGGACAGATCAAGTCGAAGGTCATTTCTGTCTTCGTTCAAATTGAGCAGTCTGTATCCACCTTTTGCATAGCCCCACCTGTTTGCGCCCATGGGCACGCTAAACCGCAATCCGGCTTGCACATCGTAGCCGAATGTATCGTCTACGAATGTCAGGTCTGCACGAGAGTCACAGGAAAGCGTGGCTCCATTGCACATGGTCTTGATACATTTTTGCAGCTCCGCTCCAGTCACAACAGTGTTTCTGGTCCTATTCAGAGTGCAGCACTGGCCACCGCAAACTCCGCTCTTGAGCGAAAGCTTCTGATCATTGAACATCCATCCTGCGTAGATGGAGAGTGATGCATTACAGGTCAGAATAGGCTGATAGAGCAATGCCACTTTCTGGTAGACGAAGTCCCACTTCGTATTTACTCGGCTTCCGGCAGGGTAAAACAAGCCGCCATAGTAAATGGTCCTAGGTGTCGTGGCGTTACCCTCCAACTGAATGGGCATAATCGAGTAAAAGACAGCCCACGTTGGACGAAACTGGAATTTCCCCGAGTATTCGAGAAAGACATTGTGGATTGGAAGTCCAAGATCGGAATGTGGATCCGCATCGGAGGTCGCCATTCCCATGACCGTAGCAGGCCAGCGAACCACACCGCGAGTCTTAGCCCAAAATACCTGAGTTCCCAATTCGAATTGCCCCGGGAGCCGCTTCGGCAATATGCATCCCGGCAAAGGCGGCGGGCAGTACGGCTGCTGAAACACCGCAGGTTGCGGAGCACATTTGGTGATCGCTTTGCCTTCCTTTGTAGGCGCCCTCAGGGGTGCGCCATAGGAAAAGGCGGAAGCGGGCACCGCAACGGGTTGCATAGCGGATTGTGAATCAGCCCCTAAAGAATAAGAATTAAGAGGGGATAATGTGTCAGGTTGAACGACTACATTTAAGTAATCGCCTGCGGCCTGAGTTGATGACGCAAAGCAGAATATTGAAAAGACAAACCAAACCAGTAGCGTACAAGGGCATCTTCTCATAGCACCCTTCCTCCCAGCTCGAACTAACTGGTTTTGCTTTAAATACCGATCCCGATTTTTAGTCAAGCAAAAAACTGACACAAAATTAGAATTTTAGATTTTTTTATGAGAAAGTACTTATTTGGATGATAGTAAACGAGGATCTTCAAGGCTATGTACAGAATAGTTAATGTGCAACAGTAGAAAATATTGCTAATACGCTGTAATCAATCTATTGACATGAGAACCTGCTTATTCGAATTCCAAAATAGACCGCGTACGACCGCGCGGTGCATCAGGTCAAATCTCGTAACGTGAGTTAACCAATTGAAACTACAACTGAACGGTTTACAGACTTCGACTCCCTTTTTTTTATGTTTTTTCTGCTCTTGTCTCACAATAATCTACAAGGTGATTGGCCCTATCCTTTTGCTGGGAGGAAGAAGAGCCCGTATCCCTTGTGTTCTCGAAAAAAACGAGTTTTCCGGTGAACTCCTTTCAATAAAGTGAAACTGAATCAAGGAATGATCAAGTGCAATATCGGTCCATTAAAACCAGACACTGACATCTGGATTGTACCGGCATTGAAACCCATATATAATGGGTTTCAAAAAGCATGAATTGTACTGGAGGAATTTCTTGAACAGGAGTGACTGTTTGCGGGTACTTCTCAACATACCCTTCCTCCGGTCTACATGTCTGATGAAGACGTTTAGTTTACCGGTAAAATGATGTCAAGTAAAAAAACAAAAAAAAAGGTTAGTTAAAAAAAAAAGCTCTACCGTAACCTAACGCATAGCTAAAGTGATTTGAATGATAAATGCTTGATCGATTGTAAACATACTGATGTTTTTCGGGGGTGCGCTCCTGAAGAGTGTTTTGCGGCCCTAAATTGAATCTGTTGAGACCCATTTCATGTAATGGTATTTTACCTAAATGCCCGACTATGTACATTTTAAAGCAGGACCAACGGCAATCAATTTGATCCGCAGTGAAGGACTCCGTCCCGAGCGCATCAAAACCTTCATAGGCCCGGCCGGTGGCCCCAAGTGGTTCCTTTCGGTGGGATTTGATAAAGCTCTTATAAGGACGGGTTTTCTGGTAAATCCCGGCAATCGAGTCTTATTGGCCGGATCCTCCGCCGGGGCCTGGCGCAACTTTGCTTTTGCGTGTCGCAACCCGGTCGAATCTTATGAAAGACTCCGGCTGGCATATTCACGGAACGTGTTCACAAGAGAGGATACCCCCGTAACGGTTGCAAGGGCACTGTGGACCAATGTCACAACTTTCATAAGTCAGGGCGACATAGAATACATTTTATCCCACCCGCATTTTGATTTGGCGGTACATACGGTAAATTGCCGAAGTCTCACTCGTTCGGAAAATCAAAGAATACAGGGATTCGGGATATTATTGGCGGCGATGTCGAACGTGTTCAGTCCAAAAATCCTTGGGACGTTCTTTGAAAGAACCATTTTTTACACCGGGGGGCTTCGCACGGGATTATCAGACAAGTTTGCCGGTAAGCTTGTGCAAATGACTCGCGACAATCTTCTTAAGGCCGCACTTGCGACCGGATCATTACCGTATATAGTATCCGGTGTCCAAAACATTCCTGATGCTCCCCCCGGAGTGTACAGAGACGGGGGTATCACGGATTATCAGCTGAATCAGGATTACTGTGCCCCCCCGGATAGCCTGGCACTTTTTTATCATTACCAGGAACGGATTGTGCCGGGTTGGTTTGACAAGCCATTTAAATCGAGGCGGCCCGAGAAATCCGCATTGGAAAATGTTCTTCAGGTATATCCCGGGCACGACTTCGTAAAGATGCTGCCTGATTCCCGCATACCGGACAGGACGGATTTTACCCGATTCGTGGACGCCCCCGATGAGCGCATCAAGCGGTGGGATGAAGTGGCTCGGCTGAGTGATGTGATCGCAGAAGAATTCTTTGAAGCCGTAGAATCCGGAAAAATTCGTCAACTCGTAAAACCCATTTGAGAGAGATAATGAACAGACCCAACTGGCACGAGTATTTTATGCTTCTGGCCAAGCTTGTGAGCGTAAGATCAACCTGTAATTCGCGTAAAATAGGAGCGATAATCGTCAGACAGAACCGCATTCTCGCCACCGGCTACAATGGTGCGGTTCATGGTGCGCCACACTGTACTGATATGGGACCTGATTTCTGTTTGAGGCGTTCAATCGGTGCCCATGACGCAGAAAAATACAATTATTGCTTATCGAGTCATGCTGAAGTGAATGCCATAAATCAAGCAGCAAGGTTTGGTACTTCGCTTGAAAATGCTTCGCTCTACTGCACTCTGGAACCGTGTAACTGGTGCTTCAAACAGCTTCTTCAGGCGGGAATAAGAGAGATTTATTATGAAGAAAGCTATGATTCCAAGAATAAGCATTTTGATCAGTATTGGCGAAAGATTATGGAAAGCCACCAAGGAATCCGAGTTTTTGAACAGGTAAATATTTCACCCGAGGCTCTGGACATGGTCTGGGAGGTCGTCTCGGGTTCTTCAAAGCGGAAATTGGCGGCAACCTGTCCGACTGAAAGTCAGAATCTGGATGCATCAGGAATATTGGAATTTATGGCCAAAATGGAATCAAGTCCGGAGGAAAAATGAAAATAACCGAAGTGCAGCGATTCAACGAAGAGGATCTCATTGAGCGATTGCGCTCAATCACCATGCTTAAAGCACCGGACACTCGAATATACGAACACGCATTTATATCTTTGGAAAGCATAGCCGTAGAACATCTTTCCCCTCCTCAAAATTATATCCTTCGTCCCGAATTAGTGAAGGTTCGCGAACTTAAATGGGCCCTGGCTGAACACAATATAGATTTGTTTAAACTTGACGGTTTTGTGAGATTTCGGATTGGCGACAGCGATGATTCGATAGATTTGCTGCCCCCAATAGTAGAGGAGAGTATCGAAAAAAACGGAGCCTTCCATCTGATCGTCAATGACGGAATGCATAGAGTATATATGGCCCTCCGTGAATGGGTAACCCCTCAAGTGGTCCTGGTGAGAGGAATTCCCAAAAATCTTCCCTATTACGCATTCCCGGTGCCCCGAGGCTGGGACATGGTGGAAGAACGAGACGATCTTCCACCCGGTTACATTAAGAAGTGGCACCGAATCGAGAATTACTATTCGCTTTACCGCAATTTCAATTCGGGATTTGAGAATGTTGGAGGCCCAAGACAGAGCTTTAAAAAATAGAGATCAAGCCTTAGAATCGTAATGAGAATATTGCATCGTAAAGATTCCGCGACCTTGGCTCAGCGATCTTAAGGAAGTGGAATAACCGAACATTCCGGCCAGCGGTACAATTGCTTTCAATACCGACGTTTTTCCGCGAGGAGAGACATCTTCAAGTCGTCCTCTTCGGCTGTTCAGATCCGCTATTACTTCGCCCACGTTTTCTTCAGGCACGACTATTTCCACTTCCATATAGGGTTCAAGAACTACAGGTTTTGCTTTTTCACAAGCTTCTTTACAAGCTTGAGCTGCTGCGACTTTCAGCCCAAGAGCCGACATGGAACCGATGTCGCTGCCGACGGACTCCAAGGTGATCGCCACGTCGACCACTTCGTTTCCCGTGAGAGGACCTGAGAGCATAGCTTCCCTTGCGCCCTGTTCAATCGCTCCGATGAAATCGGGAGGCACGGAATCAAAACTTTTTGCCATGAGGTAATCAATACCGGCACCTCTCTGAGTCGGTTTCACGCTGAGAAGGACATCCCCCATGTGGCGTGTATCGTGGATTTCACGATCGAAAACGACGTTCGCTTTGGCTTCTCCATCTATGGTTTCTTTGTAAACTACCTGAGGTTTGCCGGTCTGGACTTCTACTCCGTATTCACGCTTGAGCCTGTCAATAATAATTTCGAGATGCAGCTCTCCCATGCCGGATACAAGTAGCTGGCCGGTATCCTGATTTTCCGTGTACGTGAAAGTGGGGTCTTCGATGGCAATTTTTTCCAAGGTTCCGATGAGTTTTTCCTGGTCGGCTCTCGTTTTTGGTTCAATTGCTATGGATATAACCGGTTTATGCATATCAATGGATTCCAACACGAGAGGGGCCGAAGGATCGGTCAGCGTGTCTCCGGTCCGAGTGTCTTTCAGACCGACGGCAAGAGCTATGGTGCCTGCGGCGCAAGATTTGATTTTTTCGCGTTTGTTTGCGTGCATGAGAAAAAGTCGCGCTACCCGTTCTTTACTATTTCGGGATGCATTAAAGACTTCTTTTTCCGCCTCTATTTCTCCCGAGTAGACCCGCAGATATACTGCCTTGCGTCCCTGATCCATTACTACCTTGAAGGCCAAAGCACAGAGAGGCTCCTTTGCCTTGGGCATTCTTTCTTCTATTTCGCCGGTTTGAGGATTAATTCCTTTTACAGGTGGGACATCTCCAGGAGACGGCAAAAAATCGATCACTGCATCAATTACGGGTTGCACCCCCTGGTTCTTGAGTGCCGATCCGCACAGCACAGGAACAATGCGGTTAGCAATCGTGCCGATGCGTAATCCCTTAATAATTTGCTTTTCATCAAGATCTTCCGTCTCAAGATACGACTCAAGTAGTTCCTCATCCATTTCGGCCGCTGATTCGAGCATAAATTTTCGTGCAGTTTCGGCCTGCTCCATGAAGCTGTCGGGAATGAACGTGATCTCATAATCTTGGCCCTGAGTTTCTTGATTCCAGTACAGGGCCTTCATGCGAATGAGGTCGATGGCGCCTAAGAAAACGTCACCTTGCATCATGGGTATCTGAATCGGAACAGGGAACGCTCCCAACCTCTCCCTCATCATGGATAACGCTTTTTCGAAATCCGCTCCAATTCTATCCATTTTATTGACGAAGCAGATTCGGGGAACCTGATAACGTTCCGCTTGGTGCCAAACCGTCTCCGTTTGAGGTTGGACACCGCCGACTGCACAAAGAACGGCGACCACGCCGTCCAGGACTCTCAAAGAGCGTTCCACCTCGATGGTGAAATCAACATGCCCAGGTGTATCGATCAGCTGAATTTCGTAATTTTTCCAAGTAAAGGCAGTTGCTGCGGAAGTAATCGTAATGCCTCTTTCCTGTTCTTGAGGCATGTAGTCCATTGTGGCGGAGCCTTCATCGACTTCGCCGATTTTATGAATTTTTTTTGTATAGAACAGAATTCGTTCAGTGAGCGTAGTCTTACCGGCGTCGATGTGAGCAGTAATTCCTATATTTCTAATCCGACTGATATTTTGAGCCACAAGATCTCCAAATCGTTAGAAAATATCCTGATTATTCGGTTTTACTCGGGGTATGTCGGTGTGTCAAGCGGCCCCGGTTTTGATTTGCCTTCAACAGGCCAAATTGATAAACTCGGCGCGATTACGATCACTGACCTGCGGGTGCGAAATGGAAAGTTTAGCCAACATATTTGATGCCGTAAACAGATTTTTGGGAGTTAACGGCCCCAAAGAATTGTTGTTCAGCCCCGTTTTCTTGGGAGCTTGTCTCGTGGCCTTCCTATACACCCTATTTACCGGCATGAAATATTTGGCCGTCCTCATTGGCGGTCTCATAGGCAGTGCTATAATTATTCACTACCTGTATCCCGCGGATCCTTCGCAATTAGGCGACCTGTTTACGTTTGTGGGAGCGATGGGTGGTTTAGCGCTCCTGCTCGTTTATTTGGGTTTCATCCGGGAGTGATCTCCTCGGAAATCAGGTTGTGCCCCAATGTGGATAACGGGCCCCTGAGCATATCAGGCATTTCGGAATGGAAGCGGCATGCCGTACCTGGTTGATGGAAATAACTTGATGCATGCACTCCTACCTCGTAATGCATCATTTGAGCATTCCCGAAGGGAGCTGCTCAAGATTCTAGCTCGGTTCGCAGCAGCAAAGAAATCCAAAGTGAAATTGGTATTTGACGGAGTAGAGGACGATGAACTCCCCGAGGGCATCAAGTATAAGGGCGTTAAAGTCCTTTATGCACGTCCAGGTTCCGACGCCGACTCACGAATCAAGGATATTGTAAGACGTGCATCTTATAAACGCGACCTCACTCTAGTGACTTCCGATAGAGAATTGTCGCAGTACGCCAAATCAAAAGGAGCCAAGGTAATAGCTTCTCAAAAATTCAGCACGCTCGTGTGTCAGTCCATTCATTCAGCCGACAAATTTGGAGACAAAAAGGGTCTTTCGGAAGTGGATGTCCAGGAATGGCTGGCCTATTTTAACAAAAATGACGTAGATAAGGATCCCCGCTGAAGTAGTGACAACCTCAAACAACCTCTTAGCGCAGCCTAACTCCTCTTGTATCTTGATGAAAGAGATTCTGGAACGATACGGCGCGATTGTTGCCTTTTCCACCAGACTGGGTGGCGTTTCAAAGGCCCCCTTCGACAGTCTGAACTTTTCAAAAGCCTCTGGGGACGACATTGATGACGTGAACAAGAATTTGGAGCTTTTCTCCAAAAGCCTCGGTTTCGGTCTTGAGCGGCTGGTTATACTAAAACAGATCCATTCGGATATCATCATTGTAGCCGATCCTGAAGCTAAGGAACGGCAAACCGCCGATGCCGTTATTACCGTAGATTCAGACCTGATGTTGGGTATAAAAACCGCTGATTGCATCCCGGTAATGTTGATAGACCCGATCACGAGAATGTGCGCCGCTGTTCACGCAGGACGGGTGGGTACATCTTTGGGCATTACAAGAAAAACGGTTTCACGAATGGTGCATATGGGTGTAAATCCGGCAAATCTTATCGCAGTCATAGGACCGGGAATCGGCAGGTGCTGTTATGAAATAAACGGAAGCATTGCGGGGGACTTCATTGATCTTCGTCCCGAGCTGGATTCTTTTTTGACAAGATCAAATGACGATGGAAATTTTTATCTGGATTTGAAGGGCGCGAATATATGGGATTTGGTTGAAACGGGTGTTTGCATGGACAGAATACATAACATAGATCTGTGCACTGCATGCAGAAAAGATCTCTTTTTCTCGTATAGACGAGACGGCGGCAGAACCGGGAGACACCTGTCCGTAGTCGGCTTTGCTCGTTGATAATGGGTTTTACGGCTATTTCTCGTAAAAGGCGAAAAAGTCCTTCATATATCCCTGATCATAGCGCTTCATAGTATAGGTCAATTGTTCCGGCGAGAGTCTTTCTCTTTTCACTATTTTGTTTGCTTCATTCCGGAAATAAAAATTGCAGACTATGTTGTGGATATTAGCATCCCCGTGAATGGCTCTTTTGCAGCCCGCCAGAATCAGTGCCTTTGCCAGGTCCTTTGTGCTCACGTGGTGCCCCATTGCAAACACAAGGTTACCGTCGGCTCTTATCCCAAACGCAGTACGGTTCGCTAGGAACCAAAACTTGTTTCCCATGGTACTGCGACCTTTATCATCTATGAGGAATCCACCTAAACCTATTTCCGAGTCGGATAGTTTGCCGCCCTTGAGCACCTGTTCCACGACGGTCCCGTCTTTAACTATCAGATGTCTCAATTGACGAGCGTCTTTCACCAGGTGCGTCGGTATATCATCGGACCATTCGAGCACATCAACGGAATCATCTTTGTAGACAACCATTGTAGCCATACCGGGAACCATAGGATAGACTGCCTGGCCTCGAAAAATGGCTCCAGCACCTCTGGAATGCTGCTGCATCCACATGGCGTTGGTTATGGCAACGATTTTGGACAGATCTTCCGTTTCCGATATATTGGAAATATTGTAGATTCCTGGTTCCGTTTGACCGATGAACAATTTCGGTTTGACTTTTTTCATATCAAAAACGGTCATGTACACGATCGAGTTGGGGAATTCGACACTGGGACGATAGACGGTCTTATAAGCGAGAGGCTTGCCGTCCAGGTAGGATGCAGGTACGTTTTCCGCACTCCATATTCCTTCTCCTTCGAGTGCCGGTGAAGTGTAAAGTGCCGGAATATCGGCAGGTTTTCGAAAAGCTCCGTCCTGCATCGGCTCTGAATCCGGGGCTTGCGAAGCTTTCGCTTTAGCAATA
Source organism: uncultured Syntrophaceae bacterium (assembly GCA_964613745.1). GTDB lineage: Bacteria > Desulfobacterota > Desulfomonilia > Desulfomonilales > Desulfomonilaceae > CAZTJA01. The sequence goes on from CAZTJA010000010.1 coordinate 10,502, forward strand.
GCTTCTTCGAATTCAGCTTTCATTTTCTCGGCTTCACCGTCGTCAACGTAATCATCGACGGAAACTTGCGTCAGAAGGGATTCCAGCCAACTCAGAAATGGGCTGTTCTCGGTGGATTCGTACTCGCGGTCGAACGTAGCGGGCGCTAAGTCTGATTTGGCCATCAATTCTCGGGCTGTAGAAATACCACTATTGAAAAGAAAAGTTCCTGCACACAGTAATGAAACAGCGATATTTTTTGATGTCTTGTTGAGCAAAGATATTCTCCACTTAGATCAACAGAGATCTCTTATTTTTAATGAGTATTGATGAAGACCGAAAGCATAAAAAAAGCCGATTCGATGCCGATTAGGCAACTATCCGCTCAAATTGCACGTTGAAAACAAACAGATAAATTATAACAAACAACGTGTAAAAACACAATTGTTTAGCTGTTTACACCTTCCAAGATGCAAAATTACCGGGAGCCGATTACAATGTCAATGAAAAAGGGATCGGTATAAAGACTTAGGAAAAACAAACGCTTTGCAGATAATACATAAAGTGGATAAACGCAATTAACGTGAACAAATTGAATCTATTATGGAAGCATATCATATATATCCACAGGGGTAAAATCCAGGAGCTCAAAAATGACGTTTTCCAGGCGCTGAGTCTCTTGTTTCATTATGTTTAATCTTCTGATTGATTCCTCATTTTTGCCGTAAGTCTCTTCAAGGTACAAGAAACGATCATTTAGACTAACCACCTCGTCATGGACTACTCGCTTATCCGCATAAAACAGCACGTGCTCTTCGGCTATGGGATCTTCTTTGCTCCCCCGCAAAATAACGTGCTGCACAACTATACCGGCCACAAGACCGAATCCCTCACCGGTGAGAATTTGTTCGCCCCGAATATCGTGGTAGCCACCCCCCTCTATGATGCACGGATATTTACCAATATCGTGGAGCAAGCATGAAGCACACAGAAGATCCATGCTGATTCCATGGTCGCGGCGAAGGAGCCCCTCCGCGAGAATCTTTGCCACATCCCGCACTCTTTTAGAATGAGCTATTATGTGAATGGGGGTGTTGTATTTTTCTAATAATTCCAAACATTCCGTTTCGGTCGGTATGGTTTCGACTCGAACCTGCCGGTCAGTTATGCGGGTCATGATTCCCCTCGATAACTTTTGAATGATTATAGCAATTGGAAAGTCGCAAAAAAAGCTTTTAGAATGAAAAATCGGAATGGTAGTTGAGGTGGGAATGCCGAGGAATGAACCGCCTCGGCATGTGAATCGCAACTGTTTAGAAGATGAATCCTAGTTCACCGTAAGGTCCGTTTACGTACGCTTCAATTTTTTCGTCATCGCTGCTCTTGATCCACGCATAGTCGAACAAGTATCCGGCAGTGATGTAAGGACGAATAGAAGGAGCGGGTCCGCCGCATGTCCCGGAATTCATGTCGGGAAACACTTTGCCTTCCGCCGCTATTTTGAAGCCGTTAACGAGTCCCGGTGTAATATTGTAAGTGCCTTTGACTCTGAGAAATAATTGATTAAACGGAGCATATTCAACGACACCTCCGAAACCGGGCCATCCAACCAAGCGGGTATCCTTCGTTTCAGAGTCGGCAATGTCGTTTGGCCCTCGGTATCGCACTTTGATTTCGGAAACCCAAAGCTCTGTGGTCAAAAGTGCACCAAGCCGGTAATTGCATCCCTGCACCAGATAATATTCAATATCTTGACGTATGTTAAAGGGGTTTATTTGCCAGTAAGTGGATGAACCTGCGGGAATTATCGCACCCCCCATATTTAATCTCGACGGAATGATTCCGTAACCACTGTCGGGTCGGGGGATAGATCCTGTGTAGGTAAGAGCAAAATTCGGGGAAAGTCTCAAGGCGCCGTAAAACTCTCCTATTACCAGATTGCGAGCAAAGTTCAGGTCGCGAACGAAATCTATATTTGCCCGGCCGTCGTCAAAAACAATTTTGAAGTAGTTCGTCGAGTAAAATGCACGCGCCCCGAGTTCATAATTCCATTTACAATCCGTCTGCGGAAAACACGGACCCATGATAGGAGGTGGACAAGCCGGACCGCCGACCATTGGCGGACATGCGGATCCCATCATGCCGGCCTGAGGAGTCATAGGGGCCATCGGGGACAAAGCCGGCTGCCAGGCGAAGGCCTGTGAAGCAAAGACAAGAAGCAGCAAGATCTGCACTATTGGTACGAGGACTTTCTTGCATTTCATGTGCGGCGACCTCCCGGGGTCTGGAATATAAAAATATAATATCATATAGTGCAATATTTTAGCAATATAAATGTAGGTATCAAATTAAATAATCAACGTAATATGTTGTAGTTGTAATAATAAATCACCAAACCAAGCACTCGGTAAACAAATTCAGTGCGTTAACAAGAAAATGGTCAATGTGTTCCCATTTGAAATTGTAAGTAGCTTTAATTCGATAGCTCTTTAGAAGATCATGGGCTGGATTTCTGCGAGTCGAGATTGCCAATATGAGTTGAACGCGATATATTACATTCGGCGGTGATAAAGCGGCTACGCAGTATTTTAGGATGAGAAGGTCATAACGATTTTATTGGTCCGCCTTTGGACCTTAACAATAGGTTACTATGCTGAAAGAACATTTAAACGATCTTAAGTCCCGCTGGAATCCCAAGGAACGAAGATCGGGAAACTACGATCCGGTGATTTTCCTTGAAACGCCCGAGCAAGCCCGAAAATTGCTCACGCATCTCCAAAGGGAATTGGACAAGGCCAAAAAAGAGAAAAATCGTGAACTTGAATTAGAGCTTTCCCAAACACTGCAAAGAGTAGAGAACCTTTCAAAGCAGTTTTTTAGGTGGGAACAAAGCATAACTCGCTCACTGGAAAACGAGGACCTCAGAGAAATTAAGAAGCTTCCTCTTCATTTCTAATTCTTCGTGTATTACTATCCAAAACAAACAGACCCATTCAGGAGTTTTAGATGGAATTGGAAGAGATGAGTCGTGAGCAGTTGATCGGCTTGATTCGCGAAATGCAATCGTACATGGACAGCGTCATTGTTTTTTGGGGCGACAAGAAGGAATTTCTTGAAACATTCAAGGGAATTGCCGCAAATGAAGGAGATGAATATACGTCCGAGGAGTCGGCTTGCGCAAAGACCATCATTGAGAAAGACGGCGCTTTTGACGACTTTTTGGAATTACTGAGAGACTCTTTTGATAGAGGCGGAATTAATTACGCAATTTCGGAAAAAATCAGTTCTATTATGGAAGAAGTAGCCGGCAGGCACACCTGATTCAACCACATCACATGTAGGACAAGATCGATTAATCAATTATTTGGTGGAAATTTGTCTAGTATTGGTTTATATATGATTTGAACTGTCTCTTACAATGTAAAATTATCAAAGTAAGTTGGACATCATCGTGAAAGGAGATTGGTAGAGTGAGATCCATGAGGAATCCGTTCTCGTTGGTGCCGGTATTTTTGGCATTAACTCTGAGTCTCATTTCGGTGCCGGTTTACTCCGAGAATGAAGATTGTCCTGCGGCCATCGCCAAGTGGGAACAAGCATATCAGGAATTGAGAAACAAGCTCCAAGAATTCGGTACAATAGCACAGACTCCTGTCGATAGAATTGTTCAGCGGCCTCTCATTCAGACCGGTAACGACAAGACGATTGCCGGACAGGTTGCGGAAGCCCTCGGTGTAAAGGAAAATTTGCTTACTGAGAAGCGCAAAGAATGTCGTACTCTCATGAATTTAGAAAATCAGATCTTCAATGACATTCAGGAATGCATGCAAAATGCAAAAGGTTCTAAGGACAAGGATTTCAAGAATTTTACTAAGAAACGCCAAACTCTGCTCGAAAAAGCGGTTCTCGCTTTAGCGGAAGTGAAAGAAGTAGAAGGAAAAGAAACGGCATTATCTTACGCGGATCCCTACCGCGATCCGAACGATCCAAACCGCAGCGCCAATAATTACTGGCAGAGTTACCAACAGATGTATCGCCGATGGTGGGGTCATTGAGACCGGGTTTCGGCACTGCAGTCTTGAACTTGACACCTCAATTTTCGGAGTATATAATAAAAAATTACATTTGGGGCCCATAGCTCAGCTGGTAGAGCTCCCGGCTCATAACCGGTCGGTCCCTGGTTCGAATCCAGGTGGGCCCACCATTTTATCCCCGAGAGAAGGTCCTTGAGTTTCAGACTTACGTGCTTTTGATCCTTGTAAGACCTTTCGGCAAATCATTGGAACAAAAAAGAATTATCATATATCAACTCTTTCGCCCTGATTTCTCTAAAATCACGGGGAGCCGGTCAGAAGCTCCCCGTGATTTTTTTTTGCCTTCAAACAGAAAAATGCAACTTTTATATGAACGGAGCACTACTTGGCCCAAGGAGTAAGACTCTCTGACATTGTGGAATTGGCGGATCGCCTCTTTCCGTTTGAACTTGCCGAAAAATGGGACAACTGCGGAATTCAGATTGGCGATCCCAATTCAATTGTTCACGGAATCGGGTTCGCCCTTGATCCTACCCCCTCAACCATCTATGCCGCACACTGCAACGACTGCAACTTGTTGATTACACATCACCCCGCGATCCTAAAATCTGTTTTACGAATTATTCCTGATTCATTTGTAGGGCGGACAATTTTCGAGTCCTTCAAGTGGGGAGTCAGCTTAGTTGCCCTCCATACGAATTTCGATGCAGCACCGGGCGGATTGAATGATTCTCTTGCGGGTATGCTGAAGCTCACGGATATTCGTGTGCCTTCACCTGCAAATTGCGCGCGAACGGGAAAATTGGCCGAACCAACCTCTCTTTGCACTTTGGCAAAGGACTTGAAAGCTCAATTCAATTCGGAAACCCTTCGGTTTATCGGTGATGCCGACAAGAAGATAGAGTCGGTGTTTCTGGCTTGCGGAAGTGGATCAGGCTATTTGCCGGAGGCTCTGCAGTTCGGCAGTGACGTGATGATCACCGGAGACATCAAATACCACACTGCAAGAGAATCAATGGAATTGGGATTATCACTAATCGATGTTGGACATTTTCCCCTGGAGATAATGTCGGTCAAGTTGCTCAAAGAAGCATTTGAACGAGAGCTGGATTCAGCCGGTTTGAAGATACCGTGCATAGAATGTAATAACGAAAACGACCCGTTTCAGGGCTTATAATAGGGAGGAACTCCGTTGAAAGAGCAAATTCAACTTCTTATAGAGCTTCAAGAGATAGACAGTAAAATCGACGTCCATGAGAAAGACGTGGCGAGACTTCCCCAAGCGGTTCAAGAACTCGCACGAAATTTGGTAGTGCTTCGTCGCGAAGTCGCTGAAATCAAGAGCAAGCTGGAACAGATCCGGGCGGATCTCTCCAAAAAAGAACAGGCCTTGGCTATTGAGCAGGAAAAAATTAGAAAATCCGAAAGACGGCTGTTAAGCATTAAAAATCAAAAAGAACTAAATGCCTTAAACCGGGAAATCAAACTCGGCAAGAAGGTGGTCGGAGAAATTGAAGATTCCATTTTGACCTTTATGACGGAGATAGAATCCCTCACCAAATCATCCGAAAGAAAAGAAGCTGAATATGCCGGATTGGAGACGGAGCACCTCTCGAAGAAAACCGAGGCCGACCAAGTGATCAAGTCCGGTGAACAGGAGCTGAAGGAGCTTAAGTCCAGCAGACAAGACCTCATCTCGGGCATCGATAGGGATATACTGAAGAGATACGAAATTGTCAAAAGAGGTCGCGGCAATGCAGTGGCGCCTCTGGAAAGCGGCATATGTTCAGGATGTCACATGTCAATTCCTCCACAGTTGAATATTCGAGTACTCAAGCAAGAGGAACTAATTGCCTGCCCAAATTGTCAGCGGCTTTTGTATGCACGACCTGAGGATATCCCCCAGCAGAACAATTTGGAAGCCTCAGGAGGTTCTCGCTAATTGTTAGGATGACAAACAGAAGGAAGTTACGATAAACGTGCTATATGCGAACATTAATTAGTAGCAGAATTACTATACCGACGCTCCGAAGCGTATGAGGTAACTCTTCATGTATCCCAAAGAAATGGTACACGGAATCTCCGAATCGGATATCAAAAGAATCTTGGCTGTGGAGCATTCGGATCCACATAAAATTTTGGGAGGCCACCCGGCCGTAATCAATGGAGTTGACGGGACGATCTTCAGGGCGTTTCATCCGGATGCGACGACTACAGACTTGATTATCGAGGGCCGAGAGGCGGTGTCAATGATGAAGGGAATTGACGGCCTCTTCTGGGTTTTTTGCCCCCATGTGTCACTGCCGGTAAATTTTAAATTTAAATTCAAATTTGATGACGAACGCGAATGGGAAGTAGATCCGCCGTATAGATTCCTTCCTACCCTTGGTGAGCAGGACCTTTACTTCTTCGGGCAGGGCAAACATTACAATTTGTACGAGATTTTGGGGGCGCATCCCAAAAAGATCGACAACACCGCCGGCGTAGCATTCGCCGTTTGGGCCCCAAACGCAATAAGAGTCAGCATTATTGGGGATTTCAATCGTTGGGACGGGAGATTGTTCCCAATGAGGTCCCTCGGATCCAGCGGCATCTGGGAACTTTTTGTTCCCGGAATAAAGATCGGGGATTTTTATAAATTTGAAATAAAGACTCAAAGTCGAGATCTCAGAATAAAGACGGACCCTTTTGCTTTCTCCATGGAACTAAGACCTGGGACAGCCGGATGCGTATCCGATATCGACAGCTACCGTTGGGGTGATTCGGCGTGGATGGAGAACAGAAAAGGCATTAACATCTACGCTTCTCCCCTAAATATTTATGAAGTACATCTCGGATCATGGATGAGGATTCCGGAAGAGGGTAATCGGTGGGCAACGTATAGAGAAGCTGCACAACCTCTATGTGATCACGTGAAAAAGTTCGGGTTCAACAGTGTCGAATTGATGCCCATAATGGAGCACCCCTTTGATGCTTCATGGGGCTATCAAGTTACGGGCTATTATGCCCCGACGAGTCGATTCGGAAATCCGGATGATTTCCAGTATTTTATAGACACGCTCCATCAAAACGGCATCAGCGTTATTTTGGATTGGGTACCGGCCCATTTTCCCAAGGACGATTTCAGTTTACGAATGTTTGACGGCACTGCGCTCTATGAACATGCAGATCCCCGTCAAGGCGAACACAAAGATTGGGGCACCTTGATCTTTAATTATGGGCGGAACGAGGTGCGTAATTTTCTCGTGGCAAACGCCTTGTTTTGGCTGGACAAGTATCACATAGACGGATTGCGTGTCGATGCGGTAGCTTCATTGATTTACCTGGATTATAGCCGATCGGCTAATGAATGGATCCCGAACAAGTATGGCGGCAATGAGAATCTCGATGCAATCCAGTTCATTCAGGAGTTCAACTCTTTGGTTTATTCAAGATTTCCTGGAGCATTTACCATTGCTGAAGAATCCACTGCCTGGACCGGTGTCACGCTTCCGACGTATTTAGGAGGTTTAGGATTTGGTTTCAAATGGGACATGGGTTGGATGCATGATACTCTGGATTATTTTTCAAAGGATCCCATCCATAGAAGCTTTCACCATAACGAACTTACGTTTTCGATGATGTACGCATACAGCGAGAATTTCATTCTACCGCTTTCTCACGATGAAGTTGTTTATGGGAAGGGGTCTCTTCTCCGGAAAATGCCGGGAGATGATTGGCAGAAGTTTGCAAATTTGCGATTGCTTTTTGGGTACATGTATACCCATCCGGGAAAAAAACTGCTGATGGCCGGTTCTGAGTATGGAACCTGGAGTGAATGGAACCATGACGGTGCTTTGGAAAACTACTTGGAACAGTTTGACGTGCATCAGGGAATCTCACGCCTTCTGCAGGATGTTGGGAATTTATACAATAATGATCCCGCCATGTGGGAGTGGGACAAGAGAGGCGACGGATTTTCCTGGATCGATTGTAACGATCACTTCAACAGCGTCGTATCGTATATACGAAGAAGTCAATCGGGTTTTCTCGTGATCGTTTTGAACTTCACGCCGGTCGTGAGGCACAACTACAGAATCGGAGTCCCAGAGCCTGGAACGTATGTGGAAGTAATCAATTCCGATTCATCCTTCTATGGAGGAAGCGACCAGGGCAATGGAGGATCGATCACCACTGAACCGGAATTTAAGCACGGTTATGATCAAAGTTTGGATCTACTATTGCCGCCTTTATCATGTCTCATTCTGAAGAAAGCTTAAGTTGTAAGTAATATTTCAAGCCGAACATCTTGTCATTTACGTTCTTTTTGTATATAATCCCGAATCACGGCTGTATAAAATTCGGGGTATCATTGTATGTTTTTTTCTTGTGGAAAATCCTACAGGTTTGTTGTCGTTCTTTCGATTCTGACAGTATGTATCAGCGCTGACATAAAAAGCTGCGACGCAGCATTCGAAATTCAACAGGATGCGTTCGCAATATCGAATTCACCCGGTTACTGCTTTGCAATGGCCGCGTTTTCTCGCTGGTATTATTTGATGCATCAAGGAGAGCCACCTCTAAGGCGGGTCCTTGATCAACGGGCACAGCAGGTAATCGCGAAGGAACTCCAGAGCTTTTACAGCAAGAACCTCATTTCACTTCAGGCCGAATACTGCAATAAATATCATGGAAATCAGTCTGATTCATTCAAGTCCTTTTTAGAAGGATTGATCAAAGGAGAACCGCGCATTATTCTTCTCATGAACAAGGGTCCAAAAGGCGCCATTCTCCACGCAGTTTTGGGCTACGAGTTTTGTCCAACAAAAAATGTCATAAAAATTTACGATCCGAATTACACGAATGAGGAGCGGGTGCTGGATATAGATAAAGGGGAATATGTTTCGCTGGACATCAATTATAACGCCATCTGTTTTCCCGAGGTGCTGCACCACAATGATGCGCTCGTGAAGAAGATGGAAAGCCTCTATGCATTTCATGTGGAACGAAAACAGCCGGCGCCTGAACTTGACTGGAGACGAGCTGCTGCAGGACCGTCAAAACCCGAACGATACCCCAAAAGTCCAACCAGATAGAAGGTAAAACCACTCGTTATTGAGTTCCTGATTGTCTTCAATGGTGTTTACCAGACGAGAGGACCATGCCAAATCAACGGTGATGTCCGGATGAACTGAACGCCTGAGGCCCAGGTTCATCTGAGCCAAAGCTCCTCGACCAAACAGGTATATACCTTCTAAAGAAAAATCACTTTCGAATCCGTACAGTAGTAAAAACCGTGTCTGTAGCCCCAGCACCGGGAAAGCTGCGTCAAGCGTTCTGTTGTTGGACAGGATTTCGCCATCTTCTGCGGCTCCATTGATCGTGGTTCCCAACCTTACGTAATGAACTCCGACGAGGGGATAAATCAAAACGGGAGACAAATCCCAGAGCTTATATCCGTATGCAATTCTAAACCAATTAAAATCGAGTTTGGATTCGAGCTGAGTTCCGGGTGCATAGGTTCTATTGTGAAATCGGATTTCACGGGGTACACGTTTGGCCCCGGTCGGGGAAAACATCAGGAAATCGAAATCGACTAGATGATTTTCTAAAATAGTGGATCGCAAGAACAATGATGAAGCATCACTCTGATCAATGCCCAAGTCATTTTGAATATTAATTTGTGATCCCGAGCCAGGTCTTCCGCCTGCGGGGATGGTCATATCACCCCAGACCCAGAAATAATTAGATCCCATTCCTAGAGCAAACGCGGCTGAGTCGGTTAAACGAAATGCTTCCTGACATGGCGCCGTTGTGCCAAAGAAGCATAAAAACGAGAAAACCACGATCACCACTATGCGTTTCACGGGTTCCCTCCAAAGCAAAATTAGATCGCCAGAATGTATATCCGGATAATTGGATCAGAGCAATAAGGAACTGACAAGGTGAGTAAAAACCTGGATATAGAAACCGAGCATGAAAGAGATTTTGAATAGATCGGTTTTGATTTGGGGTTTTTTGTAGAGGACTCAATCGGAAGGAGATAATCTCCTTCCGATGCTGAATTCGTAGTGTGCTCTAGGGCAGGTAAGAAGATTAGGCCGCTACGTCATCCTCAACAGGCCATCGCCCCTGGTTGAGCCATCGAATCAAAGAGGCGTCAATTGCATCTTCAAAAACATCGCATTTTGCCGCAATTTCTTTGAAAGACAAACCCTGTTTGAGCATTCGGTGAACATTTTCAGGAGTCATCCGGACCCTGGAGCCTTCCATTTTTAACATAAGATCACCCCTTCTAACCTAATAATACATGTATATGTTTTCGTTCGATGCGGAATGTTCCCTCACCGATAAAAAAAGTGCCGTCCATGAGAACTCGGCACCCATCCGCGACATCAGTGGAACTGTACGAGAATCAATTATTTTTACTCAAGTATGAATCGATTGTCAATGAAAAAATGGGGCGATTGTAGATTCGCCCCACAATTTTATTGTTTCAAGTGAAATGAATCATCCATGACTAAGTTCTCTTCGGGAAATACCCGTTCTTGCATATCTGGAAATACCATTCGAAGCACGTCATCCATATGCTCAACCGTGGAGATTTCTATGCCGCGTCTAATCTTAGCCGGAACCTCTTTAAGATCTTTTTCGTTCTCATAAGGAATAATCACCCGAGTAATGAGGCCGCGTTTGGCCGCCAACAGCTTTTCCTTGAGTCCTCCGATGGGCAGCACGCGACCGCGCAGAGTGATTTCACCGGTCATAGCTAGATCATTTGGAAATGGTCTTCTGGTTAGAGCGGAAATGATGGCGGACGTCATGGTGATGCCGGCGGATGGGCCATCCTTCGGCGTAGCACCCTCAGGAACGTGAATATGGATATCCACTTTGTTGTAAAAATCCGCCTTAAGGCCCAGTCCCCACGCCCGGGAACGCACGTAGCTCATGGCCGCATGTGCCGACTCCTGCATTACTTCTCCGAGCTTTCCGGTTACGGTGAGCTTTCCGGATCCAGGCATGATGGCTACTTCCACTATCAGCAACTCGCCGCCGACTTCCGTCCACGCAAGACCCGTTGCAACACCTACCTTTTCCTTTTCCTCTTTTACGCCGAAACGGAATTTAGGCACCCCGAGATAACGATGTATCTGATTTGCTTCTATCAGAAGCTCAGTCTCGATCTTCCCGGCAACTACATCGCGTGCAACTTTTCGAAATACCTTCGATATTTGTCTTTCAAGATTTCTGACTCCCGCTTCACGAGTGTAACGTCTGATGATTCTTAAAATGGCTTTGCGATCCAGAGCGATTTTGTGTTCAGACAGACCGTTCGCTTCTATCTGCTTTATTACCAGAAATTTTTCAGCTATTTTTAGCTTCTCCAATTCGGTATAGCCGGCGAGACGAATAATCTCCATCCTGTCCTGGAGCGGAGCAGGGATGCCGTGCAGAGTGTTCGCGGTCGTAATGAACATCACTTGTGACAGGTCGTAATCGACATCTAAATAGTGGTCATTGAAGGTATGATTCTGTTCAGGGTCGAGGACCTCCAAGAGAGCTGCAGATGGATCCCCTCTAAAATCCATGCTCATCTTGTCGACTTCATCCAACAGCATCACCGGATTGACGGTTTGCACTTTTTTCATGCTTTGGATGATTTTGCCCGGCAAAGCGCCTATGTATGTTCGGCGATGACCTCTAATTTCGGCTTCATCGCGAACGCCTCCCAGGCTTATACGTACGAACTCTCTCCCCGTGGATTTGGCAATAGATCGTGCAAGCGAAGTCTTTCCCACCCCGGGAGGTCCCACTAAACAGAGGATTGGTCCTTTCGTTTTGTTCACAAGCTTCTGAACGGCCAGATACTCGATAATTCGTTCTTTAACTTCCTTGAGACCATAATGGTCCTCATCCAACACACGTTGAGCCTCTTCGATATCAAGGTCCTGCTCGGACATATTGGACCATGGAAGTACGAGAAACCAATCAATATAGTTTCTCACCACTGTTGCTTCAGCGGACATGGGAGACATCATTTTGAGCTTGCGGATTTCTTTTCTGACCTTTGCATCGGCTTCCGGTGGAAGATTTTTTGCTGAAAGCTGCTCTTCAAGTTCCGCTATCTCGTTCTTGAAATCGTCTTTCTCTCCCATTTCCTTTTGGATCGCTCTCATCTGCTCAGAAAGGTAATATTCTTTCTGGCTCTTTTCCATTTGCTTCTTAACGCGATCCCGTATTTTCTTTTCTATTTCGGCTATCTCGATCTCGCTTTGCATCAACTCAAGAAGCTTTTCAATGCGATCCTTCGGTGACGTAATTTCAAGGAGATCTTGCTTATCTTCGATCTTAAGATTTAACTGTCCGGCGATGGTGTCCGCTAAGCGAGCGGGATCAGCCATTGATCTCACAGACGAAACGAATTCCTGAGGGATTTTCTTATTGTGGGTGAGATAATTCTCAAACACGGCTTTTAAGCCTCTGACTAAGGCTTGCAGCTCAATTTCCCTCTCCTTGATCTCGTCTTCGAGAATGCTGATTTCGACCTTAAAATAACGATCGTGGTCGATGAATCGTCGTACAACTCCTCGTTTTCGCCCTTCGACGAACACCTTAATAGTGTTGTCAGGAAGTTTGAGCATCTGAATGATCTGTCCGACGGTTCCGATATTATAGATGTCCTCCTCTTGAGGATTAGTTTGTTGTGCATTCCTTTGAGAAACCAAGAAAATCATTTTGTCGGTCTTCATGGCAGATTCAAGAGCCTTTATGGACTTGTCTCGGCCGACAAAAAGGGGAACCACCATATGGGGAAACACAACAATGTCCCTCAGAGGCAGGAGAGGTAACACCACAGGTGTATTGGAAGGAGTTTCATCCTTCTTTCCGAAAAGCATGTTTTATTCCTCGCGATTTGTTTTGTCTGTGGAGCTGAAACCCGAAAGGGTCTCAGCTCAGCGATGAAGTATCGCAATTACGGATTGCGTAACGGGGCGGAAACTACGAAGCGGATTCGACTTCCTTTTCAAATACAAGTAAGCAGGGTGCATTGTTATAAATCACATCTTCATTCACGATTACTTCTTGGAGGTTCTTATATTCCGGGAGTTCATACATGATGTCCAACATGGCTGCTTCCAGAATAGATCTGAGACCTCTTGCACCCGTTTTTCTCGTTAGCGCTTCCGCTGCTACTGCCCTAAGCGCTTCATCCGTAAATCGCAACTTCACATGTTCGAACCCAAACAGCTTTTTGTACTGTTTCACCAACGCGTTCTTTGGTTCTAATAAGATACGCACTAATGCGTCTTCGTCCAGTTCGTGAAGAGTTGCCGCTACAGGAAGTCTACCCACAAATTCAGGTATAAGGCCGTAATGGATCAAATCCTCGGGTTGAACATTCTCGAGGACATTGAGATCTTCAAGCTGCTGTGGCCCTCCGATTTGAGCATTAAAGCCCATGGACTTCATATTCATTCTTTGATGAATAATTTTGTCCATGCCTACAAATGCCCCACCACAAATGAAGAGTATGTTGGTGGTATCCACTTGCAGGAATTCCTGCTGAGGATGCTTACGACCGCCCTTCGGGGGAACATTGGCCATGGTTCCTTCAACGATTTTCAGCAACGCCTGCTGAACACCTTCGCCGGATACATCTCTCGTTATGCTGGGGTTTTCCGTTTTTCTCGAAATCTTGTCGATTTCATCGATGTACACAATGCCCCTACATGCGCGGGAGATGTCGTAATCAGCATTCTGGAGAAGCGTTAGAATGATGTTTTCCACATCTTCTCCAACGTATCCCGCTTCCGTCAAAGTTGTTGCATCGGCAATGGCGAAGGGAACATTGAGAATTCTGGCCAAGGTCTGAGCCAACAGCGTTTTACCCGAACCGGTGGGACCAATAAGTAAAATATTGCTTTTTTGAAGCTCCACACCATCCAGATCGGGTTTAGATTCGATCCGTTTATAATGGTTGTGAACCGCAACGGAAAGAATCTTCTTGGCTTGTTCTTGACCTATGACATACTCATCCAGTGCCTTTTTGAGTTCTGAAGGATTGGGGACCTTAGATCTTGCCCGTCCCATTTCTTCCTTTTCGTACTCTTCGGCTATGATTTCATTACAAAGTTCGATGCATTCGTCACAGATGTATACCGTGGGACCTGCTATAAGTTTCCTTACCTCGTCCTGACTTTTCCCACAAAAAGAACAATATAATGATGAAAAATTACCTTTTCTGCCCGCCATTTAATCCTCCTTAGGGCTCGGTCATGCAGGCAGGACCGCTGTTTTTACCCAACCGTCGCTCTACGATCTCAACTACCTGAAGTTGATTGTAAATCACGATGACTTATTACCTGGTCCACTATTCCGTATTCGACGGCCTCGTTTCCACTCATAAAGTAATCCCTCTCCGTGTCGGCTTCAATCCTTGGGAGAGGTTGTTTTGTGTGTTTTACTAAAATATCGTTCAACTCGGTTCGCATTCGCAAAATTTCTCTTGCATGAATCTCTATATCTGTTGCCTGGCCCTGAAATCCACCCATGGGCTGGTGAATGAGAATCCGCGCATGAGGAAGAGCATATCGCTTACCGGCTGCTCCAGCTGCCAAAAGCAATGCGCCCATACTCGCTGCCTGACCTAAGCAGATAGTCTGTACGTCCGGTTTTATATATTGCATGGTATCATAAATGGCCAACCCGGCAGTCACGAGACCTCCAGGAGAGTTGATATAGAAATTAATATCTTTATCCGGTTCCTCACTCTCCAAAAAGAGCAGCTGAGCCACTATCAGGTTTGCCACGGTATCATCAACCGGGGTACCTAAAAAAATAATGCGCTCCTTTAGCAGCCTCGAATAGATATCGTAAGACCGCTCCCCCCTACTTGTCTGCTCAACAACAATTGGTACTAACATTTTACTATTATTTCTCACTTTCCTGAGATTCCGATACATCACCGGACTGTTCCGTTTCAGTGATCTCGGCTTTATCAATTATATAACGATATACTTTTTCCTGTAATAGACCAGCCCTGAAATCAGATTTCAATCGTTCGTCTTCAAACTGGTCTTTGAGATAATCGGCCGTTAAGCCCATCAATTCAGCTTTCTCGGCCAAACTGGATTCGAATTCTTCGTCGGAAATTTCCAGCTTTTCCTTTTCTGCTATTGATTTAAGTAAGAGTCCCGCTTTGACCATTCGTTCCGCAGCCGGCCTGACCTGGTCACGCTGTTCCTTTGTTGGTTGCGGCACTCGCTTAGGATCGATTCCATGCATTACCAAATTTCTCATGGAATCATTCATAAACTGATCAATTTGGTTCTCGATCATGGACTCAGGAACTTCAAATGAATTTTTCTCGATCAATTGATCAATTACCTGATTCTCAAGCTCGCGCTTAGTCTGATTTTCGACGCCGAATTCTAAATCTTTTCGGATCTCTTTTTCCAAGGCAGCAAAATTCTCGTAATCCCCCATATCTTTCGCAAAATCATCATCCGGCTCAGGTAGAATTCTCTGTTTGGCTTCTTTGAGATGAACGTCAAAAACTGCGCTCTTTCCGGCTAGATCCTTACGTGGAAAATCTTCAGGTAAGTTGATCGTAATTTCTTTGCGCTCATCCACCTTCATGCCTTCGAGTTCGGCATCGAATCCCGGAATATAGAAATCTCGACCTAATTCCAGATGATAATCGTCAACCGTCAACGATTTGATGCTTTCTCCATCTGAGGTAGCAACAACATCGATTTCGATGTGGTCGCCTTTTGTGATTCCTCGATCTTCCGCTATTGGCGCAAGTCGCGCATTACGTTCCCGCAGATTTTGTATACGTTCTTGAACCTGAGATTCATTCACCGATCTTATGGTCTTATTTAATTTGAGATCCGTGTACCCGGACGCTTCAATGGGGGGCGGCACTTCAATTTCGGCCACATACTTGAACGGCTGTCCTGACTCGAACTTTTCAGGTTCCAAACTAACTACCGAAACAGCCGTAATGTTCTTTTCATCAAGACCAGGTTGAAATGTCTCTTCCACTATCTTTCGGCTTACGTCAGCTTCGACTTGGTCCTTAAAATAGTTTTTAAGGATCGACAAAGGCACTTTGCCTTTACGAAAGCCTTTCAGTTGCATGTTTTTCTTGAGATCCTTGTACTCTGAATCAAGGACTTGCCGAACCTTCTCTTCGGGCACCTCAAAAGTGATCTTTTTCTTGATGTCACTTACATCTTCTACATGAATGGTAGTCATAGCTCCTCTTTCACAATGAAAGGGCACCAAATAGCCCTCAATTAAAGATCGGCAGTCTTAACCCGATCCCTCCTGAACGAGTAAATTATATTTCAAATCCCTTAAGAAATAAAGCAAGTGCACACGGAAGTTCCTTATGTGCCTCAATCTTGAATCAGTTTGAGGGATCTGATAAAGATAAAAACTTCATTTTTCAAATATAATCCGCAGGTATGCTATAGTCCAGACTCCCTGTGGGGCAAAAAAATGTTTATCCCAAAAAAAGCTCCGCAATCAATGGTTTAAGGTAACTCTTTCGAAAAAGTTGGAGGCATTGTGCCTGATGCGGCCGCAAAAAACCCGAAATTGGTCAGCGTTGTAGTTCCCATTTTTCGGGAAGAAAAGAACGTAAGACCTTTAACGGAGCGACTCAATAAAGTATTTGAGAATCTGCAACAACCGTGGGAACTCGTATTGGCACTGGACCCGAGTCCCGATCGAACCGAAGACATCATTCATGATCTCGTCAAAGAAGGATTTCCCATCAGAAATTTGCGTTTTTCAAGAAGAATAGGGAAACCACTCTCCCTCATAGCCGGTTTAGACTACGCAGCCGGCGATGTCGTGATCGTCATGGATGCGGATTTACAGGATCCGCCTGAACTTATAGCCGACATGTTGAAGAAATGGGCTGATGGGTACGACGTGGTGATAGCGAAACGGCGATCACGAAAAGGGGAAAAACCTTCATACTTGATGGCGGCCCGATTGTTCTACATCTTGTATGAAAAAATTGCCGAGGTTCGGATCCCGCAAGATACAGGGGATTACCGTTTAATGAGTGCACGAGTAGTAAACGGCATCCGACAATTCAGGGAACGACACGGCTTCCTTCGTGCTCTCACTGCGTCAGTCGGCTATAATACCACGGTAATAGAATATGATAGGGATCCAAGACTTACAGGAAAGACACAGATATCCTTCTTAGGCGCACTTAATATTGCCTTGGACGGCATAGTTCCGTTTTCCCGATTTCCGGTGAGAATGATCTTTGTTCTTGGCGCATTTTTTAGCGCATCAGCAATGCTTCTGTTCATTGCATTTGTTTTTTCAAGCATAATTTTTGGTACTTCAGATAAATGGCCGTTCGTGGTGTTATGTCTGGCAATAATGTTTTTTTCCGGCCTGAATCTCACGGCACTCGGAATAGTTGGAGAATATTTGGTGAGGAACTATGAGGAAACGAGAAAAAGGCCGCTATATATAATAGATACTATAACGGAATCACCAGCAGTTGCTTGCTACAGACCCAAGTTTCGTGAGGAATTATGAAAGCATTTGTGACGGGTGGCGCCGGGTTCATAGGCAGCCACATAGTCGATCATCTCATTGATGAAGGCCATGAAGTGATCGTGTACGACAACTTTTCTTCAGGTTTCCGGAGACACCTCGAAGACGCAAACAAGTCGGGACGGCTTACCGTAGTTGAGGGGGATATTCTCGATCAAGAGACTATGACCCGCGCCATGCAAGGGGCTCAGCAGGTGTTTCATTTAGCCGCCAACGCTGATGTGCGGGGCGGCAAATTGAACAGGGCCGTTGATTTAGAACAGAACATAATCGGTACACATCGTGTTTTGGAAGCTATGATTGCCGCAGGGGCCGATACGCTCATGTTCACAAGCTCAGCTACCGTGTACGGTGAGCCGGAGCAGTATCCTACCACGGAAACATATGCTCCTATGCAAACGTCCCTGTACGGGGCTTCTAAATATGCGGCTGAGGCTATGATCCAAGCGTATGCCGAGTACTTCGGTATTCGGACATTTTCTTTTCGATTCGTTTCTTGGATTGGTGAACGCTACTCTCATGGAGTCATTTACGATTTCATGAATAAACTTCGAGCCGATCCCGGCCGGATGGAAATTCTCGGAGACGGAAATCAGAAGAAGTCTTATTTACATGTTGAAGATGGAGTGAGGGCCATTTTCCTGGCTATGAACGAAATGAAGCGAACCAAGAACGTCATAAATCTAGGACACGAACATTATATGAATGTGGTTCAGCTTGCAGACATCGTATGTGAAGAAATGGACTTGAAGAATGTTGTTTATAACTTCACCGGAGGAGTAAGGGGTTGGCTGGGAGACAGCCCGCTGGTTCATCTCGACATTTCGTTGATGAAGAGCGTTGGTTTTAGCCCCCAGGTCACCATTGAGGAAGGTATCAGACGAACGGTGAAATATCTGATGAGCAACTCCTGGTTACTTGAATCCAGGAAAATGTAAGCTGGTTGAGGAGTTGAATTCCCGAGAATACGAGATTAAAGTTGAAGATTATTCATAAATACATCTTAAAAGAATTCATCAAGGTTCTTTTAATATGTTTGTCGGGTTTTATTCTCGTTTTTCTCCTGGTCGAAATAACCGACAAAATCAAATATTATTTCGAGTACAATCCACCTGCCATGCTTATGGCAAAATATTTCCTTGTCAAGCTTCCCGGCTATCTCTTCTTTGCTCTCCCCCTCTCGATTCTCTTGGGCGGCATGCTGTCTTTGTTGATGCTGGCTCGAAATTCGGAAATTATCGCCATGCAAGCGAACGGTATCGATGCTCTGAGCATTGCAAAGCCGGTGCTGCTGATCGGCATCGTATCCGTTTTCGGGATGTTTGTGTCTAATGAGACCATAATTCCTTGGTCGAATCGTTACAGCGAACATATTCAGAATGTTCAGATTGCGAAAAAAAACGAAATAGCATTGCTTAAACAAGATTCAATATGGATGAAAACATCCGATTCGATTCTCCAGGTGATGAAATTCAATGGATCTGATAATTCGATCGAGACGATATCGATGATCCGCTGGGATTCGGAATATAATTTCCTCGAAAGAATCTATGCAGATAAAGCTAAGTGGTGGAAGGACCATTGGACCTTATACGGTGTAAATCGCACATTCAAAGATTCACATGGAAAGTATGTTGTGGAAAACTTGCCCACTTACGACATTGTTTTGAGTAAAGATCCCAAAGAGTTTGCGCAACTCGAACCCGTGGCAAAGGAAATGAATTTGGTCCAGCTTGGAAGTTTTATCGGTAAGCTGCATCGAGAAGGACAGTCCGCGACACGATATATCGTGGATTGGCACGATAAAATAGCATTTCCTTTCGTATGCCTGATAATGGCGGCATTGAGTGTTCCTTTTGCAGTCAAAATGAATCCGAGAAGCGGCGGAGTCGCGGTTGGGATCGGCTTGTCGCTCATGGTTGCATTCGGTTATTGGATAATTCACACAATATTTATTGCTCTGGGACATGGCGGCTATATACCCCCCATTGCCGCCGGATGGGGGACTAATATAATCTTTGGGCTCGCTTCGGTTATGATGTTGCTCAAGGCAGGCACATGATTGTATCGCTATATGAGGCTTTTATGTGCACCGCCCAATTACTTGCCCTTGATGTATGTTACAGAATAGACTGGGGATACAGATCCTATGATTAAGCCCATGGAGCATTTCAACATAGAATTGCCGAGCGGATAGGAACAGCTTATGACGCCGATTTCAATGCAGCCTAGCGTAAGTAAAATATCGGGTAACAAATTGGGGCCGGCTCTTTTGGGCATGATTTTCGTGATAACCGGCATCTGGGTTGCCAGAGAAGGCTATCTTCAAATCAAAGAATTATGGTACCAGTTCGCTCCTTATTTACCTTTCTCCCTACCGGCGGATTTCGGCCAAAAGAGTCAAAATTATCTCCCATTCATATTTTTGGTATTCATACGGCTTGTCAGTTCATTAAGCGGTATTCTGATCGGCCTTTTATGGTTTTTCTCAGGATTGGGAGAGGTGTTGAAGGTATTTAGAAAGAAAAAAACTTCTCCCGGTTCATTAGAGTCGACCGAGATTGTAGCTGAATCGGTTGTTACCGGAACACTGATTCGGGCGAAACGTAAATCCTGGTTGCATGTGATTCCCGATAGCTGGAGACTCAATAATTTCAGCACGATTGACATTTCTTTCAGTAAGGCTCTGCTCGTGTCTTCAGTCAAGATATTCCTGGTGGGAATAGTTATAGCCCTCATAACCGAATTTATACAATTGACTCCACTCCTGTTAAAAAAAATATTCCAGGTCAATCCCGTTTTTGCCGTACCGTCTCCGAGTCAATTATACGTTTTGTTGTTCGCAGTCATAATCATAAATTTCATTCTTTTGATCACTTTTTTCTTTACGGGAAAAGCTCGGTTCACGCGTAATTCCCAAGATATATCAGTTACGGGCTTCGGAGACCCTAACCTGTTGTTCGCTTTGCTTGAGGAAGCTTCAACGCTACTCAACCCTAAAGGCGCACAGACACTTCAACACACGAGACTAGAAAAAAAAGATGCGTTCGACCATCGCATAAGCCTGGTTGAAACCAATCCGGCCGGCCAACCCGGTCTGGGCAAACCCGCAGGATATCTTGCCTTACCGTTTGTCGTCGCCCCCATCATATTAGGATTCTCCAAACTGATAAATTTCAGCAAACCAGTTGATCCTGTGCCCTACACGGAATTCTTTCAACTCTACATAATGAATTACGTGTTGGAAGTATTGTTTGCGGTAGCCCTGATCATGGCAGGTTTGTATTTTGCGGATTGGTCCAGACGGTTCTTCGAAGTTGAGAGATTTCGCTCCAACTTGCTGGTTTTTGAAATCGCGGGAGAATCGGGCTCGGCTAAGGCGTCAACTGAATCGGCTTTGGAAACACCCTGGGGGCCCCAGTCCGAGAGTAGTAACCATTTCGCTGCATGGGTTAAAGATCCATCGGCGGAAAGGGCATTGAAACTCACTGCTTATTGGGGGGAAGCAAAGACCGAAAGTCTTCGATCAGGCAGTCCGCGCTACATTGTGTCCATGAATTCATCCAAGGAATTGGATGAAGCAGTGACTAGGCTTTTGCCTGTTCCTTTTAACACAAGATTTTCCATGGGAAAATCGCAAAAGGCTGATGCGGAACTAAACAATTCATCGTTGTAACATACCCGGAAATGAAAAACCCGCACCATAAATGCGGGTTTTGCACGAAGTTGAACGAAAACTTACAGTTCGAGCCATGAATGGGAATAGAGAGATTGGCCCATCAGCAGCTTGCTTGTTTTCACGTAATCTATTTCTTTTTTGCTCATACCTGATGTATCAACATCTTCTCCGTCAAATATTCGCCCGACGAGATTTTCCAATTCCATGTTTTCATCGTGAGCTATTCTGACGATTTCTTCATCGAATCCATCAAGAATTGCAGAGGTGATGCCGCATTTCTTGAGAATGCAAAGATAGACCTGATTAAGAATATCGCGGAGTTCGTCGGGAGAACCGTTCGACACGTTCGAAAGACCGCACGTTGATTGTGAACCCGGAGCCAAATCAGGAAGCCACTGCATAAAAGTCGTGCAACCCTGCAATTCCTGTTGCTGTGAGGATACGGGAACAACAATAGGATCGAACCAGATTTTCTCGAGGGGAATACCGAATTCGGCTGCTTTGGTCATCATACTGTCCAACAAGACCGCACGCTCGTTTTCGTCTCTGGGGATTCCGTCGGGTCCCCACATAAGTCCCACCATGTCGCAGCCGTACTTGACCACCAAAGGCATCTGCAAAGCCATACGTTCCGGTGTTGCCATAATGGAGTTAATGACCGCGGGGGCGCTTTTGGGTACGTAAACCTGAAGTCCGGCTTCAATGGCCTCGCTGTTGGTGGTGTCGAGAAAAAGAGGAAGATCGGTGACTTCTTGAACCGTTTTCACGAGCCACTGCATCATTTCGGGACCGCCTTTTCTCGCAGGTCCCAAATTCAAATCGAGCAGGTCCGCCCCCTTCTCGGTGAGCTTAACGGCCCACTCCTGAATGGGCTTTGGATCCCGCTCTTTCATGGCATTGCCCGTGTACTTGGACATAATATTTATATTTTCTGCCACGACTTTAATCATCGAACAAGCACCTCCTGATTTGAATACACTCATGGGGCGGAATGATCGGGAAACTCTACAAAATTACCACAGCACCGCCCACAATCAACTATAAAAAAATGAAAAAGGGATTATTTGCTTATGGCAAAAGGGGGAGCCTTTTGGACTCCCCCTTGATGACATGAACCGAATTTATGCGTAATTTTGTCTGAGATAAGCCGGGATGTGGGCTCCTTCTCTAGGACCAATCGAAATCTCCCATCCGGGGAGTTCTTCTTCGAGATCGCCGCTGATGATTGCAGCCGCTCCTGGAATTATTATCTTTCGTACATCGGTCTTTTCTTCTATGCCGCTCTTTTTAACGAACGGTCCAATGACGTCTCCAACGAATTTTCCAGCGGCCCAAGCAGTCAACACAGACAATCCGTCGGTATTGAGTACCATCAGCCATGAAGGAACACGGCTCGATTCGATTTCACCCGAAACAATAAAGTATGTCAAAGAGAAGTTACTTGTGATGAGTACCGGTGAATTCTTGTCGGGGTTGCCGATGGGATAGACGCCTTGCTCAGTTGTCATAGGCCGTTGCGGGTCGGTGTAGATGTTGAGTCTCTGAAGGAGTAGCGGGAAAAGCAGCTCACCCTTCAAGTCGCTCAAGATCAAAATCCCCGCATATTTGGCGATAAAGGTACCGGCTATTATGGCCTCGTCGACAAAATTGTCGGCCATCTCAGCCGGGAAGGCTATCGTCGGGAAACCCAATGGGCGGTACAGTTTCTCCAGCGCCAAGCGTCGAATCATTACATTATCGCGAAGAAGTTCGGACAAGTTCTTGGCTCCGGAATCGAGGACGATGTCTTTATGTCCTTTTTCCGTTAGCTTCGCGCTCAGCTTGGCCACATCGCCAACTTTGTCGGCCTTGACTGCGATGGGGCAATCAAATTCTTTGGACAAGGCTGAAAAAGCATCCAAATTGGATTCCGTAGCACCGTAGATCAGGGGTTTGGATTTACCGACCTGAGCCAAAGCCCCTTTTAGCGTATCGACATTGTCGCTGATCAGCACTAAGGCTGCACCGGCCTCATCGGCCTTCTTGGCTATCGCTGAAAACCGACCTGCGTCGCCGGTGTCTTTGACTGCAATGATTTCGGGTTTCAGAGTCAACCCTACGCGTTCATACTTCAGTTCTTTAAAGGCCTTAAGCTTAGCATCTACGGATGCATCATCTTCAGATGCTTTTATGAGGCACCCCAAGGCAGTGGGGTTATTAAACGTTTTCTCATGCCTGTAAAGAACGGTTTCGCCGCCCACTTTGACCAAGTTGCCATTAGCGCCGATCTGCACGGTTCGAATGGGAGGGGCCGATGCGGAAGCAAGTTTTTCCTTAGCTTCATCAGAAACATAAGGGCACTGTTCAAGCTCCGCCTTTCCTGCCGCGAGGTTCATGGAAAAAGCCAAACAGGTCGGCACTCCGCACTCGCCGCAATTCTTTTTCGGCATCATTTTAAAAATTTGAATTCCCGAAAGCGCCATCGAAATATAACCTCCCTCTCGGATACGTTTACCGAGGAAGAATGGATTATGTTCAAAGTAATTTGAACGGGGGCATGTACCCCCGTTCTGGATGAGCCGTAATTATCCTACGATGGAATCCATCGAAACGGCCGGGTGTTGTTTTTCCTGGAGGAAGGGATAAATCTCGTCCTCGGTCACTCCAACCGTCTCGTCGGCGATCCTATCCGTCAGGCCCGAAACGCCTCTTTCTTCACCGAGCCTGTCTATTTTGTCACGCAGCATCTCTTTGAGAGCCTTGGGCAACCAGACAAGTCGGAGTATTCCACCTTCTGCGGCCACAAACTTCTTGGAACCGATATAGAGCTTGCTGTGGCCAACGAATCCAGGTGTAATGTTTCCACCGCCGGCGCTTCCCGCCAGAGTCGTAAACTTCATACCGCAGGGGGTGGGGCCTTTGTAATCACGATCAACAGTCATAACGCCGTTGCAAACGGGAAGAACCGCTGCGATGCACTCGAAGCAACCGCAAGAAGTCATAGGATCTTCCATGATTGAATAGGCGTTGTATTTCATAACTTTGCCGCGGGAGGCTTTTTGCACGAAATCGTTAACGCCTTCCCATTGGCCGAGTCGCTCATCAAGGACTTTGCCTTTTTCGATGGGCTGGTTGGGACCGGTCGGATTGATTTCAAATGAAGCCTTGCAATCCAGCCAGTTGTATGCGCCGCACAGACCGGTTCTTTCCGGTGTCACAACGCACACGTGTGAGGGTGCGAAGCTCTGGCAAAGGGTGCATGAGTAGAAGATGCCTTCATCTTCGTCGGTCATGCCTTCGACTCGAGCGTCCCTGACTTTGTATGTGTCACGAGCTTGCGCGAGCAGCTCATCGACTTTTTCTTTTTCAGTAAAGATTTTTACCTGAACTTTGTCGAGAACCGAGCCGAAATCCTGATGATATTTCGCATGCAGAATCGATCCGATGTGTTTTAAGCTGAATCCCTTATCGAAAGCACCCTTACCGATTCGAACCCACGCTATATCTCTCTGTCCTATGTGCATGAGACCCTGAGCATAGTTGATCAAGTGGTGAATCTGACGTTCGAGAATGGGTTCAAAGTCCGACTGCATCTTACGGCCTGCGACCTCAACGAGAATACCCAAAGGTACACGGGTTCCGGGCTGAATGTCTTTTAGATCAGGACCGAACAATTCGACTTTTCCGTCTTCGACGTCGTTCATGTCTTTCATGACGGTGAGTTCAACCGCCTGGGTCTTTCCGCCGCCTGCTTCCAAATAAATGTCTTCACCGCGGATACGCTCGCCTTCGAATGCGGGACCGTATGCAACGGGAACCGGAACTTCGGTTACGGTAACTTTCAGGCCGCGAACTTCGATGGCCCTTGAAACGATGTCTTTGTGTGGAACGTTGGAAACAACGTGCTCATAAGTACATACGCCGGTGGGCAGAATTTCCGGAATGGGTGTGTCGGCGATGGTCGGGAATCCATAATTGATAACACCCGCTGCGGCCGCATACCATTCATCGGAAACATCACCGAGTGCCAATACGAAGGCAAACACGCGGTCTTTGTTATAAATCAAAACTTTGCGGAAATCGCCGGGCTCAATACCTCCGAAGCTCAATGCCGCTCTTGTGGCAAAACCAACGGCGAAGATGGCTGAGGAGATGTCGGGACCGAAAGGAACGAGTCGGGTAGGCCAACCTACCTGAACTCCCGCTTCACGCAGCTGCTGAGAAAAAGAGGTGCCGTTATGATTGGCGGCCATGAACACATAAAGGTTCTTTTTCTGTAGTTCAAGAGCCATATCTGCCGCGATTTCTTTTGTAGGAGCGGAACCTACTACAGCGGCAAATCCCGGAGCGGTTCCATCGACGAACTCCACTCCTCTTTTACGGAGGATAACGTCGTCTGCTGCACCTAGCCACAGCTTGTCTTCAGTCGGATCTTCGGCGGGAAGATAAAAATCAGGGTCTTCCAAATAACGAATGGCTTCAAACACTTCGTAGTTGAAGAGCGTAGCCATACCTGCATCCAAAACCGGGCCGAGGTAAGGCAGGTGTGCTTTTTCTCTGACTAATGCAGGGATCAACTGCTCGGATTTGTCCAAGACAACTCCGGCATCTCCCAATGTCTTTACGGGGTATCCTAGAATTCCATATATGACCGGCAAATAGTAGCCGGTATTGGGGAACGAAATCTCTTTTTTCTTGCCGTATTTCTTCACGGCCTGCTCATAACTCTTGCGGGCTTTTTCATAAACCTTGTGAGCGCCGGCAATGACGTTAGCAGCAATAATTTTGGACACTTTGTTTCCTCCTGTGGAAATTCGGGCTTGCGAGGGGAGGCCGGCGGCCTCCCCGGTTATGGGCCGAAACTCACATTATCCGGCTATTTCTCTACGCATTGCCATATCCATAAGCACGCGTTCTTTACCTTTATCCAGACCAAGAGCTTTACGTTTCGCATCAATCTGCTCTATGCAGCGTCTTGCCATTTCAATGGGATCTTTCTCAACGAAATCCCACTTACCACCGTAAGTTTTCTCGATATCTTTGAACAGATAGTTTGTGCAGATATCTTCATTGATGGTCGGGAATCCGATTCCGAACAGGACGTAGCAGCCTGATGCCACGAAGTACTGACCGATTGAAACCGCTTTTTCACTCATCCACTCTGGAGCGACACCGACTGCGGGGACATCGGAAATGTCGTCACCGAGTCCGCCGTCCTTGACTACCGCAGTAGCGGCTACGAGAATACGGCTGTTATCCACGCATGAACCCATGTGGAGACAAGGAGGAATGCCGACCGTTTCGCAGACTTCCGCCAGACCTGGACCCGCGTACTTTGCTGCTTCGGGTGTCAGCAATCCGGCTTTGCCCAAAGCGATGGCGGAGCATCCGGTGGTGAGAACCAACACATCATTCTTGATCAATTCCTTGGCCAATTCGACATGCAGATAGTCATGTTTGACTCTTGCATTGCCGCAGCCGACGATTCCTGCAAGACCACGAATACGACCATTAATGATGTTGTCGTTCAGCGGACGATAGCTGGCTCGGAACATACCGCCCAGCATGTAGTTGATGGTTTCATGGCTGAAACCGACAACCATATCCTGCTGCTCGCTCGGGATGGAAACTTTATTCTTATCGCGGTTCGGGAAATTGTCGCATGCGTCTTTTACGATCGCCTTGGCAATTTCAAGTGCCCGCGGCTCATCAAATTCGTAATGTTTGTAGGCTCCCTGCATCTTAGCGATCGGGCTGGTCGTTACTACCTGCGTATGGAAGCATTTGGCCAACTCGGCAACGCCCTGCATTACGCACTGAACATCGACAACCATCGATTCGCAAGCACCAGTTATAATCGCCATTTCCTGTTGCAGGTAATTACCGGCAATAGGAATACCATGTCTCATAAGGATTTCATTCGAGGTACAGCAAATTCCGCCAAGACTGATGCCGCCTGTGGCACCCTTGCTCTTGGCGTAGGCGACCATTTCAGGATCCTGAACGGCCTGGACAATGATCTCGGAAAGTGAAGGCTCATGACCGTGAACTATGATATTTACGGTGTCTTCCTTCATACAACCCAAGTTGACTTTGCCGAGAATAGGAACAGGTGTTCCATAAAGAATATCCGACAGATCTGTGGAGATCATGGAACCGCCCCAACCGTCGGCCAAAGCACACTTCGTTGCCAAACGGATGATATGCTCCATCTCCTGGTTCACGCCCATATGGGTCATGTGCATAACTTCGACAACGGGTCGATCGATACCCGTAGGTATTACCTTCTCGTTTCTCCAGATTTCCTGTCGTTTCAGAGGCGCGCGCTTAATATTCAGAATTTCGCCATCTTGCTGACCATACTGCTTCAGAGCGGTTTCGCCGACTTCGATGGCTATATCTTTTACTTCTCTACCTTCTGTTTCGATCCCAAAGTCCATAGCTACGGCCATCAATTTGGGAATGTCTTTGATGGAGTAATCAGGCAGTTCGCCCTTTGCCGCGTGAAGGAACGTGTGAGCGATATGGCGGCCATGGTCGCTGTGTGCTGCAGCACCGGCTGCAACCATGCGGGCAAAGTTACGAGCAGCGATGGTCTCCGGAGTAGCACCGCAAAGGCCCGTTCTTTTCTTGCGTTCTTCGGGGGTCTCTTCTTTGCCTTTGGGAGGCAGCACACGGCAGGGTCCCATGTTGCATATTTTACAACAGGTTCCGCCTTTACCGATGGGGCATGCGGTGGTTGTTCTAGCGCGATGGAAGGCTGTTGAATACCCTTCGCGATCGGCAATTTTGAGTCCTTCCAAGGTGACCGGATCGATGGTGAACTTGGTCCAGTCGGCAGGCTCAAGTTCTTTCTTCTTCGGCGGTGCGGCAACAACTGCCGGAGCTTCCGCTTTGGGAGCGGCTGCAGGAGCGGGGCCGGATATCTCGGAACCCGCTGTGAAAAGGCCCTTAACGGCGTTGATAACGCCGGCCAAGTCTTTCAAAGCTTTTAGTTCATCACTAGTCAATCCCATCTCCCCTTCTTCTGTGACTGCAGCAGCCGCCGCAGCAGGTTGTGGTTTTGGAGCTTCAATTTTGGGAACAGGCTTCGGTGCGGCAGCTACCTTAGCGGGCTCGGCTTTTACCGGTTCAGCCTTGGGAGCAGGTTCAGGCTTTTTCGCCGGAGCCGGAGCGGGCTTTGCAGCGGCAGCAGGTTTAGCGGCAGCTGGAGCAGCAGCCTTGGCCGGTTCTGCAGCGGCCTCAGGCACAAGGGAGAAGTCAACACCTAAATTATCAATATTTGTTTCAACCAAAATATTGGAAAGGTATTTGCGAATGTGTTCCAATGTTTTGGGATGTCTCAAAATGAGTATATCTGAACCAGCTTGGAGAGCGCTTACTGCTGTAATGGCTTCAAGATTGACGCCTCGAGTGGAAGCTTCACCAAGTTTCGGGTCATCGCTCGTGGAAAGTTTGGCTTCTTTAGTTTTCCAAACTTCTTCGGCAATATTGTTGATAATTGGATATTGGAGCTTGTCGTCGTTCTGTGTCAGAGCGGCTTGTCTGATGCGCTCCATGATGGAATAGCAGTATTCCATACCATAGCCGACGGAGCCGGTAGTCGGGTCAACCAATATTTTGTCGTTTGGAACACCCAAATTCTCCAATAGAATATTCAACTGCTTGGCTAAATTGATATCGATGGGGGAATTCGCGGCCACAACGTGCTTGTAAGCAATTGCCTGTGCACCGACCTGTTTGTAATTACCTTCAGTGACGGGACCGAGAACAACGTTCATGCCGGCGCATGCTTCCGCAACCGCCTTGAGCACTTCCGCGTTCTTCTCATCATTTGATGTGCCCCATACGATCAAAGGCACATCAATAGCTTCCGCAACCTTCTTAGCTACTTCGGCTGCGTGGGACGCAGGCAAATTCTTACCGTTGGGATCGGTACCTTGAAGCCACAGAGCAACTATATCGGCCTTGTAAACGTCAACGCATTTTTTTGCCCAGGCAACGGGATCTCCCAGGACGTCTGCAAACGGAGCTTTTGCCTCTTCGGCCCATTCTTCCGGTTCAATATCCAAAATCTGGAGCGCCAATTTCGGAGGGTTCGGGCTTTTCCCCTCGAATGTATAGAAGCTGTAGCCGGTTTCTCCACCGACTACTACTTCTTTACCGGGCTTTCCAAATTTGATTTCGCGTATTTTGCCCGAGTATTTAACTTTTGGCAGTTCAGCCATATGCCACCTTCCTTAGCCGGGATGAATTCAATTTAGGGGAAAGAAGAAAATGGACTCAGGCAGGGTTTTTGCGTTTTTCACTGCCAAACCATTCTTTGGAGTAAAAATATCTTTCCGCTGATGTGAGGTAACGATTGATGGGTTTTTTGTCTTCGCCTACGTTTACGGCGGCTATGTTTTTGCGCCATTGGTACCGATCTTCATCGGGGCTGGGCGCGTAATCGGGCATTAAGATTTTGACTTTTTGACCGTCAAATCTTTCCTTTTCTTCGAACTTCTCTCCTGCCATGACGGACTCCTTCCTTTATGAGTCTTCAGTCGAGACGCTTTTAGTTGAGGCACAATCTTGCCAATGATAATTATGTTTTCCCGAGAATCCGAGATCGATGGGTAAGTCCCGTAATTATGTCGAACTATCTCCCTTTATGCAATAGATATTTTGCGATTTGAAGTAGATAGCACGATTTTCGAAAAAGTGTGAGGGTTCGGAGGGGCCGCTTTTACTTGAGCATTTTGCCAGACTTTCGTTTACGCTACACGGCACCCTCGAAAAAAAATCCAATTCTAATTCTTCACCTTAAAGTCGCACCGAAGGTTTGTGAGGATTTTTTGAAAGGTAATCCAACCTATTCAAAGCATTGACCATCGCCTTTGCACATGCAACCAGAATATCCTCATGGGCGCCTTTTCCAACGGAGATGTTGCCGTCTTCACCCAACCGGATTGTTACTTCGCCGAGAGCATCGGTTCCCCCCGTAATCGCACTGATCGAAAATCTTAGCAGATTCGGGGTGCGACCGGTTAACTTCATGATGGTATTGTAAATCGCATCGACCGGCCCGTTGCCGAGTTCGGCTCCATGGTATTCAACACCGTCAATTTCGATCCGAACGGTAGCGGTGGGGACAACATCCGATCCGGACATTACGGTCATGGAAAGCAACTTGTAAGTTTCGGCTGTTCTGAGTACTTCTTCCGCAATGATTGCGTCGATATCTTCATCAAACACGGTCTTTTTGCGATCAGCGAGATCTTTAAATCGTTTGAAGGTGAGATTAATCTCATCTTCAGTAAGAAAATAACCAAGAGTTTTAACGCGTTCACGAAATGCGTGCCTTCCGGAATGTTTTCCCAGCACCAATGAACTTTTTCCGATTCCAATCGATTCCGGGTCCATTATTTCGTATGTGGTGCGTTCTTTAATTACACCGTCCTGGTGTATGCCTGATTCGTGAGCAAAAGCATTTGCACCGACTATAGCCTTGTTCGGCTGCACGGGTATGCCCGTAATCGAAGTCACGAGTTTGCTGGTATGGAAAATCTGTTCCGTATGTATCCCTGTGTGGAGCCCAAATGCTTGATTTCTCGTCTTTAAGATCATCGCAAGTTCTTCCAGAGCGGCGTTGCCGGCCCGCTCACCGATGCCGTTGATGGTGCATTCGACTTGTCGAGCACCGGCTCTCACCCCTGCTATGGAATTTGCCACAGCCAAACCGAGATCGTTGTGACAATGGACGGAAATAATGACCTTGTGGATATCCTTGACTTTCTCCCTTACCGACGAAACAAGTTTGAAGATTTCTTCGGGGTACGAATAACCTACGGTGTCCGGAATATTGATTACGGAAGCACCTTCTTGCACGGCAACTTCTACAACTTTGCACAGGTATTCAGGGTCACTTCGGGTAGCGTCTTCGCAGGAAAATTCAACCCAATCGGATAAAGATCGAGCGAGTCGAACGGCCTGACCCGCGCGCTCAATGACTTCTTCTCGGCTCATTCTGAGTTTATGTTCGAGATGAATATCGCTTGTCGCAATAAAGGTGTGTATGCCGGGATTGTTTCCTTGCTCCACAGCTTTCCACGCTATTTCAATATCTTCGGCAAGAGATCTCGCCAATCCAACCACTCGGGATTGCTTAATCTCCCGCGCTATGGACGAAACACTTTCACGGTCTCCTTCAGAGCTCGCGGGAAAGCCGGCTTCAATGATATCTACCCCCAATTTTTCCAATTGTCTTGCAAGCTGCAGCTTTTCACCACGGTTCATAGTTGCGCCCGGTGACTGTTCTCCATCGCGAAGGGTAGTATCGAAAATATAAACTCGCTCTGACATTTTTCCTCCGAAAAGAGCTAAGCCTGAGACTTTCCACCGAAATGGATACATTTCGGGAAAATCCCATCCTGATCCGAAAACTTATTTTAAAACCATAAAAAAAATACTAGGTGCTTCCTGGAAATTCAAGGTTGCGGTTTAAAGCTCAGTGTAAGCTGAATCAGAAAAGAGGTAATTGAGGTGATTTCCCAAACTAATCAGGCAAAATAGTGTTGTCACGTTCAGAATACCGGATTTCAGAGCAGGTCTCTATGGAGAATTCTTCACCGTTTCTTCGGATAAAGGATTTTCCATTGGAGCAGGAACATCGGTCGTTTCTTCCTGCTGTTTATTTCTGTTCCTTTGATACAACATGACGGTTAGTATCGGTCCGGAAATCACATACGCTGCGCAGATGAAAAATGGAACGACAAACGGGCTTGCAGCGATCAAGGCCAGCAACAATACAAACCCAACCGTCGAAGCAAATGGTTTTTTTCTCACCAGGGTGAGGTCCTTGAAAGCGTGGAATTTGATTGAACTCACCATGAAAAAAGCCATACTCGTGTTGAGAACAAGCAACAGAGTACTAAAATCATCAGCATTCAAGCCAAATTTATGAAAGAACAGCACCGTTGTAACCAACATGGCTGCGGCTGCCGGTATAGGTAATCCATTGAATCTTTTCGGATCGATCGTGCCGGTTTGAACATTAAATCGAGCTAATCTTAATGCTCCGCATGAGACGTAAAGAAATGCACTGACCCAACCGATTCTCCCGCAATCCATCAAAGCCCACATGTACATGAGAATAGCCGGCGCTACTCCAAAAGAGATTACATCGGCAAGTGAATCCAGCTCTACTCCGAATTTGCTCGTGGTATTCGTCAGTCTTGCTACTTTCCCGTCTATCCCGTCAAAAAAACCGGCAACCAATATGAGTGCCGCCGAAAGCACGAATTGCTGTTTAATTCCAGCGATGATCCCATAAAAAGCGAAAAAAATACTTGTGAGGGTTAGTAAAGATGGAAGGATAAAAATACCTTTTTTCAGAGGAATCTTTTTCCGAGGCGGTCTGAAAGGTATTTCTTCACCTTCATAATACCGTCTCCCGGATTTGAAAAATGGTTTTCTTTTTCTGGCCATACGTTCACCGCCTAAACAAACATTTCTATAATAAACAGTTCAAGAAATTATCGCAAATATTAAAGCATTCAGGAGCTATCCTTATATAATGCACTCCCTCACGAGCAGCTTCCGGCCAACATTGATTGTAAACTGTTAGTTTTGATTACGAATTGGTTTGTTTTTTGACGGCTAAAATGGATTCCCCTGCCGTGACGCGGGTTCCTAAATTGACCGTGATGGTGAATTTGGGGGGAAGATATACATCGAGCCGTGAACCGAACCTTATGAGCCCGAAACGTTCACCTTGTACGACCGAATCGCCTTCTTCGACCCAACAAGCAATTCTCCTTGCTATTTTGCCGGCGATCTGAACAACCTCGATGGCTGATTGTTCCGAGGTCAACACTATGGAATTGTGTTCGTTGGAATATGATGCTTCGGGATGTCGCGCATCCATGAATCGTCCGGGTACATGAGTTATTTTCTTTACAATGCCCGACATAGGCCAACGATTAACGTGAACGTCAAAAACGGACATGAAAATACTTATTCGGGTTAGGGGAAAATCGCTCAGGAAATTTGAACTTGTATTTTCAACTATTTGCACTACTCGACCATCTGCCGGAGAAATGATCAGACCTTCGCCGACCGGGGGTTTTCTTTCGGGATTTCTAAAAAAATAGAGAACGAAGCTTCCAAAAATTAAAAATATGAGAGAAGAAATGTTGTAATCGGCAATCCATAACACTATGGAAACCGCAAACAATGGAATAAAAAAAGGATATCCTTCGCGTGCAATTAATTCATAATGCCCGCTTTTCCGGTTCATTCAGAAACACTCATAATTTTCGCCGTTTTCCTGCCCCTTGGAATTGCAATTGACCCGGTTCTGATCAACTCTGCAATTCCGAGAGGTGAAAGCAATTCGAGAAAAGCTTCTATTTTGCTGTCCGTACCGGTCACTTCAAGAGTTATCGAATCGTGAGTAACGTCGATGACTTTGCTCCTGAAAATATCGGCTATTCTGAGGACCTCGGCACGCTTTGACGAAGTGGCTTTGATTCGTACCAAAACCAGCTCACGATCTACGTAATCACCCTCGGTCAAATCCTGGACTTTGACCACGTTGATCAGTTTGCGTAACTGCTTGATAATTTGTTCAATAATCTGATTGCTGCCAAACGTGACAACAGTCATCCGCGAATAGTTCGTGTCATGGGTTGGAGCGACTGCCAAAGAATGGATGTTAAAAGCCCTGCCTGAAAACATTCCTGATACCCGAGCTAAAACTCCAGGCTTGTTTTCCACTAATACAGATATTACGTGTCTATTATCCATTAAACTAAAATCATGTCCGTCAATGAGGCACCTGCCGGTACCATTGGGTAAACACCTTCTTCACGTTCAACAACAAAATCCATTACAACGCATTTATTGACGGATAATGCCTCCCGGATTACAGGTTCAACTTCTTCCGTTTTGGTTGCGCGAAGGCCTACTGCACCGTAAGCTTCAGCCAATTTCACGAAATCGGGCGCAGCCATAATGTCCGTATGAGAATACACATTATCATAAAAACGCTCTTGCCATTGGCGTACCATTCCCAGGTAGCCGTTGTTCAATATAGCAATTTTTACCGGTAAATCATAATTGGCAACCGTCGCGAGCTCCTGAATGTTCATCTGAATGGAGCCGTCCCCGGCAACATCTATGACAATCTTGTCCGGAAAAGCTATTTGAGCGCCAATTGCGGCCGGAAATCCGTAGCCCATGGTTCCGAGTCCGCCGGATGTGAGAAAAGATCGGGGTTTATCAAATAGATAATATTGAGCGGCCCACATTTGATTCTGGCCAACTTCAGTACTGATTATTGCTTTACCTCCGGTCAGTTCGTACAGTTTTTCCACGACGTATTGAGGCTTAATGGTATCCGAAGACCTGTCGAAGCGGAGCCGCTGTTCATTTCTCCATATTGCTATTTGAGCCAACCAGTCAGAAAGGCGCTCGCGTTTGCGACCACTCGGATCCTTTTTCTTGAGAACCTGAAGCAGACCGGCGAGGGCGTTTTTTGCATCCGCTACAATTGGAATGTCCACCAGGACATTTTTCTGAATTGATGTCGGATCGATATCTATGTGAATAATTTTAGCTTTTGGAGCAAAATCTTCAATCTTGCCGGTAACTCGATCATCAAATCGTGCTCCTACTGCAAACAAAAGATCGGAATGACTCACGGCCATGTTGGCTCTGTATGTGCCGTGCATTCCAAGCATTCCGAGTGAAAGTGGATGATTTCCGGGAAATCCGCCTAGACCCATCAGCGTCATTGTTACCGGGAAGCCGGTCAACTCGGCAAATGCTTTGAGCTCCTCGTGTGCGCCGGCGGAAATTACACCACCACCTGCATATATAACGGGACGTTCGGCCGCAACGATCAAGTCCACGGCTCGTTTGATCTGTTGGGGATGAGCCTTCAGAGTGGGTTTATATGTAGGGATTTCAATATCTTTCGGGTAATCAAAAATCGTTTTTGCCTGAACGACGTCCTTCGGCAAATCGATAAGTACAGGTCCCGGCCTTCCGGACGAAGCAATAATGAAAGCTTCCCTAATCGTATGAGCGAGATCCTCGACTCGACTAACCAAGTAATTGTGTTTCGTACAGGGTCTGGTGATTCCGACAATATCGGCTTCCTGGAAGGCGTCATTCCCGATGAGGGGAGTCGGCACCTGTCCTGTAAAGACGATGATAGGTATTGAGTCCATATACGCTGTAGCAAGTCCCGTAACGGTGTTTGTTCCACCGGGGCCGGAAGTTACGAGACAAATCCCGGGTTTTCCGGTTGCACGAGCATAACCATCCGCAGCATGTACCGCCGCCTGCTCGTGTCTCACGAGAATAAATTTGAATGAATCCGAATAATTCCGGGCCATGGTGTCAAAAATGTCGATCACCGCTCCTCCCGGATACCCAAAAATGGTATCGACTCCTTCCTCGATTAGAGACTGGAGGAGAACGCCCGAACCGTTCAACATAGCTTTTTTGTCCATTAAAAGGGCTTCTTTACTTAAGATGTAGAGGCGGAATTTCTGCGAATCCGAATCAGAATTTGCTCAATTTCATCACGACCCTTGAGCTTTTTCTTTTGAAGGGTTTTACGTTCCATTTCTTCTTGAGCGGAAAGATAAACCCTCTTATTAAAATGCTCCAGTTGTTCCTCGTATTCCAGATGTTCGGACCAGAGCCGCTTTAACTCTGCGTCTTTGTCGACCCATTCCAAAATAAGATTTAGATCACGTTGTTCCATTGGAGCACCTTTTCGTGAGAATTAGGTTAATTGTAGCATTTTTATACGTTTCACTATGCTGTTTGTCAACCAAAGGTTGCCTCAAATGTGCTCCGAAACCTAGTTATGAGCGGTATCTTATCTGTTGCGCCAATCTCCCGATGTGATTTCCGGTCTGCCGCGCACAAACTTTTCAGGCATTATATATGCGTAAGCCTTAATTTTAGAGTCGAGATCAACTATGATTCTTTCATACCAATTTGGATGGCCTTCTAGAGAGTCCAATTGGTTCAATATGTTAGGAGTGACTGAATAGATTTCTCCTTTGATGCCGGTAAAGCCGCCGGCAACCATTGCGGGAAAACTTCCAAGATCGTAAAGTTTGAAAATTGCTCTTGTCTCTGTCTCACCAAGGAAACCCGCATTGTTCAGAATGTAGTGATTGTATTCTCCTCTCAGTAAAGTTCCGTAGACAAATACAATTTCCTCTCGGTCCATGACGAATAACTCCTAGGCTTATGCTCTGTGTTCGAGTAGTTTACCCGATTGTAGGTTAATGCTAAAATTCCCTCCGTCCGCTTCAATTTAAAACCTTATCGTGGTAGTAAAATCAGAACTTTGAGCTTTTAGAGGCTTTCATGTGCATACTCGATCTTATAGGAAATACGCCGCTTGTGGCAATTCAGGACCCGCACGGAAACGATCGGGTCCGCATTCTTGGAAAACTTGAAGGAAATAATCCTGGTGGTTCGATTAAGGATCGGATCGCCTATTACATGATTACTAGAGCTGAGAAGGAAGGAACTTTAACAAAGGACAAAATAATACTCGAACCCACTTCCGGAAACACGGGAATCGGCCTTTCGATGGTCGCGGCATGCAAGGGCTACCGATGTTTACTTACCCTGCCAGAGTGCGTCAGCCTGGAGCGACGCAACACTCTTAAAGCTTATGGTGCGGAACTAATTCTCACTCCTCCGCATGAATCGACCGACGGTGCGATCAGAAGAGCCCATGAAATTTACGATGCGCATCCCGACGACTATTTTATGCCCAACCAATTCGAAAATTCCTACAACGCCGAAACTCATTATATGACTACGGGAGTGGAGATTCTCGAACAGACGAATGGACAAATTGATGTCTTCGTGGCGGGTATGGGAACCACGGGAACCCTGATGGGAATTTCCAAGAGGCTCAAGGAATATAATCCGAATATTCAAATTATAGGAGTGGAGCCTGTTGAAGGACATGCTATTCAGGGACTCAAGAATATGAATGAAGCAATAGTCCCCAGAATTTATGATCCCAAAAAAATCGACAAGTTTTTGCGTGTCAATGACGAACAGGCATACAACACAACGAGGTGGCTGGCCTTAACCCAGGGAATTTTTGTGGGTATGAGCTCAGGAGCCGCCGTGTACGGAGCGATTCAGGCAGCTAAAGATTTGGATTCGGGAACAGTGGTCTGCATTTTACCGGACCGGGGAGATCGCTATCTAAGTACAACATTGTTTAAATCCATCTGTGCAAAATGCCCGCCCTAAGCCGACTAGAATCAGCAATTTACTTCGATAAACTTTTCTCCAATGCGAAGAGATCCTGCGCCCCGTGATCTATAAATTGCAAAATCCCTAATATTTTGGTATAATTTACGGAAATATTCACAATTTAATGCAGGGGGCGCTGATGAAACTTTTTAATTCGGTTTTGTGCGCCGCCGTTATCATTCTCTTTTTGGTGGGGACCGTTCAAGCCGAGCCGAAATATGCTCGCTACACGGTCTACAATGCCAAAGAGAAATGTTACATGGTGTGCAAAGCCCCTAAGCCCGCGTTAGAAATCTTGGAGGATGGTTTGGCATACGTGCTGGATATCCCTTTAGCGATTATCAGTCCAATTACATGCCCGGTGGTAAGGCCGGTGTTAGACAGATTCGATTCAGATGAATCACGTACGTACAAAACAGTCAAAGTGAGGAGATGAGATCTTCCGAACCGGTCCACCCTGTGGACACCTTGACCGAATCTTTAAAATGTCGGATTTACTACGCGAGAGTCGTCGACCTTGCGGTAGCTGGAAGATTACTCTCGCCCAATCCGGCTTCTCCAATAGGCCATTTTGTCTTTTCAAGCTATTATCTGGAAGGCAAAAATCTGGATCGCCGACTGGAAAAATCAATTCATATTTTTCAGCGAAAGTATCCAGCAATAACAGAAGAGCGAAGGCGAAGCGTTAATAACCATTCTTTAGGAGCCGCAGAGAACTTTCTGGAATCATCAACTGAGGAGAAAATCCGGTTCCTTATATTAATAGGTGCAGGCCACTATGTCTGGCCTACAGGAACATCTTTCGTGTTGACGTATCCATGGGACCTGTCCTGTAATCCTGCCGAAGTTACATTTAGGTCTAATCTGACCGAATTTCAGAAAAAAAGAATAGTGTCAATTCTCAAAAAAGCCGGTAAGTTTGGAAACGGAAACATTTTCGTGAGCTAAACGGGTTCCCACTGTTCGCCGTTGCGCGTCTGATCGAGCTGCTCTTTTATTCGGAGTAGGTCCTCCATTTTTTCGAATTCCCGTTTTCTATCATTTCCAACCACATGTCCTGCATAATATGGTCTCGCCTGGAGCAATCCTTCAATCAATCCCGCTAGAGGATGCCCCAGATTTTCTATTCCACCTGTATATTCACGCAGAAGTTTGTGAGCGTCTTTACGAAGGTCAAGTATGAGGCTGAAACCTCGCCTAAACAAAAACTCCATGTGGTTGATCCGAAGTACTCGTGCGGCTTCGGTTTCATCATCATTGCACATTTCTTCAAGGGCAAGATTTATGTATCCGCTGACCTTCTCTAGGCTGGATTCAATTGAATTGACCGAAGCAGGATCCTTTGAATCGGCAACCATCACCTTGTTTGCCAAATGAGCTAATTCGGAAGACAACCGGTCTCTCTCGGTCATCTCAGAAATCTTTTTCAGTCCTCTTCGAAGAAGATTGTCACTGAATATGAGTTTCAGAGGATAGGACAGTACGGTTCCACTTAAGTCCGCATGGGGTTCCGAGTCATCCGTTGAGTCTTCCAAGGAGATGGCACCACGATGTAAATACTTGTAAATTTCCATAGCCTCATCGAACTCTGGAAAGCCTTTGTCCGCTAACCTCGCCTGTCTCCATTTCCGAGCGTATTCTTCATTTTCGAGGGAAATGCCTCTTGCAAGCTCTTCCATTAGTCCAAAATAGAACTCATGGTTCCAGTTGAATACCGTCTCAAAAAAAAGCTTGAGAGCGTCTTCACAATCAGGATTTTTGAATTCAATAAAAAAAGTATTGTCGAAGGAGAATATTGGCAGATGGTCCATTTCTTCCACGAGGTCAACATCGGGGTTGCGGATTGCAACGCGAACCATTTTGTCCATAGCCGTTACTATGAGTTCGGGGTCTA
The DNA here is from genome assembly GCA_964613745.1 of uncultured Syntrophaceae bacterium. Taxonomy (GTDB): domain Bacteria; phylum Desulfobacterota; class Desulfomonilia; order Desulfomonilales; family Desulfomonilaceae; genus CAZTJA01. Next base: position 49,923 of record CAZTJA010000010.1, read on the forward strand.
CCACCTGGATCATCTGAAGGAGTTTATCTTCTCCCAATCCCGCTATTATTTGAATCCATTTTTCGGCCGACGCAGCATTAAACATATCGGATTTCCAAAATTCCAAGTCTATAATGTAATTGAGCTGTTTACCTGTCGTAAACATAAGCACTGCAGGGGCATTTTCTTCGCCTAATTGTTTCAGAGTAAAATATATTTCCTCTTCGGAAATTCGGCGTACGATGTCCTGAGGTCTTGATATGCTCTGTAGAATCGCTTCTCTTCCATCCGGAGTGAGATTGCTAAAGATTTCTACACGTCTCTCCAACGGTAAACTTTCAAATTTTTCGATTATTTTCAGGGCTTCGGTTTGGTCGGATATTTCAGTCATTGCTCCAGTTTATACATTGTTGGGGGTAAATCAATAACTGTTTGAATTTTTTCAAACTTCTATGCATGATAATCCGTGAGTGCGGAGACCTGTTGATGAAAAAAAGAGGATGTTCTATTTTGAATGATCCGAATTGACGAGTGTTTGTGCTGAATCAGCTAAATGAATTCCCAATTTGAATGAGGTATGGAGCCATGGATAAACTCACCGGCAAGGCAATCATTGCAATGGGGGGCGGTCCCACTGCGGTAATCAATCAATCTCTGGTTGGTGCTGTGCTTCAGGCCAGGCAGTACCCGCACATTACACAATTTTACGGAGCTTTTCGAGGGGTCGAAGGTTTGGTCAATGAGGAATTCGTGAATCTTTCGGAGGCTACCGGGCACAATCTTGAAATGGTGGCTCGGACCCCCGGAGCGGGAATAAGAAGCACAAGAGTGAAGCCTGATGAGGAATACTGCAAACGGATATTCGAAGTCTGTAAAGCCCATGGAATACACTACTTCTTTTACATAGGCGGCAATGATTCCGCAGAGACCTGTAGAATCGTCAACAAGTTTGCTCTTGATGAGAGCTATGAGCTGCGGGTCATGCACATTCCCAAAACGATAGATAATGATTTACGTGTTACGGATCATTGTCCCGGTTACGGATCTGCGGCCAAATTCGTAGCCCAGGCCTTTATGGGAGTCAACCTCGATAACAGATCGCTCCCCGGAGTTTACGTGGGTGTTGTAATGGGCAGGCATGCGGGTTTCCTTACAGCAGCGTCGGTATTTGCCCGAAAATACAATGATGATGGACCTCATCTCATTTATTTGCCGGAGCGGCCTTTCGATCCGGATGAATTTTTGTCCAGCGTACAGGATGCGTATGCAAAATTCGGTAGGGCAATTATTGCCGTTTCCGAAGGCATTCAGGATTCTGAGGGGACACCTATAGCCGCTAAGCTTGTTAAAGAGATCGAGAGGGACTCACACGGCAATATACAGCTTTCGGGTACTACGTCCCTGGGAGATGCTCTGACAAACCTTGTGAAAGAAAAGCTTAATATTAAGAGAGTCCGTTCCGACACATTCGGCTATTTGCAAAGGTCATTTTTGGGCTGTGTCAGCTCAGTTGATGCAAACGAGGCACGAGAAGTGGGAGAACGGGCCGTCCAAATAGCTGCATGGCACAGGGTTGACGGATCCATCACTATCGAGCGAGTTGGTGATTATGGGGTTCGTTATAATGTGACCCCATTGGAAGAAGTCGCAAAAGAAACAAAGTCCATGCCGGATGAATTCATCGATGGAGTAAACAATGTAACCGTATACTTTAAAAACTATGCACGTCCTTTGTTAGGGGAATTGCCGGTTTACGAAAGAATACATGCTCCAAAAGTAGATAAATTGCTGCACGAGTAGAAAACACGCAAATTTATGTTGTGTGTCTTCGAAACACGGAGGTTTTTTTGAGAAGCGACATAATGAAATCTGGTTTGGGTAGAGCTCCTTCAAGGGCTCTCCTGAAATCAATGGGAATAACTGACGAAGAGATTGCAAGACCGCTCATTGGAATAGCAAATTCGGCCAACGAACTTGTGCCCGGCCACATTCATCTCGATCTGATAGTGAATGCCGTTAAAGCCGGCATAAGACTTGCCGGCGGAACTCCTCTTGAATTTTCGACAATCGGCGTGTGTGATGGATTAGCAATGGGGCATTCCGGCATGAAATATTCCCTTGCCAGTCGCGATCTCATTGCCGATTCCGTGGAAATTATGGGAATTGCACACCCTTTTGACGGACTAGTTCTCGTTCCAAATTGCGACAAAGTAGTTCCCGGCATGCTCATGGCAACTTTGAGGCTAAATATACCGGCTGTTGTAGTAAGTGGTGGACCTATGCTCACCGGCAGATTCAAAGGCAAGAAAACTGATGTTATCACGGTTTTTGAGGCAGTGGGCAGAGTGAAATCGGACAACATGTCTTTGGATGAACTTGCGATTCTGGAAGAAAAGGCATGTCCGGGATGCGGATCATGTGCAGGAATGTTTACGGCTAATTCCATGAATTGTCTGACTGAGGCATTGGGATTGGGGCTTCCGGGAAACGGCACTATACCCGCCGTTGAAGCAGCTCGGATACGATTGGCGAAAAGAGCCGGTATGAAGGTTATGGAACTGGTGGAAAAGGACATCAAACCTTGCGACATAGCGACGGAACAAGCATTCAAAAATGCCATTGCAGTCGACATGGCACTGGGGTGTTCAACCAACACGGTTTTGCATGTACCTGCGATAGCGAGAGAGGCGGGTATCAAAGTTGACCTGGATCTGTTCGACGCAGTGAGCGGCAAAACGCCCCATATTTGTGCTTTGTCTCCGGGAGGGCCGAATCATCTTGAGGATCTGGACAGTGCAGGGGGGGTTCAGGCGGTACTTAAGGAATTGGCCCGTGGTGGTTTGGTGGACACCGGTGTGATGACCGTTACCGGCAAAATACTGGCTGACAATTTAAGAGACGTAGAAATCGCGGACCATGAGGTGATTCGATCTCTAGAAAATCCACACAGCCCAAGGGGTGGGATAGCGATAATACGCGGAAATTTGGCACCTGAAGGAGCAGTTGTAAAACAGTCCGCAGTAGATAAGTCAATGTTAAAAAATACAGGCAAGGCTCGAGTATTTGACTCCGAAGAGAAAGCGGTTGAGGCTATTCTTTCAGGAAATATCAGCTCCGGTGAGATCGTGGTGATACGATATGAGGGCCCGCGTGGAGGTCCCGGCATGAGAGAAATGCTGAACCCAACTTCAGCTCTTGCGGGAATGGGATTAGATAAATCCGTGGCACTCATTACAGACGGCAGATTTAGCGGCGGCACCAGGGGAGCGGCTATAGGGCATGTGTCTCCTGAAGCTGCCCATGGCGGTCCTATAGCCTTCGTGCAAGAAGGTGATGAGATTACGATCGATATCCCCGCCAAACGAATAGATCTAAATGTCGCTCAGGCTGAGATCGAAAAAAGAAAGGCGAATTGGAAGCAGCCGGAACCCACGATTAAGACAGGTATACTTGGCCGCTATGCAAAACTGGTGAGTTCGGCCGCTCAAGGCGCAATTCTTGAGTGAGCCGGGGCTTGGTGGAGCGGCCATTCGATATGATCCGGATGACATTCGTTTCATGTCTGCGGCTCTGAAACTGGCCGCACAAGCAGGCGAAATGGGCGAAACGCCTGTTGGAGCGGTTGTCGTACAAAATGGCACAATTGTAGGCAGCGGTCACAACAAAGTTGAATCACTCAATGATGCATCTTCGCATGCGGAAATTAATGCATTGCGTGAAGCTTCAATGCGGAACGGGAACTGGAGATTGCGGAGCGCATCCCTTTATGTTACATTGGAGCCCTGTATCATGTGTGCTGGAGCGGTACTTCAGTTTGAAATACGTAGGGTGATTTTCGGGGCATACAACGACAGATGGGGAGGATTGGGAAGTCTTTTCGATTTCGCCCATGATCCAAGAATAAACCGGGAAATCCAAATTACGTCAGGAGTCCTCAAAGAAGAGTCCGCTGAACTTTTGCACAATTTTTTTGAACGCTTGCGAGCTACATCCTAATAGCTTTCCCCGCGGAGAGATGCCCGAGAGGCCGAAGGGGGTTGACTCGAAATCAACTGTATCCGTAAGGGTACCGGGGGTTCAAATCCCTCTCTCTCCGCCAATCCCATAAAAATCACTTTTACGAGCATTTCGCGCCGACTTGAATTATCAACAGAGCCGACCTGTACCGGTACGGCCATTTAGGGCTATCGGGACTAAATAAAAATACTGGAACGGTCTCGCGCTATATTGGTCTATAAATACCAAGAATTCTGATGGATCGTACGACCTAGGCAATTGCTATTAATTGATAATGAATTAGTGGATGATTAGTGATCCGGATTAATTAAACAGCTGATTTACAGCTTACTTCTTAAATTAGAAACGTGTACGTTTTCTCTTAGTAGGGCAATTATGAATGTAGGTTATTTTTGGGGTCTTTTGAAAGAGACTTATAACGAATGGAGCAATGACAACGCATCAGATCAGGCGGCTGCCCTTGCATATTATTCCCTTTTTTCAATCGCCCCGTTGCTGGTTGTAATAGTTTCAATAGCAGGTTTCTTTTACGAAAACAGTACAACCGTTCGGGATGCATTAATTCAACAAATCGCCGAGTTGGTCGGAAATGATAGTGCTCAGACGATCCAAGAAATGATGGCTGCATCCAGCAAACCCGGAAAGGGTTTAATGGCCATGGTAATAGGAATTGTAACATTACTCTTCGGCGCCAGTGCAGTCTTTGCTCACCTTCAAAGCATGCTGAATCTCATATGGGAAGTTGAGCCGAAGGAAGGTCGCGGCATTCTGGGAGTAATCAAATCGCGCTTTTTCTCTTTTACCTTGGTGGTAGGAACAGGGTTCCTATTGTTGGTTTCGCTGGTAATCAGCACTGGACTGGCTGCATTGAACACAGTGATAGAAGCTTACATTCCGGGAGGAGCGGTATTAGCTTATGCAGTAAATTTCCTCATTTCTTTTGTGGTGATCACCGGTATTTTCGCAATGATTTATAAGTTAGTGCCCGATGCCGCCGTGCGTTGGAGCGATGTCTGGACCGGTGCTTCACTGACTGCCCTACTGTTTATACTGGGCAAATTTCTCATTGGTTTATATTTGGGGCATAGCAGTATGGCCTCAGCCTATGGTGCCGTTGGCTCTATCCTGATTATTCTGCTCTGGGTTTATTATTCCGCTCAAATTTTATTTTTCGGTGCGGAATTTACGCAGGTATACGCTAGGAGGCGCGGAGCAACCATAAAGCCTACTGCTGAGGCCGTGCGAAAACAAACCGAGTGCACAACGTGAGAGGGACCATTCCGATTAGGACACACTTCTAGGGTTGCCGACTCCTCGAAGATGACCGTTTTGCTTAACAGAGATTGTCCTTGCATTAGGGAAACGGAACTTAACGTGTTTGGGCAAGCAGGTTACGTACTCTCGCATATCGGAAGACCTTGCTCTCATGATGTACTACTTGATTAGTAATCCAGGTCTCCCAAATGTGATGTCATAGATGTAAAAAAGGATGTATAGAGCTGCAAGTAACACGGGGCCGTACAGCACACCAAAAATGCCGAACAGATTCATTCCGCCGATAATGAAGAAAAATAGAAGGGGGGCATTTACCCACCCACCGGCGACTATTACCTGGCGCAATAAGTTATCCAATACAAATCCTACAATTACTGTGCCCCAAAAAAATATAAAAATTGCCGACCAAAATTTCTGAATAGCCAACAAATATGCAATAGCGGGAATCCATATAAGCCCCGTGCCCACAATCGGAATGAACGAGGCAAATGCCGTGGCCAATGCCCCCAAGACGACGGGCAGACCGGTTAACCAGAAAGCGATTGCAGTTGCCGCTCCTTGTGCTATTGCCACTATAAATGTGCCTAACAGCGTTGAACGACTGATCAAATTAATTCTCTCCGAAATGACTTGCTCATGCCCTTCAGTGAACGGAAAGAGTTTAAAAATGCTGTTTTGAATTTTTTTGTGATCTCTCACGAAGAAAAAAAAAGCAAAAACCATTAAAAGAAAGTTTCCCAGGAACGAAATTGAATTAGCGAGAATGTTGGTTGCGCTATCCAGCACACGTTTGGCAAAAGTTAAACCAATCTGGATACCCATTTGCCCCGTCTGATTATTTTGATTGCTACCCTCTCCAGTGAGCTGTTGGATTTCGGCTAAATAGGAATTTAGTATGGTCATGATACTGACGATTCGTGGTTGCTTCAGAAAATCTTGAAAAGAATCGGATGCGACCCAGAGAGAAACGCTTTGGAATATACTTGCCGCTTCGGATAACAATTGCCAAAACAAAAACCAAGCGGGTATTAAAACCAAAAAAATCAAGAGCGCGGAAGTCAACAGTGCTGCCACTGTAGGACGACCCCCGACTAGAACGAGAACCCTTTGATTCACCGGTTGCATAACAATGGCCAATATTCCGGCAATTGCGATTGAATCAAAAAAAGGCCTGAAGAGCACAAAAGTTATCCACAGACCAAAGGCAATCATCAATAACAGAATGAATTTCGGAATGTCTAATTGTGATACTAGTTTTTCATCTTGCATGCGTTACACTGCCGGAGAGGCCATTGGTTATAATTACGGCCTACCCGGTGATTATCAGCTAAATTGGCAATGAGAATCCTGCGAAGAATTACCTGTCCCCTTCTTTGCCTTCATAGCTTGCATAATATTTTTTCATCTTGTCATTCCATTCCGCTTGATTAAAATCCGGCCATTTTTTGCTGTCAAAATTAGGTGCTTTCTCCAATGATTGTTTGGACAACTTTACCGTTAAAGAGCGACCTTGTTCCGTTGGCTTTATGGAATCCCACGGTATAGGAATGAGTTTGTCGCCGACTCCCAAGATCCCTCCATGAGAAAGTACCAAGTACAGAACTTTGCCTTTCACATCTCCAACCATATCCGAAATTGTACCTACCCGCTCACCATCTTCGGTGATGACATTTATTCCCACTAATTGTGAGGATCTCCACGCTCCAAGCTGCATTGATTTGGCTTCAATTGTATTTGCTGAGGAGTGTTCGACTTGGGCTTGTCCTCGAGCCGCCACGACAATACTCAGAATGAAAACTATAGAAATGACATTGACTAATTTGATCTTCATTTCGTCTCTCCACAATACACTTACTATTTACGCACATTCGTTACTATACGGTTGCGTTCACGTTCCAGCTTTACAAACGGGGTTGCGAAAAAGTAATAAAGTCTAATAATTTGCTACTTAAGACAATTTTGTTTCCGATATGATTCGATGCATTACTTCAACTTCCACGATGTTTTTCTGCGGCAACAGTATAAAGGCCTTGCTGGGATTGACTTAGCTACTCAGAAGAAATCTTACCTCGAAATGTGATTCCACAGTTAATAGGCTGATATCCGCCATGCGTAACAGACTGCATATTGAAATCAACCCAGAGCACTCAATCAAGTTACGTATTTTGAGCGCGCATAATTGGATGACTCTTCAAATAGTTCCGGAGTGAGCCTGCTATGCTCATCTTTATGAGCGCAGTTTCACAGGAATTGTCGACAGCACGTCGTCATATTGGAGTTATTGTGAATGCGTCGACAAGCAATACGTTTGAAGTAACGGGCTAATCATTTCAGTAACTTACAGTGGGAGTGCTCTTATAGTTCTTACCTGAAGCAATTTGTCCGGATTTAAATTTTCATTATTAGCCCTACAACATGCTAATTAATGTGGACAACGACGATTATCTGCGCTATACGGTGCCATCATTCTTGTAAATATTGTGCAGGGCCTATTCATGAGACCGAATCGGCCCAAGGCAAACGGTGGCAGCGATCGCGTTCCGCTACAACCCTGTAGCTACTTGTCGGATGATTGTCATCATATTGTTTTTGGGTAATAAGACCGGTGTTCTCATATAAATTAAGTGTAATGAATCAGCTTCTCATCGGAATCAATCCGCGAGAGTTTAATTTCAGAAGTCTCAGGGGGTAAATGCGATGACCAAGGCGGAACTCGTAGCAAAGCTGTCGGAAGAAGGCAACGTAACCAAAAAAGCCGCAACCGCTATGCTGGATGCATTAGTTCAGACCCTTCAGTCAAGTCTCAAACAAGGCGACAACATCCGAATCGACGGCCTGGGAACCTTTGCCGTGGGTGACAGAAAGGCCCGTAACGGAGTCAATCCGAGGACTCGAGAAGTCATGCAAATTCCGGCTACGAGAGTTCCCGTGTTTCGGGCTGCTAAAGCGCTGAAGGATGCCGTGAAGCCGGTCGAGAAAAAAGGCGGAAAAAAGAAAAAATAATCTTTCCCCGCTTTTTACAACTGAAACCGGATTCCCAAGAATGTAACAGAGACTTGATGAGTTTTTGTTGACCGTGCGAGGTGCTCCATGAGCAATCCACTGGATCCGGTCCGAGCGGCTTTCGAAAGTGCGGTTGGACCACATGCCAAAAGGCGCGAAATAACCAAAGAACTAAGGGAAACGGATGTCGGTAAGGACCGGAGAGCTCAACTGGTCAAAGAAACTGAAACCTTAGACAAAGAATGGATCGACAATCTCATAGCTCTTTATAAGGCTATGGAGCAATGCTCGGTCTTGCAGCAAAAGCTCAAAAGTTAAGTGCATCGTCCCTTCGGTAGGGACCGACATTCAGCAGGCGAATGGCAACTCATCCGAGTTCACGGAAATGTTTCCGAAGAAATCAGAAGACACGTCATTTGGTGATTGACATACTGTTGTATTTGCTGTGAGACTCGAGCTGGTGCTCGAATCACCTATATTTGAGCGGCATTCATGTGAGTGTCGTTTTTTTTTGGATAACGATGCTTAACTCTGGAAGAAGTTTTGTACCCGGCTACGAATTTCGGTTAATAAATCGAAATTTACGGTAGATTTTTTGTGCTGAAATGCAATGTCAGTATAGTAATATCGTCAGCTTGGGGCGCATTCACACTGAATTCCTCGATGTCCTTCAAAAGAAGTTCGGTCAGTTCCCTTGGGGCTCTATCTTTAATGGAATTTACTACCTTCAATAATCTTTCGTCTGAATAGATTTTTTCGTCGGCGCTGAAGGCTTCCGTCACTCCATCCGTATAGGCGAGTAGGACCGTTCCGGGGATGAACTGCACATGATTCATTTCAAAAACAGCGTCATCAATTATACCGACCACCGGCCCTCCGGGGCGGCTGAGGAATTCGGGTTCGGAATCATTGTTCCAGATCAAAGGCGGATTGTGGCCGGCATTTGCGTAAAGGAATTCTCCGGTCTTCACATTCAGGATCCCCATAAAAACCGTGACGAACATGCAGGATTCGTTGTTAGCGGCCAAATGACGGTTGACTCGTTCAAGCACTTTGTCCGGGGGTTCGTTCATTCCAACTGCAGCTTCAATGAGATATTTCGTTACGGACATGAACAGAGCAGCCGGAACTCCTTTTCCCGACACATCGCCAATAACTACACAAAGATGATCCGAATCGATGAAGAAAAAATCGTAAAAATCACCGCCGACCTCCTTGGCGGGATTCATGACGGCGTATATGTCGAATTCAGCTCTATCGGGAAAGGCCGGGAAAACTGAGGGAAGCATGCTTCGTTGAATTCGAGCCGCAATCGACAACTCACTTTCTACCCTTTGCTTTGCGGCCGTAGTATCCGTGAGATCTTTGATGTATTTTTTCAGATCTTGAGTCATTGAGGTGAATGATTTTGCAAGCTGTCCCACTTCGTCTTCCCGATTAATCTCGGAGAGATCAATATCCAGCTCTCCATGAGAAACTTTGCCCGTAGCAGTAGCCATTTTTTTTAAGGGACGAGCAATTGAACGGCCGATAAGAACGCTCATCAGGAGCATCAGGATCAATCCCCCAACGGCCACGCTGACCGTTTTTCGGTGTAAACTATTCATGTCGGCCAACAATTCTTCCTTCGGAAACACCACGCCGAGAGACCAGCCGGGGGTGGGAATTCGTGCGTACGCCAGGAAAGAATCTTGTCCGCTGAGGCTTGGGCCGATTTCGACAAAGCCCGATTCATCCTGCAACATTGCCAATCCTAATTTTCGAAGAGAAGCGTCTTGTCGTTCTTCAGCCAAACTGAAAATGGACTCCGACATGATCAATTCCGTGTTGGGATGACTAACGAAATGGCCTGTTTCGGACAATATGAAGCTGAAACCCGTTCGACCGGGCTGGACGGAAGCAATGATCTGGGTGAGCCACTCAAGTGAAACATCCGCGGTGATAATCCCTTTGACCTTCGAAGCCGTCCCGTCTGGTGCTCTTTCGAAAAACGGCCGTGAATAGGTTGTCATAATTATTCCGCCGCCGTCATCAAAATACGGTTCCGTCCAAATCGGCGTCCTAAGGACTTTCGGAATGTGGTACCAATCTTGAGTGAAATAATTCGTAGAATCTTTTCCGAGCTCTTTATAGCTCACGCCGGATTGGTTCTTGAAGAAGTAAGGAGCAAACGACCGGAGGTTGTTATCAAATGTGTATGGTTCAAAAGCAACGGTGGATCCATAAATCTCCCTACCTTCTTCGACCATGCGCTTGATCAATTCCAAAAGTAAATCTTTGTTTGGAATACCCGTTTCTAGAACGGCAGCCAACGCTTTGGGTACCTTGGCTGCAGCTCGGAAATCCTGTTCGATTCGCCGTGCAACAGATAAAGCCAAGTTGCCTGCATTTTTCTCGGCTTCCGCAAGGATCACTTTTCGGGAATAAGAGTAGTTGTATGCAAGGGCGAGGGCAAAAACGAATGAAGCTCCGCACAAGACAAGAATCGTAATCTTTAAACCGAGGCTGCTGCGAATTCTGAGCATTATTTAGGGCCTCTATAAAATTCGTCAAATTTGGGAAGATCTCTAATATCTCCTGAATCTTTCAGCACATTTCCGACCAGCTCATAATCCAGGAATTTCAGTTTTCCGATCGACGCCTTATCTCCGTCCGGAATGATAAGTTCCTTCATTCGTGCCAGCATCCAACGCTGATGAGCTCTATTGGTGCCGGTATGTGCCGCACGGGCGTGTTTCATGACAATTTCCACCGCTTCATCCTGATGGTCAAATGCATAAAACCATCCCTTCAAAGATGCCCGCACAAAGGCGGCGCACATGTCCGGATCATGAAGAAAAGTTGATTCCATGCAGTAGATGCCGTCTTCGGGAAAGCTAAGCCCGTGCCGGTCAAAGAAAAAGATAGTCAAATCTTCCGGGTTCAGGCCGCTGTTAATTAACGTGTGGTATTCGTTGTAATACATGGCCGACATTGCATCGACCCCGCCCTTCAGGAATAAGCTTACTGATGAATAATTCGGAATGACGTTTACCGAAATCCCATACTTTTGAAAGAAAAGTCTTGGCTGCAAATAGAATTGGCCCGCCCAGAGCCCTACATTCTTACCATTCAGGTCCTGGGGAGCCTCTATTCCGCTTTTTTTCTTTGCTACAAGTACAAGAGCGGAACGCTGACTTATTTGAGCAAGATTTACGACATCAATAGCCCATGATCTTTTTTCAATACCGTTGGAAAGCCAATCGGTGCAAAAAGTAGCTTTGCCCGTTTGAATAGCGTCCAGCGGTGGATTTCCCGGCCCGCCAACCAAGAGAGTCAGATCTATTCCCGCTTCTTTATAAAAGCCTTTATCAAGGGCGACCATGTAACCGGCGAACTGGGCCTGAGGGATCCATTGTGGAGCGAACGACGCCTTTTTAAGATCCTGAGCGTGTAAGTCGGAAAGGAAACATGAAAGACATAAAATTACAGAAACACAGAAAAAGCCGATGCAACGGAAAAGTGGTTTATTTGAGCGACAAAAAACTGAATTGTTGGTTCGCATATGCTTGGGCCTATTCGGGTGTTGAAGGCTCTTGTCTGTTCTATGATGGCGGAACCCTGGATCAGAGAGAATGCCGCCCAATGCAATGTCGGTCCGGGAGTGTCGGCAGAGATTACGCGAAAAATAGGCAAAAGTCGAATGCAAAGAAAATTACCATTCTGTCCAAAAAGTTTACCGTTGTTGTTAGAGGTGAAATCGCAACTACTTCGGCAGAAACAAGTTGAAGTAAGAAGTAATGAAAGCCAAGTGGTACTTAGCTAACGTCATGCGGAAGAGAGCCATTACTAAATGAACATAATTTGCATTGACTTTACTCTTAACATCAATAAAGTCATGAAAGACATTCTCAACGGTTGGACCGGTATTGTCGTATGCATTGAATGCATGTGAGAACCGTTGAGTTGTACTATGGAAGAAGGAGGTTATAGGTATGAGCGATCTAGTGGTTATTGCCTATGATGATCAATTCAAGGCTGAAGAAGTGCGATTAATGCTGTGGAAAATGCAAAAAGAGTACTTAATCGATCTTGAAGATGCAGTGGTGGCGGAAAAGAACGAAAAGGGCAAGGTGAAACTTCACCAGGCCATCAACCTGACTGCAGCAGGTGCCGCAAGTGGCGGTTTTTGGGGAACTTTGGTGGGACTGATTTTCCTCAATCCCATATTGGGAATGGCAGTCGGTGCTACGGCCGGAGCCGTTTCCGGTGCTCTCACGGACGTGGGAATAAACAACAATTTTATGAAGGAACTAGCTGATACTCTCCAGCCGAAGAGCTCCGCTTTGTTTGTGCTCGTCAGAAGTATGACTCCGGACAGAGTCATGGACGAACTTAAAGGCACAGGCGGAAAGATCTTAAAAACTTCACTTTCGCATGAGGATGAGTCAAAGCTCCAGAGTGTTTTGAGTGAAGCTGCCCAGTGAGCAAGATTTGGTTGACCCCGGAAAGAGATTGGTCCTGAAATTCGCATATTAATGTAGACGTACAGTCGTCCGAATTCCGTAAAGATGAACTGGTTATCTGATACGTGACCTTCGATTAAGATATGCAGTTTTGATTATACAAAAAATTACTAATCATCATGGAGTTTTATATGAGCCGGCCGAAATTGATAGAAGTGGCATTACAAGGCGGTGGAGCTCACGGTGCTTTCACCTGGGGAGTGCTTGATCGACTACTTGAGGACGACCGTGTACAGATTGAAGGTATTAGCGGCACAAGTGCCGGTGCCATGAACGGCGTTGTGTTGGCGGATGGGCTCGACACAGGCGGAAAAGAAGGGGCGCGGAAAGCTCTCAGAAAATTCTGGGCCGGCATAAGCGCTGCAGGAGCATACTCTCCCCTACAAAGAACCGTTGTAGATCGCCTGTTCGGACGATGGACACTGGACTCATCACCGGGATATACAATGCTGGATCTCATGACTCGGCTTGTATCGCCTTATGAGATGAATCCATTGGATATCAATCCTCTTCGAGCTCTCAT